>JAFDWC010000025.1 GCA_018268655.1 Actinomycetota bacterium
CGGCCGGCGAGCTGCTGGCGGTGGTCGCGACCGACGCCCTCGAGCTCGGGATCGACGTCGGCGAGCTCGACGCGGCGATCTGCGTCACCTTCCCGGGGACGGTGGCCAGCCTGCGGCAGATGTGGGGCCGGGCAGGGCGGCGCCGCCGCGGGCTCGCGGTCTACGTCGCCGGCCAGGACGCCCTCGACCAGTTCTTCTGCCGCCATCCCGACGAGTTCCTCGGGCGGCCGGTCGAGGCGGCGATCCTCGACCACGGCAACGAGCAGATCGCCGCCCGCCACCTGCTCGCGGCCGCCTACGAGCTGCCGCTTGGGCCGGAGGACGACGAGGTCTTCGGGCCGGAGTGGCGCCAGCGGGCGGAGCGGCTGCTGGCGGCCGGTGAGCTGCGCGATCTGGGGGGCAGGATCGCCCCCCGGCGTCCCGAGTTCGTCGCCTCGCGGATCGCCCTGCGCTCCGCCTCGGCCGATTCGGTCGCGGTGATCGAGCGCGACTCGGGCGAGATGCTGGGGCTGGTCGAGGCGGAGCGCGCCTTCACCACCGTCCACCCCGGCGCCGTCTACCTGCACCTGGGCCGCTCCTACGAGGTCGAGCGGCTCGACGTCGAGGAGCGGCGGGCGATCGTCTCCCGCTTCGACGGCGACTGGTACACGCGGCCGAAAAAGGAGACCGACATCTACGTCGAACGGCTCCGCGAGCAGCGCCAGGTGGCGGGGGTCGAGCTCAACTTCGGCGAGGTCTCGGTCAGCGAGCAGGTGATCGCCTTCCAGCGCGTCTCGATCGCCGAGCAGGAGCCGATCGACATCGTCGGACTCGAGCTGCCCGAGCAGAGCTTCGTCACCCAGGCGCTCTGGTATGTGCTGCCGCCGGCGCTCTCCGGCGCGCTGCCGAGCGACGCCCTGCTCGGCTCGCTGCACGCGACCGAGCACGGGCAGATCGCTGTCCTGCCGCTGCTCGCCATGTGCGACCGCTGGGACATCGGCGGCCTCTCGACCAACGTCCACTTCCAGACCGGGCGGGCGACGATCTTCATCTACGACGGCTACCCGGGCGGGGTCGGGATCGCCGAGCGCGGCTACCGCGAGTTCGAGCGCCTGCTCGGCGATGCCGAGCGGTTGATCGCCGAGTGCCCCTGCGAGTCCGGCTGTCCCTCCTGCGTGCAGAGCCCGAAGTGCGGGAACCTGAACGAGCCGCTGCACAAGGCGGGGGCGCTGGAGCTGATGGGGATGATGCTGGCCGCATCCGGGTCGTCGCCGCGGTCGGCGGCGGAGCGGCGGGCGGCTTGAGCGAGCAGGCACCGGGTCCCGCCGCCCGGCGGCGGCGCCAGGTCGCGGTGATCGGCGCCGGTGCGGCCGAGCAGGGGTCTGAGGCATGGGAGCTCGCCGCCGAGGTCGGGCGGCTGCTGGCGCTCGCCGGCGTCACCGTGGTCTGCGGCGGCGGGGGCGGCGTGATGGAAGCCGCCGCCCGTGGCGCCGCCGGCGCCGGCGGGGTCGTCCTCGGAATCGTCCCCGGCCACGAGGTCGGCGAAGCGAACCCGTTCTGCTCGCATGTCGTCGCGACCGGGATCGGCCACGCCCGCAACGTCGCCGTCGTCTCCTCGGGCGAGGTCGTGATCGCGGTCGGCGGCGAGTGGGGGACGCTGAGCGAGATCGGCCACGCGCGGGCGCTCGGCCGCACCGTGGTCGCGCTGCGGAGCTGGACCCTGAGCGGCCGCGGGCAGATGGAGGGCGCCCCGGGGGTCGAGGTCGTCGATACGGCCGATGCCGCCGTCGCCGCGGCCCTCGCCGCGCTGCCGCCGCAGTAGCCCCGCCAACCGTTCGCCCTTTGTCAACCACAGGGTGACAAAACACGAGGGTCTTACGATAGGTCGGTGTACGAGGAGTCGATCCGGGACGAGTTCACCCACCAGACGGAGAGCTTCGCTCGCAGCCCGGTGGCGACCCGGGCCGACACCCTCGACGCGCTGGTGGCGATGGCGCCGGCGGATCCGGCGGCGCGCTGGCTCGAGGTCGCCTGCGGGCCGGGGCTGATCTCGCGGGCGCTGGCCGGCCGGGTCGGCAGCGTCCACGGCGTTGACCTCACCCCCTCGATGGTCGAGAAGGCGGCCGCGGAGGCCCGGCGAGAGGGGATCGAGAACGCCGATTTCGCGCTCGGCGACGCGACCGCGCTCGACTTCGAGGACGCCAGCTTCGACGGCGCGATCACCCGCTTCAGCTTCCACCACATCCCGGGCCCGCGGCGGGTGCTGGAGGAGATGGCGCGGGTGGTCCGGCCCGGCGGCTTCGTGATCGTCGCCGATCACCTCGCCGACTCCGACCGCGACGCCTGCGCCTGGGCGGGGGAGATCGAGCGCCTGCGCGATCCCTCGCACTGGTCCTGCCTGACCGAGGAATGGTTCCGCACCACCGGCGCCGCTGTCGGGCTCGAGCTCGAGGAGTCGACGGTGGACCCGCTCGAGATCGACTTCGAGGACTGGCTGGCGCGCGGCTCTGGCGCCGCCGTCGCTGCCCCGTTGATCGAGCGCCTGCTGACCGAACCGCCGCCGCGGGCCGGCGCCTTCCGCGTCGACGGCGAGCCCGGTGCCCCGCGGACGCTCCGTTTGCTCTTTCTCGCCTGCCGCTGGAGTCGCCCCTGAGCGGCGGCGCTCAGGGGCGCCAGCGGCCGGGCCAGAGCTGACGCAGCGCCAGGATCGCGAAGGCGTGCGACCAGGCGAGCGGCGTGGTCGAGCGGGGGATGCCGGTTCTTGCGCCGACCCGCTCGGGGAGGGCGCCAGCCGGGGTCGCGGCGCGGTGGAGGTCGGCGAGGAGCGTCAACGCCGCGGCGCGGTCGCCGAGCGCGGCGAGGGACCAGGCGCTCCACGCGGTGGGCGCGGTCCAGGGGTCGCTGCCACCGCTCCAGGCTTCGCCGGGGGTGATGCCGAAGGCGGTCGCGTGGCTCGCGAGGCGGAGCAGGGTGCGGCGCGCCGCCGGGTAGAGGGCGGGTGAGGAGAAGGGGCGGACCGCCCAGGCGGCGGCGGAGTCGAGGCCGGACGACGGGTCGCCCGCGACTCGCACCAGCCCTCGTCTCGTCTCGAATTCAGCGGCGATCGACGCCGCGGGCTCGCCGCTGGCGATCGCGTTGCCGAGGTAGGCGCCGGGCGATCCCTCCTGATAATCAGGCAGGTCCCGCGCGTTGGACTTTTGGGTTGCCATAGCACCCACAAAGTCCAACGCGGAGCGGTTTGCCGGTCGGGCGGAGTGGGAGCTCGCCGATGGTCCTGCGGTTGCGGCCGCGTTGGCCGCCGCGGCGATCCAGCCCGCGGCGTCGCCCTGGGGCCCGCGTCCGGGGACCGGCATGCCTCTGTCGTCGAAGCGGGCCGCTTCCGTGGCCCGCGTCCCGAGCCCGGCGAGGAAGCCCGCGACCCGGCGCGCCTCGCCGCGGTAGCCGGCGGCTGCGTAGGCGAGCGCCGCGGTCGCCGCGTCCCGCGGCCAGACGTAGGCCCAGCCGTCGCGGGCGCCGGCGGCGACGGCGCCGGTCCGCGCGTCGGTGAGCGCGCGCAGGACCAGCAGCGAGCGCTCGTACATCGCCCTCGCCCACGCCGGCGCGCCGGGCCCGAGCGGCCGCGCCCTCGCCACCCAGCGGCGGTCCGCAGCGCCGGCACGTGCCAACAACGCCGCCGCGCTCCCTTCCGGCCGCATCCCCACCCAGCAAAGGAGTTCGAGCGGCGCATCCATGCCCCGCCCAGCCGATCCCTGCTCCCGACACCGCGCTCCCCCGGCCACGTTCACGCCGACCGATGCCGCCGCCCGCAGGCCGGCGGGCGATCGCACCCGCGCCACCATCGCCAGCGCCCCGCCGCTCGCCGCCGTCCTCAGCACCAGCCACGCCGGCCCGAACCGCGCCGCCGTCCGCACCACGTTCGTCCCCGCCAGGTAGCGCTGGCGCACCGCGTCCGCCCGCCACAGCGGCAGCACCGGCCCATCGCCGAATCGCAGCCGCGGCACGATCCCCGTGGCTGCGGGCACCGTCCCCGCCGCCTGCCGCGCGGAGGGGTTGTCGATCAGCGCCGGGCCCGCCGGTCCGGGCCGGAGGTCGACCATGTCGCCGTAGGCGTCGACCGCGGCGGTCAGCCCTCCGTCCCCGGTAACCGTGGTCCCGAGGAACGGCGGCGGCAGCCCCGGCAGGGCCGGTGGGGTGCGCGGGTCGGCGTCCGAGCCGCCGGAAACCAGGATCAGCGCGAGGGCCGCGAGGGCGGTCGTGAGCAGGGCTGCGCGGGCGATTGCCACGCCGCAATGCAAGCAGGCGCCCGTGAGGTTCAGCGCTGGATCTCTGACATGCTGCCCGCGTGAACCTGATCTTCATCCCGGCCTGGAACGAGGAGGGCACGGTCGCCGCCGTCGTCGCCGACGTCCGCGCGCAGATGCCCGAGGTCGACATCCTCGTCGTCGACGACGGCTCCACCGACCGCACCGCCGAGCGGGCCGCCGGGGCCGGGGCCCGGGTCGCCAGCCTCCCCTTCAACCTCGGTCTCGGTGCCGCCCTGCAGACCGGCTACCGGATGGCCTACCAGGGGGGCTACGACTACTGCGCCCACCTCGACGGCGACGGCCAGCACCCGCCGGCGGAGGTCAAGCGCCTGCTGCAGCGGCTGACCGAGGGCGACGCCGACCTGATGATCGGCTCCCGCTACCACGACCCCGGCGAGCCAGACGCCGAGGAGTACCGGCCGACCTTCTCGCGCCGCCTCGGGATCAGCTTCTTCCGCACCCTCCTCACCCTCACCACCCGCCAGCGCTTCACCGACACGACCAGCGGCATGCGCGCCGGCAACCGCCGGGTGATGGCCCTCTTCGCCGACAGCTACTCGCCCGACTTCGGCGAGATCGAGTCGCTCCAGCTCGCCCTTCGCGAGGGCCTCACGGTCGAAGAGATGCAGGTCCGCTTCCTCCCCCGCGAGGGCGGCGCCTCCTTCCTCACCCCCCTGCGCTCGGCCTTCTTCATCTTCAAGAACGTGATCGTGCTGCTGGTCGGCCAGTTCAAGCCCCGCACCGGCGGCGTCCGCTCGCAGTAGGCTCGGTCCGGGAGGCGCGCCCGGATCGAGCACGATGGAACCGACCACCCGATACGCCGACTCCGCCGGCGTCAGCATCGCGTACCAGGTGCATGGCGAAGGCCCGTTGGACCTGGTCTTCGTGCCCGGCTTCGTCTCGCACGTCGAGTTGATCTGGGAGGAGCCGACGATCGCCGCCTTCTTCCGGCGGCTCTCCTCCTTCGCCCGCCTCGTCGTCTTCGACAAGCGCGGCCAGGGCCTCTCCGATCGCAGCGGCTCGCCGCCGACGCTCGAGGACTCGATGGACGACCTGCGGGCGGTGATGGACGCCGCCGGCTGCGAGCGGGCGGCGATCTTCGGGATCTCCGAGGGTGGGCCGATGTCCGTTCTGTTCGCGGCCAGCCATCCCGAGCGGGTGCGCTCGCTCGTCCTCTACGGGACCTATGCCCGGATGGTCGAAGCGCCCGACTACCCGGTCGGGATCCCGCCCGAGTGGCTCGACCGCTGGGCGGCGATCGTCCGCGACGAGTGGGGCGGCCCGGTCGGAGTCGAGCTGTGGGCGCCGAGCGCCGCCGGCGAAGCGAGCTTCGAAGACTGGTGGGCGCGCCTGCTCCGCTACGGCACGAGCCCCGCCGGGGCGATCGCCCTGCTCGATCTCTACCGCGAGCTCGACGTGCGCGTGGCGATGGCGGCGGTCAAGGCGCCGACCCTGGTCCTCCACACGGCGGGCGACCGGATGATTCCGGTCGCGCTCGGCCGCGATCTCGCCGCCGGGATCGCCGGCAGCCGCTTCGTCGAGCTGCCCGGCACCGACCACGTGCCGTTCACCGTGGCGGCGGCGCTGGTCGACGAGGTCGAGGAGTTCCTGGTCGGCAGCCGCGGCGCCACCGAGGCGGAGCGGGCGCTGGCGACGATCCTCTTCACCGACCTCGTCGACTCGACCGCGACGGCGGCTGCGCTGGGCGATCGCCGCTGGCGCCACCTGCTCGAGCGCCACGACGCCGCCGTCCGCCACCAGCTCACCCTCCATCGCGGCCGTGAGGTGAAGACGGTCGGCGACGGCTTCCTCGCCACCTTCGACGGCCCCGCCCGGGCGATCCGCTGCGCGACCGCGCTGCGCGGCGAGCTCGAGTCGCTCGGCCTCCAGGTGCGCTCGGGGATCCATACCGGCGAGGTCGAGCTGATCGGTGACGACGTCGGCGGCATCGCGGTCAACATCGGCGCCCGTATCGGCGCCGAAGCGGTGGCCGGCGAGGTCCTCGTCTCGAGCACGGTCCGCGAGCTCGTAGTCGGCTCCGGCCTCGAGTTCGCCGACCGCGGGGTGCGTTCGCTGAAGGGCGTGCCAGGGGAGTGGCGGCTGTTCGCGATCGCCTAGCCCGGGCCCCGGCCTGTAACGAGTTGTCGCCAGGCTATTGTTGTCGCGATCTCGACCGTCGACAGATGAGCGCGACATGACCAGCGACATCAACCACGTCCGCGGCGCGCCCGAGCGAGACGGGTGTCGCGGCGCGCCCGCGGGCGAGTGCGGGCCAAAGGATTGGCGCCCGCTCTACCCGCAGCTGACGTCGACGCGCGGTGCGTCCAGGGAGTTCGTCGAGCGGAACCAGAGGATGCGACTCCAGGGCGCCATCTGCGAGGCCTGTATGCGAAAAGGCTACGACCGCACGACCGCGGTCGATGTCGCGCGGCTCGCCGGGGTGTCGAGGAAGACGCTCTACCAGCACTTCGGCGGGAAGGAGCCTCTCTTCCTCGCGACCCACGAGCTCGTGGTCGAGTGGATCTCGAGCCGGGTCTCGACCGCCTACTCCAAGTCGCGCCGGGAAGGGGTCGACCCGGTCCGCGCTCTCCGCGGGGCCACCGAGGTTTACCTGGCGGCGCTGAGGGACCGTCCTGCGCAGGCCAGGCTCGCGCTCGGGGAGGTGCTGGCGCTGGGCGTAGACGCAGGTGAGGCACTGGAGCAGTCGAAGCGCGCCTGGATCGCGATCCTCGATCGCGGGCTCGGCGACGCGGCGGGCGTCGAACGGATGCCGGCGCCGATCCTCGGCGGCGCCCTGGGCGGGGCCTGGTTCGTGTCGCGCACCCGGATCGTCGGTGCCGCCCGCAAGCAGGCCGCCCGCAACGGCCGGGAGCTGACGGAGTGGTTGCTCTCGCTGTGCGGGTCGCAGGCGCTGGATCTGCCGGCGATCGTGCCGGAGGTGGAGCCGCGGGGGCGCCGAGCGCCGCGGGCCTGCGACGACGAGCGCGGGCGAATGCTCGACGCGGCGCTGGCCCTTGCCGCCGGGGCCGGCCACGAGGAGGTCAGCAACGGGGCGATCACGGCCCACTCCCGGATCGCCCGCAACGCCTTCTCGCGCCAGTTCGAGAGCCCGGTGGAATGTCTCCTGGAGGCGGTCGAGCTTCGCTTCAGCGAGGCGCTCGACGAGGCGGTCGGGGCGGCCGGCGCGGCGAGCGGGTGGGAGCGCGGCGTCTGTCGGGCGCTCGCCACCATGCTCGCGCGGGTGGCCCGCGACCGCGACCTCGCGGTTGCGGCTTTCTGGGAGCTCCACACACTGGGGGCGCCGGGGGCGAATTGTCGGGTCGGCTTGATCCGGTGCCTGGCAAGCGCGCTCGGCCAGTGCATCTCGGAGCGCGACGCGCCGAGCCCCGTCTTCGCCGATGCGATCGCCGCCTCGATCTGGGCGCTTTGCTTCGAGCTGGTGGCCGCCGGGCGGCCCGAGCGGCTCCCCGAGATGAGTGCCAGCGCGGCGTACCTGGCGCTGGCCCCGATCGTCGGCGCCGCGGCGGCCCGCACGGCGATCGAGGCCGAGAACCGGGCAGGTTCCACGAACCATCGTTAGCGAGCAGTAAGATCTTTTCGAGCAATTGAGTAAGATCACTCAAAGGTCTGCGGCACGGGAAGTCAGCCGTGGTTGCGTCTGGCTGATTCAGCAGCCGGGCTTCCCTGCCACCCAGGAACGGAGGGAGGCCTTGGACGCCGACATTGCCCAGTCGCCCGCCACCAGCCCGCGGATCGGGCTGGAGGTGATGCGCAGCGACCTGAGTCGGATGATCCTCGCCGCCCTGGTAGAGGGGACGAAGACCCAGACGGAGCTGCGGACATGGTTGTTGCTGGCCTCGGGGACCTCGCTCAACCACCACCTGAGCAATCTGCGGAGCCTGGGCCTGCTCGCCAGGCGACGCTCGAAGAGGGAACGCCGCCGGGTCGACTACGGGCTGAGCGAGGCGGGCGAGGGCTTGGTCGAGGTGATCGGCCTGGTGCAGGCATGGGTGGGACGCCACCACACGCGCCGAGGCGAACTGAGCGGGCCCCTCGGCTGGCGCGCGTTCAACGTTTTCGCCGACGCCTGGGAGCTATCGGTGCTCGGCACGCTGCTCTCCGAGCCGCGCTCGCGGGGTGACCTGCTCGGCGGGCAGCTGGCGATCGCACTCGGCGATGAAAAGCTCCACCGCACACTCGACGTCCTGCTCGGCGCCGGCCTCCTGGAAGCACGCGGGCACCGCGGCGGAAACCGCCTCCACCTCACCGAGTGGTGCCGGATCGGGTTCGGGCCGTTGGCCGCGACTGTGCGCTGGGAGCGCCGCTACCTCGCCCAGGGTGCGACGCCGGTGATTACGCGGGACGCCGCGTTGGCGCTGGAGGCGACGCTGCCGCTGTCGAGGCCCGAGTACGGAGCGCGGGGAACCTGCGCTTTCACGATCGAGGCCCGGGGCGAACGCGCGCGGGCGGTCTGGGCGCGGGTCGCCGAAGGAAGGGTCCGCGATGGCGGGGCGGGAACGCCGCCCGGGAGCCCCGACGCCTGGGCCCGCGGTGACGTCGAGCGCTGGTTCGCCGCGGTCCTGGACGGGGACCTCTCCGGCCTCCGGCTCGGCGGTCGGACCGAGCTTGCAAGCTCGGTCCTCGGCGGACTGCACCACCAGCTGTACGTGACCGAGGAGCCAGCCAGGATGGGGACGCACACGTACTCGGGAGATCGGGCGGATTCCCGGAATTAGCAGGACTATCTCGCGCACCTATTTGCGAACGTGACTGTAGGGGCGGCGGTCACTTCGGCCGGGACGCTTGATCGCCAAATCGTCACGGGCTATAGAGGTGAAATGCCGAAATTGGCCGCAGAGGGGGTGGGGATCTGAGCGGAGGGACCGCCGTCAGCGACGGCGCCGGCACTGCTCGTTTGCGCGGCCGCCGGCAGAGCACGGAATCAGCGCCGAAGCCCAGCTTAGGAACCGAAGCTTCGGCGCAGGAATCGGCGAGACGCGTCTCGCCGCCCACAGGGAGTTAAGCATGCAACTGAGAAAGCCGATCGGCCTCGGGCTGTTCGTGGCCCTGATGGCAATGGCGTTCGCCGCGTTGCCGGCGATGGCCTCGGCCGCCAACGTCACCCTGCACGAAAACACCGCCGGAGGAGCAGCGCTTGCGGTGGGAGCCCCGATCAAAGGGTTCAGCACGAACCTGAAGTTCAAAACGACCGAAATCACCCTCGAATGCGGTGAAAGCGAAGTCAAGGGGACGGTCGCCACGAACTCGGCGGAACCGGCCGACGTGAGCCTCACCGAAGGGCGGTTCCAGTCCGGTGGTGGGGCCTGCAAAACCTCGAACCCCCTCGTCTTCGCGGACATCACGCCCGAAGGGCTCCCGTGGAGGATCCATTTCTTCGCCAACGGGACGACCAAGATCACAGGAGCGAAGTTCAAGGCGACACTGACAAGCGGTGGCATCTCGATCAAGACCTGCGTCTACGAAAAGGCCGAAATCGCCGATACGTTCAATTTCAACGCGGCGCTGATCGACACGATCACCAACCAGGTGCTGAACCTGAACGTGGCGCAGTCGTCGGCAACGTGTCCGGCGACGGGGGAACTCTCAGGGTCCTTTTCGGTGACCTCGGGAGGCAACGCGGTGGTGGCCACGACCCCTTGAGCGGCTGGTTGCTCAAGTAGGCATTAAGTGGGGCGGAGCGCGATATGCGCTCCGCCCCACTGCGTTGTCGGGGCTCGAAAACGCGCGCCTGGCGGCCGACGATTCCCAGAAACAATCTCTTCCTAGCCTGCCCTGACCGCCGCACGCGGGCCTGTAATCGGTGGGGGGCAGGGAAGGAGCTTTGTGTCGGAGATGTTTCTGGATCGCCCTTTCGTTTGCGCAGACAAATCGCCTCTCCTAGCGTTGTGCCCTGAACACGGGGGTGCGTAGGGGCGCTTGCGCCCAGGAGAGGAGAGAGCGTGGGGGGTCGATTGAAGCTGGACGGGTCCCGGTGCCCGCGATCGGCGCGGGGCGCCGTGGCCGCGCTCCTGCCGGTTGCGCTCCTGCTCTGCCACCTCTCGACCGCTTGGGCCGCGGCAGAGCCTGAAGTGGTCGGCGAGTCGGCGCAGATCGGCCAAACCAGCGCGACCCTGCAGGCCGAACTGAGGCCGGAAGGCGCGCCGACGAGCTACCGGTTCGAGTACGTCCCGGAGGCGAGGTACGAGAGCGATGTCGCGGCGCTCGGCCCCGGCCACGGCTTTGACCACGCGGTGCGAACGCCGGAGAGCGAACCGATTGGAGAAGACACCTCGGTCCATCGCGTCTCGGCCACGGCTGAAGGCTTGGCCGAGGGCACGACCTACCTCTACCGGGTGCTGGCCACCAGTTCGGCGGGCGCCGACGTCGGGGAGCCGCAGCGGTTGACGAGCCTCGATGCCGCCGGGCTGCCGGATGGGAGGGGAGTGGAGATGGTCTCTCCACCTGATCTTGGGCCGGTGGGGACGGTCGGGCCGCTGTTCTCCACCCAGTTCACATTTGCCGCCGCGCCGAACGGAGACGAGATGATCTTCCCGGTCACGGGTGGGCTCGGCTCTTCGACAGCTGGCGGCGAGCCCCGTTATCTCGCCAGCAGGACCGCGGCAGGCTGGTCTTCGACCCAGCTTTCGCCGCCGTCGCTCCTCCCGACAGGGGACTCCGAATCCAATCCGGCCGGCAGGGTCGACGGGTTCTCCGAAGACCTCGGCTGCGGCACGCTGGAGACGTTCAACCCGATCGACTCGGTGCCACCGGTCGCGACCCCGAGCTCGGGGGTGACGAACCTGTTCCTCTATCACCGGGATGGGCCAACGGAACTCCTCACCGTCTCCGACCCGGAAAACCCATTTGCCCGTCCGTCGTCCGGCTACTTCCACATCACGGGCATGGCCGAGGGGTGCCGCAGTGTCCTCTTCGAAACCAACTACCGCTACCCGGGCTTCGAATTCAGCGGAGCAGAAGGTCTCTACGAGTGGTCTGAAGGCCGTCTTCGCAACCCGGCGATCATGCCGGACGGCTCCGAAGCTTCTTCTCCGATCCCGGGCGGATCGTCAAGGCGCGGGAGCTCGTTCGTCGGCGCCCTCTCTGCCAACGGCCGCCGGGTGTTCTTCTCCGCGCCGACCAGCGAAGCCGGTCATCTACCTGGCTCGCTTGGCGTTTTCGCCCGCGTCGACGGCGTGGCGACGATCGACGTCTCGCGGTCGACCACCGCCGTCCCGGACACCGGCGCGACCTTCGAGGCCGCCTCGAGCACGGGCTCGCGCGTCTTCTTCCTTGCGAACTACGGGCTCACGTCCGCGTCCAGCAGCGGCACCACCGAAGGCGAATGCACCTCCGAAATGTCGACGACCGGGAGTGAAGAATGTGACCTCTACGAATACAACCTCGAGCGCGGGCAGCTGACCGATCTGACGGCGACTGCCGACCCCGCGAATCCCAGCGGCGCCGCGGTTGCCGGCGTGTTGGGGCTGTCGACCGACGGCTCGAGTGTGTATCTCGCGGCCAAGGGACGGCTGGTGCCCGGGAGGGGCAACACCTACGCGGAAAACGTCAGTGCTACCGGCGAAACCGAAGAGGCTGCCTACAACATCTACCTCTCGCGTGAAGCGAGCCCCGGCGTCCGGTCGCTGAGCTTCGTCGGTGTCCTCGGCGGACGCGAAATCTTGTACGGGGGCCTCGGGGCGTTCACAGGCGCGGAATCGACCCCGCTGCTGACGGAACCCCGCGCGCTGTCGTCGCGCGTCACGCCGGGCGGCGGGTCGCTGCTCTTCGTCTCGCGGGCGAACGTCACCGGCTACAAGTCCGAAGGGCAGCCCGAGGCATACCTCTACTCGGCGGGCGATGGGACCACCCGCTGCGTCTCCTGCCGGCCCGACGGCGAGCCGCCGGTCGGCAACCCGCGGCGACTGCCGCTGATCCTCTCTTCGCTTTGGTACCCGGCGCAGGCGCTCCAGCCGCGAGCGCTCTCGGATGACGGCGGCACGGTCTTCTTCACCTCGCCGGACGTCCTGGCGCCGGGTGGTATCACCGGCAACTCCAACCTCTACGAGTGGCGCGAAGGTGCCGTCGCCCTCCTGCACACCGAAGCTGGGCTCGAAGGCACCACTTCTTTCATCGACGCCGGGGCATCTGGCAACGACGTCTTCGTCGTCACCGCCGATCATCTCCTGGCCTCGGCGAGCGGTCAGCGCGAACGGCTCTACGACCTGCGAGTCGGTGGCGGGTTCGCCGAGCCGCCTCTGCCGCCAAGTCCCTGTCAAGCGCTCAGCGAAGGCTCCTGCCAGAGCAGTACCCCCGGGCCGCCGGGGACGGCTCCCGCACCCAGCTCCACTTTCACCGGGCCCGGAAACCAGGCGACGCCGCCATCGCGCTGCGCCGCCGGCAAGACCCGGCGCAGGGGCCGCTGCGTCCGCAGGCACCAGCAGCGAAAGCACACCCATAAGGCCACGACCAAGCGGGGGACGAGCAAATGAGGATCGGGGTTCACGGGATGCACCTTCGGACCCACCATCTCCTGGCGCTTGTGGTCGTCGCCCTGGGAGCGCTCGCGTTTGCTGCGGGGGCGCATGCGGCAAGCCCGGGCTGGAGGGTGGCGGCGGTCACCGGCCCGACCAACCTGCCGCCGCGCAGCGACGAGGTCCAGCGGGTCGCGGTTGACGCCGGGGCGGGCACTTTCAGCCTGGCCTTCGAAAGCCAGGTGACGGGGCCGATCGCCTTCGACGCTTCCGCCGCCCAGCTCGCCGCCGCGCTCGAAGCTCTGCCTGCGATCGGAGCGGGTGGGGTCGAAGTCGATGGTGGCCCCGGTGATGTCGGTGCCGGCAAGCCCTACTTCGTCCGCTTCGTGGGAGCCCTGGCCGAAACCGACGTCGCCGAACTGGTGGCTGACTCGAGTCAGCTGAGCGGCGGCGCCGCGAACGTGAGCATCAGCACCAAGACTGCCGGCGGCGCGCCGGGCGAAGGCGTGATCGCGATCTACGTCCAGAACATCGGTGGTGCTCTCGGCGGCGGCCCGCTGACGCCGGTCGAGCTGACCGACGTCCTGCCGGCGGGACTCGTCGCGACGGAAGCCTCCGGCTATGGCTGGAGCTGTTCGCTCGGCGCCGAAGTGAGTTGCAGCGGAACCGAAGTCGCCAATCCCGGGGTTCCATTGCAGCCGCTGTCGATCAAGGTACGGGTCGAGACGGGCCCCGCGCAGCTGCAGCCGAACCTGGTCTCGGTTGGGGGCGGAGGCGCCAGCGCCGCCGCGAGCTACGAAGAGCCGATCACGGTCTCTTCCGAACCGGCAAGGCCCGGCATCCAGGCGTTCTTCGCTGGTGCCTACGACGCCAACGGCGCCCTGGAGGCGAGGGCTGGCGCCCACCCGTTTCAGGCGAACACCGCCTTCTTTCTCCGCACCGTGCTCGCACCGAGCGGTGTCGTGGTCCCGGCCGGCGACCCCCGCGACATCAGGGTGTCGCTGCCGCCGGGGTTCCTCGGCAATCCCACGGCGCCGGCCCGGTGCCAGGCTGAAGGTGACGTGATCTATCCGAAGGAAGGGCACTACGAACTCTGCCCAGAAGGGAGCATGGTCGGCCTCGCTCACCCGTTGCTCGCGGGCTTCGCCGCCCCGGCGTTCGGATCTGAAACGGTGGTCAACGACACACCCGCTGTGGGCTACCCCGCGGAATTCAGCTTCCGCTCGACGGCGATCACCCCTCGTCTCCTCGCCTCTCTTCGCAGCGACAGCGACTACGGAGTCGATGTCGTCTCGCCCAACACGCCCCAGTACTACACGGTGTTTGGAGCGTTCGTGACACTTTGCGAGTTCGGCGCGACGGGGAATCCGATCTTCACCGAAGGCTGCCGAACCGCAGGCGACCCGCAGGCGACCAGGCCGCTCTTGACCAACCCGGCGAACTGCGCCGAAACGAGCGCGGTGGCGCCGCGGACCGACATCTCGATCAACACCTGGCAGGAACCGGCGTCGTTCTCCGAATCGACCGTCGTCCTGCCGGCGGTGAGCGACTGCGGAGCCCTCGCTGGCCACTTCAACCCCGAGTTCACCTGGAGCGCCAGCACCGAACAGGCGGCATCGCCCGCGGCTTTCACGGCGCAGCTGACCGTGCCTCAGGAAGGCCTCACGGATCCCAGCGGGCTGGCGGCGCCGCCGCTTCGCAAGGCCGTGGTGCGGCTGCCGGCTGGGCTCGCCCTGAACCCCGCCGCCGCGAACGGCCTCGCCTCCTGCAGCGAGGCGCAGATCGGGCTGCTGACGACGAACGGCGCGGAGCCCAACCGGATTCGTTTCAGCAACGACGCCCCGGCCTGCCCCGAAGCGTCCAAGCTCGGCAGCGCCGAAGCGGAATCGCCGCTGCTCGACCAACCGCTGCGCGGCTCGATCTACCTAGCCGACCAGGGGGCCAACCCGTTCGGCTCGCTGGTCGCCCTCTACGTCGTGCTCGAAAACCCCCGCTACGGGATCCGGGTGAAGTTGCCGGCGAAGGTCGAGCTCGACCCGGTCAGCGGTCAGATCACGACGGTCTTCGACGACAGCCCGCAGCAGCCGGTGGCGGGCCTGACGCTGCGCTTCCGCGGTGGCGGCCCCGGCTCGCCGATGGCGACCCCGGACCTCTGCGGCACCTACACGACCAGCGGCGAATGGACCCCGTGGTCGGCGCCGGAATCGGGGCCGCCCGCCCAGACCCGGAGCAGCTTCGCGGTGAGCGAAGCCGCCGGTGGTGGAGCCTGCCCGCGGAGCCCGGGCGCGCGGCCGTTTGCCCCGAGCTTCGAAGCCGGCAGCTCGTCGGCCACGGCGGGCGGAGGAGGGGCGCTGCAGATCAAGCTCTCGCGCCGCGACGGCGAACAGGAGCTCCGCAGCCTCGAGTTCGCGCTGCCGCCGGGGCTGAGCGGCAAGCTCGCCGGGATCCCCTACTGCCCCGAGGCCACGATCGCCGCCGCCGTGGAGCGCAGCGGACGGGCCGAGCAGGCGAACCCGAGCTGCCCCGCCGCCAGTGCCCTCGGCACCGTCGATTCCGCCGCCGGGATCGGCGGCGCGCCGATCCACGTCGGCGGCCGCGTCTACCTCGCAGGCCCATACGAGGGGGCGCCGATCTCGGCGGTCGTGATCACCCCGGCGGTCGCGGGACCGTTCGACCTCGGCAACGTCGTCGTCCGGGCGGCGCTCTTCGTCGACCCGACGACGGCCCAGATCACTGCCAAATCCGACCCGATCCCGACGATCCTGCGGGGCATCCCTCTGCAGCTGCGCGCGGTCACCATCGACGTCGACCGCCCCGGCTTCACCACCAACCCGACCAGCTGCGAGCCGATGGCGGTGCAGGCACAGATCGGCGGCGCGAGCGGCGGCACCGCGCAGGCCGCCAGCCGCTTCCAGGTCGGTGGTTGCCAGGCGCTGGGCTTCAAGCCCCGGTTGCGACTCTCGCTGCACGGAGGCACCCGCCGCAGCAAGTTCCCCTCGCTGCGGGCGGTTCTGACCCAGCCGGCTGGTCAGGCCAACGTGCGCTACGCACGGGTGCTGCTCCCCCACAGCGCATTCCTCGAACAGGGCCACATCGGCACGGTCTGCACCCGGGTCCAGTTCGCGGCCGGGGCCGGCAACGGCTCCGAGTGCCCGGCCGGCTCGATCTACGGGCAGGCGAAGGCGTGGACGCCGTTGCTGGCGGAGCCGCTCGAAGGCAACGTCTACCTCCGCTCCAACGGCGGCGAACGCAAGCTGCCGGACCTGGTGGCGGCGCTGCAGGGACCCCCGTCACAGCCGGTCGCGGTCGACCTCCTCGGCTACGTCGACTCGGTCCACGCCCGGCTGCGGACCACCTTTGCGCTGGTGCCGGACGCGCCGGTCTCGCGCTTCGTGCTCGAGATGCGGGGCGGCAAGAAGGGGTTGCTCGTCAACTCTGAAGACCTCTGCCACTCGAGCCGACAGCTGCGGACTGCCACCGTGCAACTGATCGGACAGAACAACCGGCGCGCCGATCAGTTCCCGGCGGTGGCCAACCAGTGCAAGAAGGGGCGGGCAGGCAGTCCAGGAAAGGGGCGGCGATAGCGATAGGCCCCCGCTCCGCCCGGCGGCCCCGAGAGGTCGGTTTCCTCGCGCAATTTCCCGCTCGACTCGGGGGTGCTGGAGGCGTGGCCCAGTGACCTCTGAGCTTGGAGTCGAGTATGGAAACGCCCGTGCAGACCGTGCGATGCTGACCCTGGGACCCGACGAGCGCGCCGCGCTCTGGCGGCGGACCGTGACCACGCCCTCCCATGACCGCGCCGCGATGCTGTGCATCCTCGGCAGGTTGATGCAGGAGGCGCTCGGCTCCCGCTACCCGGTCTACCGCGGGCTCGACCAGCGCTTCGAGCGCAGCCTGGCGCTCCTCGACCGCGCGGGTCTGCTCGGGCGCTCCGAGCTGCAGAACGCGTTCGAGCGCCTCGACGGAGACGAGGGCCCGGACCTCGAAAGCGATGCCCCGAGCCTCGTCAGCGCCCTCGCCGCGACCCTCGAGGAAGCCGGTGGCGAGGCGGGCCTGAGCCGTGGGGAGAGCCGGGAGGCGGTGGCCCTGGCCGGTGCCTGGCGCGGCCACCTGCGCGACGGCCGCTGGTTCGCGGTGCCGGAGGTCGCCTCGGTCGCCGAGGTGGCGGCCCACGGCGGCGTCGCCGAGAGCGTCGTCCTCGAGTGGTGCAGGTCAGGACGGGTCAGCTGCGAGCGGCGCGGCGGGCAGATCATGATCCCGACCGACCAGTTCGACTGGGAGCCGCGGCGGTTGGGCCCTTCGAAGCCCCCCGGGTAGGCCCGGTCCCGCCGAAAAGCCCCGCGAGGGATGGCACTCGGGTAGCCCTCTAGCCCAGCGCTTCCTCGATCGCCGCCGCCGCTTCGCCGAGGCCGGCCCCGGTCAGCTCGCGGTACTTCGCGATCGCGCCCTGCCGGTCGCCGGAGCGGGCGAGCTGCAGCGCCTCCTCCGGCACCGCACCGCCACGGCCCGACTCGTACGGGATCCCGAGCTTCTGCGAGATCAGTTCCACCTGGCGCTCGATTCGGTCCACCTGCTCCATCAACTCGGGCATCGTCTGACTGGGCATCGGGCCGCTCCTTTCCGCTCGACGTCGGCCCCGTCAGGGACCGCCGATTTCTCCACCGGTCGACGACCTGCTGCGGGCAGTCGCGCCGCCGCTGGTGGTCGCGGGACGACCCTACCCGGCCGCTGGGAAGCGCCGTCCTGTTTCGGGCCCCCATGGAATCCGTGGCCGCGCTGACCTGCAGCAAGCTCCCGAGGCTGGTGCAGGTCAGAGCAGGTCCGCCGCTAGCATTGCCACTCGCGGCTGGGTAGCTCAGTTGGTAGAGCACACGACTGAAAATCGTGGTGTCGCCGGTTCGATTCCGGCCCCAGCCACTCTCCGGGAGTAGAACGGCCCGCTTCGCTGGTGGCCCCGAGGCGAGTTTCGAGGTCGGCAAGCCAGCTCGCGGCGGCGGCCTTTGACATATGATGTATCTTGCTGGTCGTCTCGAATAGCGGCGTCCGCGTCAAGTCTGGGAACTCGACCGCGGCGGCCAGTCGACGGACACTGGGAACGTCGACGGACACAGGGAAACGAAAGAAAGGTCCGTGATGAGTGGGTCTCGCCTCCGCCTATCCTTGCTCGCCGCGCCTGCGGCCGTCACCGCGCTGTTGCTGGCGGCCTGTGGTGGAGGATCGGACACCGGATCTCAGTCGGACACCTCGGGATCGGCGTCGAAGGGCGGGACGTCAAGCGGCGCGACCCAGAGCGTGAGCCTGCAGCTCGACTGGACGCCGAACACAAGCCATACCGGGTTCTACGTGGCGGAGAACAAGGGCTACTACGAAGAAGCCGGGATCAAGCTCGACATCCTTCCTTACAGCGAATCGGAAGGGTCGACGATCGTCGGCTCCGGCAACGCCGACTGTGGGATCGTCACCCAGGAAAGCGTGGTGCTGGCGGTGGCCGCCGGGAGCCGCGTGTTGGCGGTGATGCCGATCTTCCAGCACCAGGTCGAAGAGCTGATCGTCAACAAGGACTCGGACTTCAAGCGGCCGAAGGACCTCTCGGGTGCAACCTACGGTGGGTTCGGAGCGCCCTACGAGGTGCCGATGGTCGACCAGATGGTCGAATACGACGGCGGCCAGGGGGAAGTCAAGAACGTGATCCTCAATACCGGCGCCTACGAAGCGGTGTACCACGGCCAGGTCGACACCTCACTGGCGTTTAGGAATTGGGAGGTGATCCAGGCCGAAGAAGAAGGGATCGAGCTGCGCGCCTTCCGTCCCCAGGACTACGGCGTGCCGGACAGCTACACCAAGGTCTTGATCTGCAACCCCCACTGGCTGGAAGCCAACCCGGAATTGGCGCAGTCGTTTGTCGAAGCCACCGCCAAGGGCTTCGAATACGCGGTCGAAAACCCAACCGACGCGGCGAAGATCCTGGTCGAGGAAAATCCCAGCGCGTTCCCGAGCGACCAGTTGGTGTACTCGAGCGCGAAGGTGTCTGCTCAGGAATATGTGGATGCCGACGGCAAGGTTGGCTGCAATTCCGAGCAACGCTGGACCGAAGTCTCGAATTGGCTTTCCAAGCAGGGCATCCTCGTCGATCCGAACGGGAACCCGATGACGAGCCCACCGCCGCTCGACACTCTCTTCAGCAGCGAGTACGAGCCGAAAGGCTGTGCGGCGGGCGCTTGAGCTGGACCGAGGGCTGGCGCTGAGACCAAACCGCAACCGCGGGTGATCGCCCCGCGGGCGGCAGCGAGCGGGGGCTACCGCCGGGTGGCGGCTGGCGCTGCCTGGCGATCGACGGGCTCTCCGAGGTCACCGTTCGGGACGGCGAGTGGCACACCGATCCGAGCGCCACTCGCCCCTCCACCTGCCTCGACGAGATCGACCTCGAAGTCGCCTCGCCGGAGTCCTAGAGTTGGGCCATGGACCAGGAGGAGTTGGGCGAGCGCTTCGAGGAGCTCCACCGCGGCGGCACCTTCGTCATCCCCAACCCCTGGGACGCCGGGACGGCGCGGGTGCTCGAGGCGCTCGGGTTCGAGGCGCTGGCGACCAGCAGTAGCGCCTTCGCCTTCAGCCTCGGCCGGGCCGATGGGGCGGCCGGGCTCGACGACGTCGTCCGCCATGTGGAGCACCTGGTCGCTGCGACCGAACTGCCGGTCTCCGTCGACCTCGAGCACGGCTACGGAGCCGCGCCCGAGCAGGCGGCGCTGGCGATCGAAGCGGTGGCGGCGGTCGGCGCGGTCGGTGGCTCGATCGAGGATTTCGACCCTGAGCACGGGCTCTACGAGGCGGGCGCGGCGAGCGAGCGGATCGCCGCCGCGGCGGAGGCGGCGGCGCAGCTGCCGTTCCGCTTCATGCTGACCGCGCGAGCCGAGAACCACCTCCGCGGCAACCCCGACCTCGACGACACGATCGCCCGCCTGCAGGCCTACGAGGCGGCAGGCGCCGATGTCGTCTATGCGCCGGGGCTGCGCGAGCTCGACGAGATCAGGGCGGTTGCCGAAGCGACGGCGCTGCCGCTCAACGTCCTCGCCGTCCCCACCCTCGGCGTCGAGCAGATCGCCACCGCCGGGGCGCGGCGGATCAGCCTCGGCGGCTCGCTGGCCTGGGCGACGGTCGAGGCGATGGCCGAGGTCGCGGTGCGGATTCGCGACGACGGTGACCTCAGCGGGCTCCGCCCGGGCTCGCGCGTCGGTCGCTGGCTGGGCCGCGACTGAATCAGCGGTCGCGCCGACCTTGGTCCGCTCAGGCGATCGCGGCGATCGCTGGGTCGGTGACCTGAACCGGCAACCAGACCGCGTCGCTGCCGTGCGGCTCGCTCCGGATCGCGCCCTCGCCGACGGCGGCAATCAGCTCGCTCTCGGTCGCCGCGAGGTCGGCGTCCTCGAGGTCGGAGGGGCGCATGATCGCCGCCACCTCGGCCGTGGTCAGCCCGACCGGGAGCCCGAGCACGGCCTCGGCAGCCGTGGCCGGGGGCGGGCGCCGCTCCAGCCTCTGGTCGAGGTTGGCGAGCGCGGTGTCGTAGGACTCGAAGGGTTGGAAGCCGCCGACCTCCAGCCAGTTGCCGTCCGGGTGCTCGAAGCGGATCGTCGGGGCGGTGTAGCGGATCGGGCCGTCGCTGTCGGCGTGGCGGCCCTGGACGTGGGTGGGGGTGTCGGCGGCCGAGCGAGCGCGGGCGCGGTCGGCCTCGTAGGCGGCGACGACCGCGGGGTCGTCGATGCTGGCGACGATCCCCTCGGCGTCGAGGCCGGGGACGGTGGCGAGCGCGGCGCCGAGGTCGTCGCGGTCGTCGAGCAGGCCCGGGGTCGTGAACTGCATCAGCTGCAGCGCCCGCAGCGCCGCGTAGCCGAGCGCCGGTTCGATTTCGCGGGCGGCGATGACGGCCCGGCAGGCAGGTGAGGTGCCGGCCAGCCGCCGCTTCACCTCGGTCCCGAACGGCATCCCGAAGCGGCTCTGGAACTCGCGGTTGCTGGCGGCGAAGAACGCCGGCGTGTAGCCGCGCTCCTCGTAGCGCTGGGCGTCCTCGCTAAGCCCGATCAGGACCAGCCGCCACTCGATCTGGGCGGCGAAGCGCCAGCGCAGGCGAGCGATCGCCGGGCGCGAGGAGTACGCCCACGGGCAACCGGGGTCGGTGAAATGCCAGGCGGTTATCGGCTCCACCAACGGAACGCTAGTAAACGTGAGACCCCGGCTCGGGGCAAGGCGTCCACGCGGCTATCATTCCTCGTACCTCGAGCGATGGAGCTCGCTCCATAACTGCGGTGCGACCGCTGATGGCTCCTACCACGTCAACCGACGCTGATAGGAGGCTGCAACAACGATGCGAGTCACCCGCCATCCCGGCCGCAAGCTGATCGCGATCTACGCCGGCGGCGTCGCCGGGGCGCTGCTGCGAGTCGGCCTCGCCCACGCCTTCCCGCCCGACCCCGGAACCTGGCCCTGGCCGACCTTTGCCGTCAACCTCCTCGGCGCCCTGCTGATCGGCTACTTCTTCGCCCTCTTCCGCGACCATCCCGAGGAGAGCCTCCACCACCCGTTCCTCGCCACCGGCGTCTGCGGCACCCTGACCACCTTCTCGACGATGCAGCTCGAGCTCTACGGCCTGGTCGACGAAGGCGAGGCCGGTCTCGCGGCCGGCTATCTGGCGGCGACGCTTGTAGTCGGTTACCTGCTGCTGCGGATCGGGATCGCGCTCGAGGCGCGGCGCCCGGGGCGGCAGCCGGAACCGCTCGAGGAGCTCGGGTGAGCCCCGCCGCCTGGGTCGCGGTCGGGCTGCTCGGCGGGATCGCCGCGGCGGCCCGCTTCGTCCTCGACCACGAGATCTCGGTCCGGAGCCGGGGCGATTTCCCGCTCGGCATCTTCGCCGTGAACGTGCTCGGGGCATTGGCGATCGGGGTGGTCGCGGGGTCGAGCCTGAGTGGGGAGGCGGCGACGATCGTCACCGGCGGCGTGATCGGCTCCTTCACCACCTTCTCGACCTGGATCCTCGACTCGCATCGGCTCGCGTCCGGTGGTCGGGCCGAGCTTGCCTGGCTCAACATCGGGCTCTCGGTCGCGGCCGGGTTCGCTGCGGTTGCGCTCGGCCACTGGCTCGGCGGGGCGCTCTGAGGCAGGAGACGGCGCCCCCGGGCGCCGCATAGCACCGCCGGCGGCGGAACAAAAGTCGAGCTAATTGGGGGTTTTTGGGAGACTCGGAGGGCTCATATTCTCGTCCGGTCACCCCTCTACCTTGGACCTGGATGGAGGCGCAAACGCAGATCGAGGCCCTGGCGCTGCCGATTGAGCCCGCGCCCGCGCCGGTCGACGATTACGAGCGGCCGCCGCTGGAGGAGTCGCCGCCGCCGGCGGGATCCGAGGCTGGGGTCGAGATCGTGTCGGCGATTACGGTGGCCGAGCCGGAGCCGGAGCTCGCCCGGGTGCCGATCCGCGAGCTGGAGGACGGCCAGCGGGTCCGTGGCGTCTATGCGGTCCGCGCTCGCGAGTTGCGGCGCAAGCGCAACGGCGACGCCTGGCTGCGGCTCTCGCTCGGCGACGCGACGGGGACCGCCGAGGCGGTCTGCTGGGAGGCGGCCGAGGAGCTGTACGCGCTCTGTGGCAGCGGCGGCGCCGTCCACGTCACCGGCGTCTTCGAAGCCAGCGAGCGCTGGGGGCCGAAGATCAAGATCTCGAAGCTGCGCGGGGCCGAGCCGGAGGAGTTCGCCGAGGAGGAGCTGGCGCCCGGGTCCGAGGTCGACCTGGCGGAGCTCGAAGCCGGCCTGCGGCAGCTGCTCGCGACGGTCCAGGACCCCGAGCTCTGCCACCTGCTCGACCGCTTCTTCGGTGAGGATTCGCCGACCTGGCCGCGGCTGCGCGACGCGCCGGCGGCGAAGACTTACCACCAGGCATACCGGCACGGGCTGCTCGAGCACACGCTCTCGGTCGCCCAGGCGGTCTCCGCCTCGGCCAACTTCTTCCCGGGGATCGACCGCGACGTCGCCGTCGCCGGCGCCCTCCTCCACGACATCGGCAAGTGCGTCGCCTACAACGACGACCCGCTGGCGATCGACCTCACCGACGCCGGCCGCCTCCAGGGCGAGATCCCGCTCGGCTACTACACGGTGCGCCGCGAGATCGAGGAGATCCCCGGCTTCGACCCCGCCCTCGCCCAGGCCGTCCTCCACATCATCCTCAGCCATCACGGCTCGCTCGAGCACGGCTCCCCGGTCGTCCCCGCCACCCGCGAGGCCGTCCTCGTCCACATGATCGACAACCTCGGCGGCCGCCTCGGCTCCTTCGACCGCCTCGAGCGCAACCTGCCTGCGGGGGAGTCGTGGTCGGGCTTCGACCGCGCTTTGTCGGGGTCCGCTTACTTCGGCCGCCGCGACTCCGCCGTGGAGTCCTCGGCCGACAGCCGCGCTGCCTGATCCTCTCTGCGGCTGCCGGCGCTGGCCGCGACGGGCGCACCTTCCCGCGTTGGGAACTTTTTGTATGCCAGACGATCAGCTACGCTAGGCTGATGGCAACGATGATGAGCCCTCGCGAAGCCTGGACCGACGAGCGCCTCGACGACCTCAACAAGAAGGTCGATGATGGCTTCGACCGAGTCGATGGCAGGTTCGACCGAATTGATGCAAGGTTCGACCGGCTGGAGGCCAAGCTAGACGCCAAGTTCGACCGCATGGATGCCAAGTTCGATGCCAAGTTCACGCGGATGGACGAGCGATTCGCCGCGCTGAACCGCACCTTGGTCGGTGGGGGTGCGGTGATCATCGCGGCGTTGATAGGGGTCATCGCCGCCCAGCTCTGAACTCGCCGCCCGGAGCCGTCGGCCGGCCACGTCGTCCTAGAACTTGACCGTGCAGCGCTGGATCTTGTGGACGTTGCCCTCGGCCCGCTGGATGCATTTGACCAGCTTCGTCGGGTTGGCCACCCCGTGCGCCTTGGCGACGTGGAAGGACTTCCTGATCTCTCGCTGCACCCGCCGGTTGACTTCGCGCAGCGTCTTCGAGACGTCCTCGATCCCGGCTCCGTTTGGCCCGACGCCGTTGATGCTCTGCTCGATGCTCTGGTTCGTTTCCCTGCTGATCTTCTCGGTGCTGTTGAGGATCGGGCGCAGGAGCAGCAGGTAGATCGCGGCGAGGATGCCGACCGTGACCGCGAGGCGGATCACGCCCGAGCTCAGGTTCCCGAGGAGGTTGCGCAGGATTTCCATGGCAATTCCAGCCTATCCCGAGGGGGTGTCGGTGGGGAACACACGTCCGGAGGACGCCTAAATAGCGGCTTTCCGGGGGCCCAGGCGGGGTAGAGCGGGATGTCTGTGGCATCGGCCGCTGACTATCCTGCGGAGCGTGGCGAAGGACACCGAGAAGCTGATCCGCCAGCTCTCGCTGATCTCGTTCCTGATGGCTCAGGGAAGGCCGGTTTCGGCCCTCGAGATCAAGCGCGAGGTGGAGGGCTACAGCGACATGAACGACGACGCGTTCGCGCGGCGGTTCTACGCGGACCGGGCCGAGCTCGAGAGCCTCGGGATCGAGCTCGGGGTCGAGAAGCCCGGCGAGGGCTTTTTCGAGGCCGAGCTCTACTCGCTGCCGCCGGAGAACTTCTACCTCGACGCGATCGAGTTCTCCGACGACGAGCTGGCGGCGCTCTCGACCGCGCTGCTGCTGCTCACCGACGGCGGCTTCGCCTACGCCGAGCCGCTGCGGCTGGCGCTGCAGCAGGTCGCCTGGGGGCACCCGAATCCGCTCAACGAGGGCGAGCGGGCCCCGGTCGAGATGGCGATGACGGCGTCCGCGGGCGGCCGCGACCTCTCGCAGCGGCTGTCGAAGATCGAGACCGCGATCTCGCGCCGCAAGACGATCGAGTTCACCTACTTCACGATGGAGCGGGGCGAGACGGAGAAGCGCAAGGTCGACCCCTACCACCTGGTCTTCCGCGGCGGCCAGTTCTATTTGATCGGCCACGCGCACGAGCGCGACGCGGTCCGCGTCTTCCGCCTCTCCCGGATCCAGGGCAAGGTCGGCTACGCCTCCAAGGCCGAGCACGACTTCTCGCCGCCCGAGGACTTCGACCGCCGCGACTACGGCAGCCGCGCCGACTGGCAGCTCGGCGAGGCCGAGGACACCGCGAAGATCTTCGTCCGCGAGCGGATCGCCTGGCTGATCGAGCGCGACTACGGCCGCTACGGCGAGCTCCGCAACGCGACCAAGGCCGACGGCGCGCCCGGCAAAGGGCGCGTCTTCGAGACCAGCTACGCCTCGACCCGCGAGCTGATCGCCTGGGTCCTGCGCTGGCGCAGCAACGCCGAGGTGCTGGCCCCGGCCGAGCTGCGCGAGGAGGCCGAGCGCCGCCGCGCCCTGCTCCACCAGCGCCATGCCAACGGCTTCGAGCCGGCCGAGACGGTTGACCGGCCGCTCCGCGACGTGCCCCGCCGCGGCCGCTCCAACGGGCGCGGCGAGACCGCGATCCGGCCCGAGCGGTTCGCCCGCCTCGTCACCCTCGCCGGGATGCTGATCGAAGCCGCCAAGGCGGGCGAGCGGCTGCCGATCGTCGAGCTGCGCTCGCGGCTGGAGCTGACCGACGAGGAGCTGCGCGAGGACATCGACCTCCTCAACGTCGTCAACTTCGGCGGCGGCACCTACGTCCTCTACGCCGAAATCCTCGGCGACGAGATCGAGGTCGACTCGCAGCCCTACGGCGACAACTTCGCCCGCCCGGCGCGGCTGCTGCCGCTCGAGGCCAAGGCCCTGGTTGCCGCGATCGACCTCTTCGGCGACCACCTGCCGCAGTCGAACCTGCAGAGCGCCCGCCGCAAAATCGTCGATGCGCTCGGCCACGACCCCTCCGAGGAGGGGCTCGAGATCGTTCCCGCCGGCGGCGGCGACGCCGCGGTGGCGCGGATGGTCAACGAGGCGATCGCCGGCAGCCGCGTGCTCGAGATCTCTTATTACAAGGAGAACGAGGACAAGCTGACCGATCGCCGGGTCGAGCCGTACCGGCTCGAGAACGGGCGCGAGGGCTGGTACGTCGAGTCCTATGACCTCGGCAAGGAGGGGGTGCGCCACTTCAAGCTCGACCGGATCAAGGAGGCGACGGTCTCCGCGGAGGAATTCGAGCCGCGGCCCGAGGTCGAGGAGCTGGCCGGGGTCGAGGGCTGGATGACCCATGGCGAGGTGCCGAACGCCGAGGTCGCCCGGGTCTGGGTCTCGCCGGAGCGGGCGCGCTGGCTGCGCGAGGAGCGGACCGTGGTCGAGGAGCTGGCCGACGGCGCCGTCGTCGTCGAGCTTCCCTACGCCGGCAAGCCCTGGCTGGTCCGCGAGATCCTCCGCGGCGCCGGTGACCTCGTCGTGCTCGAGCCGCCGGACGCCCGCGAGGCGATCGCCAAAGAGATCGACGGCTAGTGGCCGGGCTCGAGGAGGCTCCCGGCCACCCCGAGATCGGCAGGATCCTGGCCCCCAACCCGGGGCCGATGACTTTGGAAGGGACGAACACCTACCTCTACGGCGCCGACCCCTGCGCGGTGATCGACCCGGGGCCCGACGACGACGGCCACGTTGAGGCGATCCTCTCCGCCGCGGCCGAGCGCGGTGGGATCGGCGTCGTCCTCCTCACCCACTCTCACCGCGACCACGCCGCCGCCGCCAAGCGCCTCGGCGCCGAGGTGGTGCTGCCGCGCGAAGGCGAACAGCCGCACGGCGACCTTCGCGTCCTCGCAACCCCCGGCCATTCCGTCGACCACGTCTGCTTCCTGACCAGAGATGACGTCTGCTTCGCCGGCGACCTCGTCCTCGGCCTCGGCTCGACCATCGTCGGCCCCGACGGTGGTGGTCTCGCCGCCTACATGGAGTCGCTGCGCCTGCTCCGGGCCGAGCCGCTGCACCTGATCTGCCCCGGCCACGGCCCCTGGATCACCGACCCCGACGCCAAGCTCAAGGAATACATCGGCCACCGCGAAGAGCGCGAGGCCCGCCTGCTCGCCGCCCTCGACCGCGGCGAGCGCTCCCGCGCCGCCCTTCTCGCGGACGCCTGGGACGACGTCCCCGCGATGATGCTGCCGATGGCGGCGATGGCGATGGAGGCCCACCTCGAGAAGCTCGAGGCCGAAGGCCGGCTGCCGGACGGGCTCACGGCGTAGCTTCTGGCCAAGCAGCCAGACCTGATAGACAGGACCGTATGAAGCGGTCGGCGGGGAAGCGCTCGGGACGCTCGCTCGGGAGGCGGGCGGCGCGGGCCGGGGCGTTCGCCGGGATCGCCGGCAGCGGCCTGTTCGCGGCCGGCACGGCGACGGCCTGGCATTGGCTGGCGCGGCGGCCGTTGCCACGGACGGAGGGGACGCTCGAGCTGCTGGGGCTGCGGGGCCGGGCGACGGTGCGGCGCGATCGCTGGGGCGTGCCCCACGTCGAGGTAGAGGAGCTCGACGACCTCTTCTTCACCGAGGGCTTCTGCCACGGGCAGGAGCGGCTCTGGCAGCTGGACTTCTACCGGCGGGTGGTGCGGGGGCGGGTGGCCGAGTTCGCCGGGCCCTCGCAGTTGCCGGTCGATCGCCTGATGCTGACCTTGGGGATCCGCCGGGTGGCCGAGCGCGAGGTGGCGGCGATGGACCCGGCCCTGCTGGCACGGCTGCAGCGCTTCTGCGACGGGGTCAACGCGGCCGCCGCCGCGGCCGCGGCGCCGCCGTTCGAGCTGCAGCTGTTGCGGCTGCGGTTCGAGCCGTGGCAGCCGGTCGACGTCCTCAGCCTCGGCAAGCTGCTCGCCTTTGGCCTCTCGACCAACTGGGAGCGCGAGCTGGTCCGCGCCGACATGGTGCGGGAGCTCGGCCCCGAGCTGGCGGCTCGGCTCGACCCCACCTACCCGCGCGAGAACCCGATCGTCACCCAGGCGGCCTGGAGCGGCGACGGCGTCGCGATCGCCGGCCAGATCGACGCGGTGCGGCGCTCGCTCGGGCTCGCCGCCGAGG
>JAFDWC010000260.1 GCA_018268655.1 Actinomycetota bacterium
GACCTGCTCGAGCAGGTCGGGGCCAAGGGGTCGATCGACCTGGCGCCGCTGATCACGCCGCTCGAGGAGTACCTCGACCTCGAGCCGCTCGACCTGCCGGTCGCCGCCGAGGAGGTCGACGCGCGGGCCGAAGCCGGCCTCGTCGTCGCCCGGCCGATCCGGATGGAGGCCAAGCAGGCCTCGGCCGAGATCGCGGCGCTGGCGCCGGAAGTCTGCGCCGGCCGCACCATCACCAGCGACTTTCCGCGGCCGACCGACGCCAACGACCGGGTGCTCGGGACCGAGCTCGCCGGGGCGATCGCCCGCTCGCGGATCTTTGAAGAAGGCCCCGAGCCGAACGAGGAGATCCTCGCCCGGCTCGACTTCAACGGCGGCTCGGTGGCGGGGCAGGGCCTCGGTGCCTTCAACGCCTACGGGGTCGCGATCCGGGTCGAGGGCGGCGCCCAGGACGGTGTCGGCAAGACGATGCTGGGCGGGACGATCGCGGTGATGAAGGGCAAGGGCGCGAACGGCGTCCGCCTCAACGGCTCGGTCGGCAAGTCCTTCGCCTACGGTGCCCAGCGCGGCAAGCTCTACGTCCAGGGCTCGGCCGACTCGCGCTTCTGCATCCGCCTCTCCGGCGCCGACGTCGTGCTCGGCGGCGAGCCCGAGAGGGAGATCGACGACAGCCGCGGCAGCCTCGCCGACCGCGCCAACGCCAAGGGCTTCGCCTTCGAGTACATGACCTCGGGCCGCGCCCTCGTCCTCGGCGACCTCGGCCCCTGGGCCTGCGCCGGGATGACCGGTGGCCGCGTCTACGTCCGCCAGAACGCCTTCGGGATCGACCGCGAGGCGATCGAACGGCGGCTCGGCGAGGGCGCCAAGGTGGAGCTCAAGGACCTCGACGCGGAGGGCCTGATCGACGTCGACGAGCTGCTGCGCGGTTACTGCGAGGAACTGCGGGCGACCGGCCAGGACGGCGAGGTCGAGCGGATGGAAGAGCTGGCCGCCGACGCGACCAGCAACTTCCTGATGGTGATGCCGCACAAGGTCCAGGCGGACCCGAGCATCTCGACCGAGTGATTCAGTGATTCAGCGGCCGCCGAAGGGCGGCTGGGCCGGGCGTTCGAAGAGGTCGGCGATCGTGCGGATCTCCTGCAGGAGGCCGTCGAGGAGGCGCTCGGTCTCGCCGTAGATGCGGACCTCGGAGGCGGCGCGCTCCGCTTCGACCTGGTCGATCCGCGTCTCCAGCCGCGAGGTCCGCTCGTTGACCCGATGGATCTCGCGCTCCAGTTTGCGCTCGGTCTTTTTCACCCGTTTGCGGACGTAGAGGCGGGTCTCCTCGCGCATGTCGTCGAGCTCGCGCCGCAGCTCCTTCGGGACCGGCTCGGACTGCTCGGCGAGCATCTCTTCGACCCCGACCCGGAGCCGCTCGATCTCGTCGTGCAGCTGGGCGCGGGCGCGGTCGGCGGAGGCGGTGAGCGGCGGTTGCTTGGGTTGTGGGTCGGCCATGGCAGGCACTCTACGACCGGCTGTGGCCGGAATCCCGCGGCGGTCAATAGAATCGGCGGCCGATGGGCCCGGTCAGCGCTGAAGTCGAGGTCGACGCCTCCCGCGAGGAGGCGTTCGCGCTCCTCGCCGACCTCTCGCTGCGGCCCTCCTTCACCGACCATTTCCTCACCGACTTCCGGCTGCTGCGGATCGACCCGGTCGGCCTCGGAGCCGGCGCCCGCTTCCGGATCGCGACCCCGATCCGCTCCCCCTGGGCCGACGCCACGATCGTCGAGCTCGAGGAGCCGTTCAAGTTGGTCGAACGGGGGCGGACCGGCCGCACCAACCGGATCGAGACGACGACGGTCTGGGAGCTGACCGGCGGCAGCGGCGGCCTGACCAAGATCACCGTCGCTACCTGGACGCAGCCGACCCATCCCATCGACAAGGCCGTCGAGGCGCTTTCCGGAGCCGATTTCTTCCAGCGCCGGGGCTGGCGCGAGGCGCTGCGACGGCTCCGCGAGATCCTCGAGGGCGAACGCGAGCTGGCCGATCGGATCGCCGTCGCCGGGGGCAACCGGTACGCGACCGGCATCCCTTAATAGACTCCCGCCCGCGCTATGTCCTTCTCCCGCAGAATCGTCCTGCCGCTGATCGTCGCCCTGGCCGTGGTCGGGCTCGGCGCGCTCGTTTCCGGTTGCGGCTCGAGCAGCGAGCCCACCCACGTGGAAGAGGGTGAAGTCCTGCAGCTCGGCCCGCTCAAGTACCAGGTCACCTTCTCGCGCTACCTCAACCCGAACGACAACGAAGACGTCGCCTACCTCGTCGGGCAGGAAGAAGCGCAGAAGGAATCGGCCTACTTCGGGGTCTGGTTCGAAGTCCAGAACGAAACCGAACAGATCCAGAAGCTGCCGACCGAAATGGTCGTCACCGACGAGGAAGGCAACGAATACAAGGCGCTGCCCAGCGAAAGCATCTTCGCCTTCCCGATGGGCGGGACGATCGAACCGGAAGAACAGGTCCCGGTCCTCGACTCGGCCGCCCAGCAGGGCCCGATCCAGAGCTCCCTGGTGATCTTCGAACTGACCGACGAAGCGTCCTCGAACCGGCCGCTGACGTTGCACCTGGAAAGCCCGGAAGGCGATAAGGGCGAAGTTCAGCTGGACCTGTAGGGACGGGGTTGGCGGGAGAGGGGCGTCGGCATCCCCCCAAAACGCTCCGGCTCCGCTTGAGTGTGTTTTCGGGAGGCGCACCCGAGCGCCCCCGTCAACACGCACCGGCTAAAGGTCAGGCCCCCTCCTATTCGAAGCTGACGAGGGACCAAGGTCCGCCGTGACCCGCCAGGGATGGAAGCGGTGGGCTGTTCCTTATGTCGGAATGACGTGCATAAGGAACAGCTGACCGAGGTAAGGAACCGCTGGCCGAGGGCGACTGGATTTAGCCACCAAGCCCTGGTCCCTTGTCAGCTGAAAATTGGGGGGGGGTGGACTCTGCCGTAGGACGGAGCCCCCGCAAACCCCGTTCCTCGCACCAGCCCAGCCCAGAGCCGCCTCACCCGATCCCCGCGCTCAGCACTTCCGCCGCCGCCGGCGCCGCC
>JAFDWC010000261.1 GCA_018268655.1 Actinomycetota bacterium
GCCGGCAAGGGCGAGGTCTTCGTCCTCGACATGGGCGAGCCGGTGAAGATCGTCGACCTCGCCCACAACATGATCAGGCTCGCCGGCTACGAGCCCGAACGCGACATCGCGGTCGAGTTCGTCGGGCCGCGGGCGGGGGAGAAGCTGCACGAGGTCCTGTTCTCCTCCGACGAGGCGCCGCAGCCGACGGCGGCACGCCGGATCAACCGCGCGGTGCGCGAGACCTCGCTCGACGTCGAGTGGGTCGAATCCACCCTGAACTCGCTCGAACATCTGGTTCTGGCCGGCGACGAGGCTAACTTGGCGGAGCGGGTCGTGGAGATGATCTCCGCGCGGGGCGGTGACGCCGCGACCTTCGTCTACGACGAGTAGCCTCCCGCAACTCTTTTGATCCATGCGGTCGAACAAATCGGGGCGTTTGCCGGCCTTGCTGCCTTCCTTGGCCTGGCCGTTCTCGCGCTCCTCTCCTTCGCCCACGGCCGCGACATCCGCCGCCTCCGCGAGTGGGCCGGCTCGGCCCCCGAGCGCGATGCCGAGCGCAAGGAGGCGACCTCGGCGATCGCCGCCCAGCGGGCGGAGGAGCTGCGGCAGCTGGAGGAAGCGCGGACCGCCGAACACGAAGCGGTCGAGAGTCGCGAACTGCGGCGCCAGCGGCGCGAGGAAGGCCTGCCGGAACTGACCCGCGGCGAGCGCTTCCGCGAAAGCCTGTCCAAGCTCGGCGAAACGCTCTCGCAGCCGTTGGTGCTGGGGGCGATCTTCCTCGTCTGCGTGCTGATCGCCGCCGGCGTCGTCTACGCCGTCACCTCTGGCGGCGGCGAAGGAGCCAAGGGCAACCAGGGCACCACCAGCACCGCCAAATCCCTGAAGCCGAGTGAAGTCGAAGTGGCGGTGCTGAACGGCACCTCGGTCGCCGGCCTCGCCGCCACCTTCGGCGAAAAGATCGAAGGCAAGGGGTTCGAAACCGGGCCGGTGACGAACTCGAGCGAAACCTACGAAAAGTCGGTGGTGATGTTCAAGCCGGGCCACGAGCCGGAAGCGAAACTGGTCGCGAAGCGGATCTCGATCCCGAAGCTCGAACCGATGAGCAGCGAAATCTCCGAAGTCGCGGGTAAGGCCAAGGTCGCGGTGGTGGTCGGCGAGGACAATGCCGAAGCGGCGGAATAGGGGCGCCGCCCGCCTCAGTCCCGCCGCCATCGTCTTCGCACTGCTGGTGATCGCCACGCTCGGCGCCTTCGCCTACGCCCAGCGGGTCAAGCGCGACCCGCTGGTGGTCGACAAAGTCACTTTCGGAGTCGGCAACAGCGGCTCCTTCACCCCGAACGCCGACTGCCGCAACGACACGATTCGGATTCGCTTCCGGACCACGGTCTCCGACCTCGCCAACGTCCAGATCATCAAGCCCGGCGGCAAGGTCGTGATCACGCTGGCGCGGGGAAAGTTCCTCAAGCGCTACCACTTCCACACCTTCTACTGGGACGGCCGCCAGCGCGGCGGCGGCATCGCCCCGCCCGGCCGCTACAAGCTGCGGGTGGCGCTGCTCGGCGAAGGACGGGTCCTCGTGCCCGGCGGGGCGATCCACCTCCACAAGGCCACTCCCCACGGGACCGGCGCCTGTTGAGCGCCTTCCTCTCCGCCGCCGGCGTCCTCGTCGCCGCCCTCGCCAGCGCCGCCGCGGTGCTGCTGCCGCCGGGCCGGGCCCGCTCGGCGGTGATGGTCGTCGCCCTGGTCCTCTTCCCGGTCCTGATCCTCGGCGACCAGTGGCACAGCCACCAGATCGTCGACCTCCGCCACAGCAGCGGCAAGCTGGCGGCGCTGCTCGCGGTCGGGGCGGTGGCGGTGGTCGCCCTCGCCGCCGTCTTCCGGCGCTGGCCGGTCCTGCTGCCGCTGGCGATCGTCGCCGTGCTGCCGTTCCGGGTGCCGCTGCACTCGGGCGGCGACACCGCCAACCTGCTGGTGCCGCTGTACCTGGTGATCGCCGGCGGCGTCCTCGCGGTGGCGGTCCGCGACTGGAGCTCGCCGCTGCCCTCGCGCGGGCGCCGTCACGGGCCGGTGCTGTGGCTGCCGCGACTGCTGGCGGCGGCGGTCGTCCTCTACGCGCTGCAGTCCTTCTACTCGGACGACTTCTCGAAAGCGCTCCAGAACAGCTGCTTCTTCCTCGTCCCCTTCACCGTCGCCTACGCCCTGCTGGCCGACGTCGAGTGGGACCGGCGGCTGCTCTCGTGGACCCTGATCCTGGTCGCGCTCGAGGCGGTCGCCTTCGTCCTGATCGGCTCGGTCGAGTACCTCAGCCGCAGCCTCTTCTGGAACGACGCGGTGATCCGCTCGAACGAATTCCACACCTACTTCCGGGTCAACAGCGTCTTCTGGGACCCCAACATCTACGGCCGCTACCTGGCCCTGGCGCTGGTGGTGGTGACGACCGCCCTGCTCTGGGTCAAGGACCGCCGCCCCTTCTGGCTCCTCACCGGGGCGATTCTGGTCCTCTGGATCGGCCTCGCCCAGACCTTCTCGCAGTCGAGCTTCGTCGCCTTGCTCGGCGGCCTCGCGGTGCTGGCGGCGCTGCGCTGGAGCTGGCGCTGGACGCTGGCCGCGGTCGTCGTCGGGGTGATCGGGGCGACGCTCGTCGTGCTCCTGATCGGCGGCAAGAGCGTCAAGCTCTCCGACCTCCCGAAGCGGATCAACATCGACACCAGCGGCCGCGGCGACCTCGTCTCCGGCGGCCTCGAACTGTGGAGCGAACGGCCGCTCGGGGGCTACGGGTCGGGCTCCTTCCAGCAGGCCTACCGCGAGCACCGGGCCGACCAGAAGGCGCCGGTGACGATCTCCCACACCGAGCCGGTGACGATCCTCGCCGAGCAGGGCGTGGTCGGCCTCGCCCTCTATCTGGGGCTGATCGTGGTGGCGCTGTGGACGATGGGGGCGGGGATGTGGGCGCGGGCGCCGGGCGGCGAGCCGACGGTGTTGGACGCCGCCCGTGCCGCGGTGCTGGCGACCTTCGTCGCCCTGCTCCTGCACACGCTCGCCTACGCCGG
>JAFDWC010000262.1 GCA_018268655.1 Actinomycetota bacterium
TACTCGACCGCGGTCGCCGCCGACTTCCACGCCTTCTACCGCGACTGCCAGGTGGTCGGTGCCGAGGGGGACGGGGTCGAAGCGGCGCGGCTCGGCCTCTGCCTGGCGACGAAGCGGACGATCGCCGCGGCGCTCGGACTGCTTGGGATCTCCTCGCCCGAGCGGATGTGATGGCGCGACGGCGCGGGAAGCTCCCCGTGCTGGCGGCGGTAGCGGCGCCGCCCGAGGGCGACGGCGATGGGCATCGCTGGGGGATCCGGAAGAGCGACTTCGCGGCGCTCGAGCGGCCGCTCGCCGAGCTCGACGGCGCCCGCGACCTGCTGGTCACCGGCGGCGCCGCGCAGCAGCGGGTGGTGGCGGTCGGGGTCGCGGCGGTGGCGGCGGCGCGGGGGCGGCGGACGATCCTGGTCGAGTGCGACGTGCGGAGGCCGCGGCTCGCCGCCGATCTCGGCCTTGCGGCCGAGCCGGGCCTGCACGAGTACCTGCGCTGGGAGGCGAAGCCGGCCGAGCTGCTGCAGCCACTGGTCCTCGCCGGCGCGGCGGCGGCCGAGGTCGAGGAGCCGCTGGTCTGCGTCGCCGCCGGCCGCCCGGCCAGCGACCCGGCGACGCTGCTCGGCCTCGGTAGCTTCCGCCACATGGCGGCGAAGCTGCGCGAGGCCTACGAGCTGCGGGTCCTCCTGGGGCCGCCGCTGGGCGACGGCGATGCCGGCCTCGGCGCGGTTGCCGCTGAGGCCGAGGCGGTGCTACTGGCGCTGCCGCCCGAGTACGGCAGCGGCCGCCGCGCAAAGACGGTCGGCGACGTGGCCCGCCGCCTCGGCCCGCGCCCACTCGGCACCGTCCTCGTCGGCGCCGAGTAGCCGCCGGGGTCAGAGGTCGTAGCGGGCGAGGTCGGCGTCGAGGCGCTCCTGCTCGGACTCGGTCGGCCCACGGGCCGACGCCGGGCGCTCGTCCGGCGGGCCGCTGGAGCGGCGCCAGCGGTAGACACCGAAGCCGAGCGCGAGCGCGGCGACGACGAAGGCGATGATCGGGACCACGTAGGCCGAGAGGTCGAAGCCGCTGCTTTGGGGCAGCGCCAGCACCGCGTTGCCGTACTGAGCGACGAGGGCATTCTTGATCTCCGCCTTGTCCTTGCCTTCGCCGATCAGCCGCGCGATGAAGGCTTTCTCGCGCTGGGCCTGCGGCGATTCGGCCAGCTCCAGCAGGGTGCCGCAGACCGGGCACATCACTTCGGCCTCGATTTCGTTGATGTTGACCTCGGGCGCGGCAGCGGCGGTGGCTGGGGCGGCGGCGAGCGGCGCCAGCAGCCCGACGAGCGCCAGGGCCAGAGCCAGCAGTGTCGGCAGCCGCCTCACGAGTTGCCCTTCTGCGGGATCACCGGCAGGAACTGTTCCTGCAGGATCTTCTTGTCGACCGGGCCTCGCCACGGCACCTTCAGCTTCCCCTGTGGGTTGAACAGGTAGCTCTCGGGGACGCCGGTGGTGCCGAATTCGTGGGCGAGGTCGCCGTTGCCGTCGCGCAGCTGCGGGTACTCGATGCCGTAGCGCTTGACGAAGGACTTGGCGTCGGGGCTGAGGTCATTGCTGTCGATCCCGAGCACGGTGAACTTCGGGCCGCCGCGTTCCGCCTGCAGTTCGTTCAGCGTCTTCGCCTCGTCGCGGCAGGGAACGCACCAGGAAGCCCAGAAGTTGACCATGACCCAGCGGCCGCGGTAGTCCGCGAGCGATTCCTGGCCGCCACCTTCGAGCCGGTCGAGCATCGTCTGCGGGGCCGGGTCGCCGACCGCGATCTCGGAGCCGCCTTTGCTGGCGAGGCCGTAGACGAGCAGGCCGACTGCGGCCAGCACGGCGATGGCGACGATCGAAGAGCGAAGGCTCACGGGGCACCCAAGGTTAGAGAGCGGCTGCGGTGAGGCGCTTGCAGAGCGGCTACGCCGAGCCGAGGTCTCGGATCGCTTCGAAGGCCTGGTCGATCAGGGCGATCAGGTCCGCCGACTCGCCGCGCTCGGCCCAGGTCGTGACCGCCGCGTCGAGGGCCGCGATCGCTGCCCCTGCCAGCGCCTCGCAGCGGACGTCGCCGCGCTCGCGGCCGATCCGGCCGGCCAGGACGTCCCCGATCATCTGCCGCCACTGCAGCTGCCGCTCCAGCTCGTGGGCGCGCAGGGCCGGCGTGGTGCGGGCCAGCCGCACCCGTCGCAGGGTCTCGGTCGGGCTGCGTTCGTAGTTGCGCACCGCCGCGTCGGCGGCGCGCCGCAGGGCGGTCCAGTCGTCCTCGGCGGTGGGGCGCTCGAGCAGCGCCGCGGCGATGTTTTCGCCCATCGCCTCCTGTGCCGCGAACACCGCCTCCTCCTTGGTGCTGAAGTAGCGGAAGAAGCTCGCCCGCGAGATCCCTGCCGCCTCAGCGGCTTCGGTCGCGGTGGTCTGCTCGAAGCCGCGCTCGGCGAAGATCGTGAAGACCGCCTGGGCGATCTTCGCGCGGACGCTGGCGCGCGCCTGCGCCCGCGGATCGACCGCGTTTGGTGGCGTCGGCGCCATGGCGGGCATCCTAGATGCCTTTCGCCGGTTGGCAAGGCGGGTCCGCGGACTCCGAACCACGACCCCCGTTCAGTTGTCCCCGCTATCCGGGGACAACTGCGCCTTGACTGCTGATCTCGGCCCAGGCCACCGCCGGGGCACACCCGGCATCGGAACTCGGCCTCCCGGGCGACCGATAGACTGCGGCGCGCCTGGTGAGACTGAGGCGCACGGCTTGGATACCGAAGAGAAAATCTCCGCGGTCGTCTGGATCTCCATCGCGATGCTGATGGTGGTCCAGGTTCTCCTTGTCGTCTTCGTGGTCGGCTTCATCCTCGGCCACTACGTCATCAAGGAAGACGGCAAGACGGTTGAAGTCGCGCCGAACGGCGAAGAGATCTCCTACGGGACGCCGGCGCCGATGAAGTCCTGGTCGAAGCCCAACGGCGACCAGTACAACCACCGCGTCGCCAACTCCGAAATCGACTCCAGCAACGTCCACGAACTCGGCGTC
>JAFDWC010000263.1 GCA_018268655.1 Actinomycetota bacterium
GACAAGGGACGAAGGTCTGCCGTCTGTCGCCGCGAGACCGGGCGCATGCAGCGAGCTGTTCCTTATGTCGGAATCGCATACATAAGGAACAGCTCGCCGCGAGGCCATCGGGTTGAGCCGCACGGGTCCCCGTCCCTTGTCAGCTTCAAGAGAGATGGGGTGATCTGAACCCTGGGACGCCCGAACCCTGGGCCATGGCGGCTACGCAGTCGGGAGGCGATCTGGGGGTCCTCCAGGCGAGTGTCGCCGCAGGCGGCGCAATGCAATCCGATTCCTCCCCATAGGGGATCAGGATCATCCGGAGCGTCGCCCGAAGGGCGCGCGACTGAACTCGCCTGGAGGACCCCCAGGGCGCCTCCTACGCGAAACCTTGGTCCCTAGGAAAAGTCCCTCGAACCCACCCCCGGCGCCCCCGCGAGATCCAAGGTGCGCGCCGAAGCCGCCACCGCCCGCGCCAGCGCCTGCACGGCGGCAGAGCTGGCGCGGTCGCGGTGCCAGGTGAGGGCGATCACGCGGCGGGTCGCGAGGCCGTCGCCGAGCGGGACGAAGGCGAGGCGTTCGTCGCGGGCGTCGACCAGCAGTCGCGGCACCAGGGCGACTCCGAGCCCGGCGGCGACGAGGCCCTGCAGGGTGCCGACGTCGGCGCAGCGCCGCACCGTCCGGGCATCGAGCCCGGCGGCTCGGAACTGGTCCTCGACGCAGCGCACGCTGCGCGAGGACTGGAAGCCGATGAAGTCGAGGGCCGAGAGCTCGCCCACCGTCGGCGGATGCCCGGCCCGGGCCAGCGGCGAGTCGGCCCGGACCATCAACAGGTAGGGGTCGCGCAGCACCTCGATCGTCTCGTAAGGCCCCTCCTCGACCGGCAGCACCGCGAAGGTGGCATCGATGCTCCCTTCCCGCACCAGCCGCACCAGTTCGTCGTCGGTCTGGCCCTCCCGCAGGCGGACTTCGAGCTGCGGGTTGGTCCGCGCCAGGCGCAGCAGCACCGAGGGCACCAGCCGCGCCCCGACGCTCTGGTAGACGCCGACCGTGAGCGGCTCGCGTTCCTCGTGCCGGGCCCGCTGGAGCAGCTCGGTGCGGGCCGCGACCAGGTGGCCGAGAGCCCCTTCCGCGTGCCCGACCAGCAGCTCCCCCGCCGGGGTCAGCGAGACCGCCCGTCGCCCGCTGGCCCGTTCCAGGAGCCGCTCGCCGACGATCCTCTCGAGCCCCGAGATCTGCTGGCTGACCGCCGAGGAGGTGTAGCCGAGCCGGGCCGCCGCCTTGGCGAAGGATTCCTCTTCGGCGATCGCCACCAGGGTGGCGAGGTGGCGCAGCTCGAGGCCCTGCCAGTTAGCGGACGGATCGTGCATCGGCAGCGATCACCACGTGCGACGAACCCAGGGCCACACGCATATGTTAAGCCCGGCTGCCGGCTATTCGGAGAGCACGGCCTCGAGCGTCTTCGGGGAGCGACCGGTCAGCTTCTCGAAGTCGTCGCTGATCAGATCGAGATAGCCCTCGCGGACGGCCCTGCCGGAGGTGGCGAACATCCGCGCCATCTCGATCGGCATGCCGGTGGCCGCGGCGCTGCGCTCGGCGAACGCCTCGTCGTCGAGCTGGACGACCTCGACCGGGGAGCCGATCAGCGCCGACATCACCGCCGCTCGGCCGTCGGCGTCGAGCAGCTCGGGACCGGTTACGTCGTAGAGCTGCCCGGCGTGCCCCTCGCCGGTGAGCACCACGGCCGCGGCCGCCGCGCAGTCGTCTCGGGAGACGTAGGCGACGCGGCCATCGCCCGTGTTGGTGAGGAGCTTGCCGGTCTCCCTGGCCCTCTGCAGGCCACCACGCTCGTAATCGGCGTAGGTCGAGTTGCGCAGGATGCACAGGTCGAAGTCGGCGCCACGCAGGATCGGCTCGGTGAGGAGATGCTCGGCCGCCACCGCGGCCGGGTTCCCCTCCTCCGGTCGGGTGTAGGACGTGTAGGCGACGAAGCCGATATCGGAGCTCGAGGCCGCGGCGATCGCGTTTTCGTGCTGCGACATCCGTGAGCCGATCCGATCGGTGGAGATCAGGAGGAGGCGGTCGAGCCCGGCGAAGGCGTCGGCAAGCGTCTCCGGCCGATCGAAGTCGCCCGGCCGGACCTCGACGCCGCGGTCGGAGAACTCGCCGAGGCCGTCGGGAGTGCGGGTGATCAGCACGATGCTCTCGGCGCCCGCCATGTCGATCAGGTGCTCTGCCGTTTCGCGGGCGAGATTGCCGCTGCCACCGCTGATGCCGATTCTCATCCGTCCTCCTGTTAATTTGCAACTTTGGTAGTTACGAATTGGACGATGCTAACACAGGCTCGTCTACGATCAAGCGGAGATGGCGGCGCCGATCAGCACCCAATTCGCGATGGCGGTCCACGTGCTGGTGCTGCTCGCCCAACCGTCCGAGCGGCACCAGACCTCGGAGACCCTCTCCACCAGCGTCGGGTCCAACCCCGTCCACCTGCGGCGGATCCTCGGCCGCCTGCGCAAGTCGGGCCTGGTCGCCTCGCGGCCGGGTCGCTCGGGGGGTTGGGTCCTGCTCCATCCCGCGGAGGAGGTCACCCTGGCCGAAGTCTGGGCGGCCTGCGCCGGCGACCAGATCCTCGGCCTCCACGAAGCCAACCCGAGCTGCGAGGTCGGGCATCGCGTCCACGGCCAGCTCCTCGACCTCGACGCGAGGGCTCGGGAGGCGATCGAGGCAGAGCTCGAGCGGACGACGATCGCCGACCTGATCTCGGCCGCCGAGTACGCCACCGTCCCGCGCTGAGTGCGGCCGCCGGCATTCGGCAGGTCGGCATTCCATTGTGGAATATCTGAATTCCTAATCCGACTGGTTCTATCCGCGTCCCGCCCCGATCTTTGAGGGGTGGCGACCGCACAGAGCCAACGAGTCCCCTCGCCGCACCACCGTGTCGACGCGGTCGCCGAACGCGTCGCCGGGAAGCCCGAGGGCCGTTTCGGTGGTTGGCGCGACGCGGTCGCCCGCCTCCTCCCCGGCCTCATCCTCTGCCTCG
>JAFDWC010000264.1 GCA_018268655.1 Actinomycetota bacterium
CGGACACTCAGGAAACCAGCCGAAGGCTGTCGTTTCCGTCCGGGGAGGGACCCCCGAGCGCCGCCCTCGAATCCGCATCGAAGGCGGTTCGTCCCCCGCACCGCCTAGCCCTCGGCAGAGACCACGTCAACGCATAAAGAGACCGCCGTTAACGTCAACGGTCGCCCCCGTGATGTAGGCGGCCTCGGGGGAGGCGAGGAAGGCGACGGTGGCGGCGACCTCGGTGGCGAGGCCGAAGCGGCCGACCGGGATCTTGGCGGCGATCCGGTCGCGCTGCTCGGTCGGGAGGGCGTCGACGAGGGGGCCATCGATCGCCGCCGGGGCGACGGCGTTGACAGTGACGCCGTGCGGCGCCAGCTCGGCGGCGACCTCCTTGGTGAGGACGATGATCCCGGCCTTCGAGGCGGAGTAGTGGGCGCCGTTGGCGAGGCTGCCCTGCTGGCCGCCGAGCGAGGAGAGGTTGATGATGCGGCCGCGGCCGCATGCGCGCATCCGCTCACCGGCGGCGCGGCAGCCGGCGAGGGTGCCTCGGAGGTTGACCGCCATCACCTCGTCCCACTCCCGCGGCTCCAGCTCCCAGAAGTCGCGGGCGATTGTGATGGCGGCGTTGTTGACGAAGATGTCGAGCCGGCCCTCGCGCTCGCAGGTCCGCGCGACCAGGTCGTGGACCGCGTCCCAGTCGGCGACGTCGGTGCGGTCGGCGCCGAGCAGCTCGTCCTCGGCGGCGACCTCTTCGGCCGCGGCGAGGTCGCGGTCGCTGACGACGACGCGGGCGCCGCCGGCGGCGAGGCGGCGGGCGATCGCGGCGCCGATCCCGCGCCCGGCACCGGTCACGATCGCGACCTGGCCGCCGAGCTCGGGCGCGCCGCTCACCCGGGCTCCTCGAGGCCCTCGAGCGGGGCGCCGGCTTCGGCCGCCCGCAGCGCCACCAGGACCGAGAAGTCGCGGTCGCCGTAGCCCTCGTCGCGGACCCGGTCGAAGGTCTCCCGGGCCAGTTCGCCGGCGGCGTGGGGGACCCCGAGCTGGTCCGCGTATTCGCCGACCAGGCGCATGTCCTTGGCCATCAGCCGGACCGCGAAGTTGGCCTCGGTGCTGCCGGCGAGGACCGTCCGCGGCATCCACTCCTGGAGGATCCAGCTCGATCCCGAGCCGCCGCCGATCGCCTCCCGGACCTTGTCGAGGTCGGCCCCGGCCTTGGCCGCCAGCGCCAGGCCCTCGGCGATCCCGAGCACGGTCACCGTGCCCATCAGGTTGTTGGCCAGCTTGGCGATCTCGCCGTGGCCGACCGGGCCGACGTGGATCGGCCGCCCGACCGCCTCCAGCAGCGGCCGCGCCCGCTCGTAGCCGGCCTCGCTGCCGCCGACCATGATCGCCAGCGAGCCCTCGCGCGCCGCCACCGGGCCGCCGCTGACCGGGGTGTCGAGCAGCTCGACCCCCAGCGGCGCCAGCCGTGCCGCCAGCTCCTGCGGGGTCGCCGGGGTCACCGTGCTCGCCAGCAGCACCGCGCTCCCCTCGCCGAGCCCGGCTTCGAGCCCGTCGGGGCCCTCGAGCGCCGCCAGCACCTCGGGGGTGTCGGGGAGCAGCAGCAGGACGACGTCGGAGCTCGCCGCCAGCTCGCGCGGCGAGCCGGCCGCCGCGACCCCGTGCGCGGCCAGCGCCGCGACCCGGTCGGGGTCGATGTCGTAGGCGCTGACCGGCAGCCCCTGGGCCGCCAGCCGCTCCGCGATCGCGGCGCCGAGGACGCCGACGCCGAGGACGCCGCAGCGGGTCTCACCGCCGCCGCCGGTCACTGCGCCGCCCCCGCGCCGACCCCGCGCAGCTGGCGGGCGAACTCGGCCCCGCGCTCGCCGGCGTGGACGGCGAAGGTGCCGAAGGCGTCGACGTCGAGCGCGAACCCCTCCGGGACGACGATCGTCGTGCTCGCCAGCTCGACGATCGCCGGGCCGCTCAACGCCGCTCCGGGCGCCAGCGCGGCGCCGTCGTAGACCGGGGTCGTGACCAGCGCCCGCTCGCTCGCCGACCAGACCGGCCGCTCGCCGACCAGCGGCTCGCTCGCCTCGGCCGCCGCCGGCGCCTCGACCGCCGGCTTGTCGGTGCGGCCGACGACGCCGAGCCGGACCGCCAGCATCTCGATCTCGGCCCCCGGCGAGCTGTGGCCGAAGAGCCGGTCGTGCTGCTCGTGGAAGGCCGCGGCCACCGCCTCGAAATCGAGCGGGAGATCGATCGGGACGGTCAGCTCGTGCCACTGGCCGACGTAGCGGAGGTCGAGCGCCGGCCGCAGCGTCCGCCGCTCCGGGGCGACCCCCTCGCGCTCGAGCGTCTCGTTGCCGCCCGCCTCCATCTCGGCGAAGAGGGCGGTGACCGCCTCGCGCTCGCCGGCCCCCAGCGGCGCCTTGTGGGCGCGGACGTCGTCGTGCTTGAAGTCCGACAGCAGCATCCCCGCCGCGCAGAAGATCGAGGAGTCGCGCGGCACCAGCAGCGCCGGGATCTCGAGCTCGCGGGCGATCGGGGCGGCGTGGAGCGGGCCGGCGCCGCCGGCGACGACCAGGGGGAAGTCGCGCGGGTCGAGGCCGCGGCGGACGCTGATGTCGCGGACGCCGGTTGCCATCGTCACGTTGATCAGCTCGTAGACGCCCGCCGCCGCCTCCTCGATGCCGAGCCCGAGCCCGGCCGCCAGCGGCTCGAAGGCGGCCCTGGCGGCGGCGAGGTCGAGCTCCATGCCGCCGTGGGCGAACGACTCCTCCGCTAGGTAGCCGAGGACCAGGTCGGCGTCGGTCACGGTCGGCTCGGTGCCGCCGCGGCCGTAGCAGGCGGGCCCTGGCGCGGCGCCGGCGCTCTGCGGGCCGACGTGGAGCAGGCCGCCCTCGTCGAGCCAGGCGATCGAGCCGCCGCCGGCGCCGATCGTGTGGATGTCGATCGTCGGCAGCGCCAGCCGCCAGCGGTCGACCAGGCCGTCGACCATCAGCAGCGGCTCGCCGTCGCGGACCAGCG
>JAFDWC010000265.1 GCA_018268655.1 Actinomycetota bacterium
CCGCGACGATCGTCGCGGCCAGCGCCCGCCGCGGCGTCACCACGGCGCTCAGCGCCGTCGCCGCTCGTACCGCCCAGCGCAGCACGGTCCGGGTACCGCGCTCGCCCAGCGCCAGCCCCTTGTAGAGCAGCCACAGCGCCCGCCGCCCGAGCAGCACCAGGAAGGCGCGCACCGGCGCCGCCGCCCGCCACGCCCGCCGGGCCGCCGGCGCTGCCGCCGAGCTGGCTCGCCGCAGCGGCGGATAGGCCCGCTCCAGGCCCCGGTTGGCGGCCCGATCAAGCCGCTGTGAACCTCGCTCCAGCACCGTCCCGACGCGGCGAGCAGGCGCTGCTATCATCGCCCGTCGCTCAGGCAGCTCGCGAGCGGTACGCTTCACCGGGGCCCCACGGGCCCCCTTTTTGCGCTCAACGCGCTTGTCGTGCCGGGTGCGCCGGTTACCGCCCTCAGCGGGCTTGCGCTCCCGACTCATCCTGAACTGAATCCCAGAGAACTCAAAGCAAGAACCATGCCACGCAGCTTCCCCCTCGAAAAGACCCGCAACATCGGGATCATGGCGCACATCGACGCCGGCAAGACGACGACGACCGAGCGCATCCTCTACTACACCGGGCGCACCCACAAAATGGGCGAGGTCCACGAGGGCGCCGCGGTGATGGACTGGATGGAGCAGGAGCAGGAGCGCGGGATCACGATCACCTCCGCCGCCACCGCCTGCGAGTGGAAGGGCCACCGCATCAACATCATCGACACGCCCGGCCACGTCGACTTCACGGTCGAGGTCGAGCGCAGCCTGCGCGTGCTCGACGGCGCGATCGCCGTCTTCGACGCCGTCGCCGGCGTCGAGCCCCAGTCGGAGACCGTCTGGCGCCAGGCCGACAAGTACGGCGTGCCGCGCTTCGCCTACATCAACAAGATGGACCGGACCGGCGCCGATTTCTTCTACTCGGTGCAGACGATGAAGGACCGGCTCGGAGCCAACGCACTGCCGATCCAGCTGCCGATCGGCGCCGAGGAAGACTTCAAAGGCGTCGTCGACCTGGTGCGGATGAAGGGCCTCATTTGGACCGACGAGCTCGGCGCCGCTTATGAGACGGTCGAGATCCCCGAGGACCTCCAGGATCAGGCCGAGGAATATCGCACCGCCCTGATCGAAGCCTGCGCCGACCACGACGAAGAGCTGATGGAAGCCTTCCTCGGCGAAGAAGAGATCTCCGAGGAGAAGCTGATCTCCGCCTTGAACAGGGCGACGCTGGCAACCGAGGTGACCCCGGTCCTCTGTGGCACCTCGTTCAAGAACAAGGGCGTGCAGCCGCTGCTCGATTCGATTATCGAACTGCTGCCCTCGCCGCTCGAGGTGCCGCCGGTCACCGGGGTGGTCGCCGCCGGCAAGGGCCAGAGCGAGGACAGCGAGGGCGAGCGCCCCGCTGACGACGACGGCCCCTTCGCCGCGCTCGCCTTCAAGGTCATGACCGACCCATACGTCGGCAAGCTCACCTACTTCCGCGTCTACTCCGGCAAGCTCGAGAAAGGCGGCCGCGTCCTCAACGTCAAAACCGGCCGCACCGAGCGGATCGGGCGGCTGCTGATGATGCACGCCAACTCGCGCGAGGAGATCGACGAGTGCTACGCGGGCGACATCTGCGCCGGCGTCGGCCTCAAGGAAACCGGGACCGGCGACACCCTCGCCGCCCCCGACGCGCCGATTGCCCTGGAGTCGATCGAATTCCCGGAGACGGTGATCGCGGTCGCGATCGAGCCGAAGACCAAGGCCGACCAGGAGAAGATGGGCAACGCCCTCGCCCGGCTCGGCGAGGAGGACCCGACCTTCCGGATCGAATCGGACGAGGAAACCGGCCAGACCCTGATCCACGGGATGGGCGAGCTCCACCTCGAGGTGATCGTCGACCGGATGCTGCGCGAGTTCAAAGTCGACGCAAACGTCGGCAAGCCGCAGGTTGCCTACCGCGAGACGATCCGCAAGCGGGTCGACAAGGTCGAGGCGCGCTTCGTCCGCCAGACCGGCGGTCGCGGCCAGTTCGGCCACGTCGTCATCAACCTCGAGCCGGCGCCCGGCGAGGGCTTCGTGTTCGAGAACAAAATCAAGGGGGGCGTCATCCCCGGCGAATTCATCGGCCCTGCCGAGCAGGGCATGCGGGAGGCACTGGAGAACGGCGTCAAGGCTGGATATCCGATGGTCGACGTCAAAGCCGAACTCGTCGACGGCTCCTACCACGACGTCGACTCCTCGGAGATGGCTTTCAAAATCGCCGGCTCGATGGCGATCCAGGAGGCGGCCCGCAAGGCCAACCCGGTCCTGCTCGAGCCCGTGATGGCGGTCGAGGTGGTCACCCCCGAGGACTTCCTCGGCGACGTGATCGGCGACCTCTCGCGGCGCCGCGGCAAGGTCCAGGGTCAGGAACAGCGCGGCAACGCGCTCGCGGTCCAGGCCTTCGTCCCGCTCGGTGAAATGTTCGGCTACGCCACCGACCTGCGTTCCTCGACCCAGGGGCGCGCCAACTACACGATGCAGTTCGAGCGCTACGAGGAGGTCCCCGACAGCATCGCCGGGGAAATCGTCGAGAGCCGCTCGGGTGAACCGGTGGGGGCGGCATAGCGGCCGATCCGCCCCTCACGACCCAAGCTCATGGCCGAGACCACGGCAAGCTGCGCAACCTGGCTATATTTCCCAGGTTCGCCCGCAAGCAGGGCCGAGCACCCTGCCACGCAGAGCCACCCACCACTGAAGCACCCAGACCAGACAGAACACACCCAACTTTCGAAAGGCGAAACGGAAAGAGATGGCTAAGGAGAAATTCGAGCGCGATAAGCCGCATGTGAACGTCGGCACCATCGGTCACATCGACCATGGGAAGACGACCCTGACGGCCGCGATCACCAAAACTCTCTCCACCGTGGGCGGCGCCGAAGCTCAGAGCTTCGAGGAGATCGACAACGCTCCGGAGGAGAAGGAGCGCGGGATCACGATC
>JAFDWC010000266.1 GCA_018268655.1 Actinomycetota bacterium
GGGAGCGCCGTGTGCTCTGCACACAAGCGACCGAGGACGCCGAAATGCGCCGGTCAGGCGCGCTGGGAGCGCCGTGTGCTCTGCACACAAGCGAACCGAGGACGCCGAAAATGCGCCGGTCAGGCGCGCTGGGTCGCGTCCCGCAGGGCGCGGCCGACCTGCTCCAACGTGATCACCCCGCTGAGGCGACCCTCGGCGTCGACCGCCATCAGGGCGCCGAAGCGGCGCAGGCTCTGGTTCGCGACCAGGGCGTCGAGGGGGGTGTCGTCGCGGACGAAGACGCTGCTGTCGGCCTCGACGATCTCGGAGACGTGGGAGCTCGCCCGCGACACCTCCGGCACCTCGTCGGCGCGATCGCGCTGCAGCAGGCCGAGGAACCGGTAGGCGGTGTCGACCACCGGGAACCAGGGCCAGCGGTAGCGGAGGAAGTACTCGTCGAGCGCCTGCTCGACCGAGAGGTCGCCGGGGATCGCCACCGGTTCGCGGTCCATCACGTCGGCGACCCGCACCTCGCCGATCCGGCTGGTGACTGCCGATTGCATCGCGGCGCCGCGAGCGGCGCTGTTGACGACGACGCCGACCAGGGCCAGCCAGGCGCCGGTGAAGAAGCTGCCGGCGGCGACCAGGGCGAGGCCGCCGGCGATGAACAGGTAGCCGAACCCGCGCCCCAGCTTGGCCGCCGTCTGGGTCGCCCGGTTGCGGTCGCCGCTGCGCCACCAGAGCAGCGCCCGGGCGATCCGGCCGCCGTCCATGGGGAAAGCCGGCAGCAGGTTGAAGACGAGGATGATGCCGTTGATCGTCGCCAGCCAGGCGATCATCGAGACGAAGGCGGAGACGCCGGCGTCGGTCTTGAATTCGAGCGCGAGCCGGAAGATGTGGCCGAACTCGCCGAAGCCGCTGGCGATCCCGCCGACCAGGTAGAGGACAGCGACGATCGCCAGGGTCACCAGCGGCCCGGCGACGGCGACCTCGAACTCGGCCCCCGGGCTGTCGGTTTCGCGGTTCATGCGGGCGACGCCGCCGAGCATCCAGAGCTGGATGCTGGCGATGCCGACGCCGCGGCGGATCGCCGCGAAGGCGTGCCCGAGCTCGTGCAGGAGGATCGAGCCGAAGAAGCCGAAGGCGCTGAGGATCGCCAGCCCGAAGGCGGCGGTGCCGGCACTCGATTCGCCGAGGACGTCGCCGTAGACGTTCGACATCGAGATGATCAGCAGGAAGAGGATCACGAACCAGGACCAGTCGACCGCGATCCGGATCCCGCGCACGTGGAAGAGGGTGAAGGAGGTTCCGCCCAGCATCGCCCCAATGGTACGGGCCCACCTCCAGCGGATCTAAATGGCTACGGTGCCGGCATGGCGGGGGCCCGGGAGCGACTGCGGACGCAGCTGGGGGAGCTCGAGCAGATCGAGCGGCCCTCGGCCTCCGAGGGGGAACGGATCGCCGCCGAGTGGGTGGCCGGCGCCTTCCTCGAGGCGGGCGCCGAGGCGCGGATCGAGGCCGTTCCAGCCCACGGCACCTACTGGTGGCCGCTCGGAATCGGCGCCGCGCTCGGCGCCGCCGGCGCGCTGGCGGCGCTGCGCGGGCGGCGGGGGCTCGGAGCCGCGCTCGGGACCCTCGGCGCGGCCGGGATCGCCGACGAGTTCCCCCCCAGGCAGCGCCGCCTGCGGCGCGCCCTCCTCCCCACCCACACCGCCTACAACGTCGTCTGCGAGCTCGGCGACCCGAACGCCGAGCGCACGGTGGTGATCACCGCCCACCACGATTCCGCCCACTCCGGCCTCGTCTTCCACCCCGCCCTGCCCGAGCTCGCCGACCGGCTCGGGCTGATCGAGCGGACCGACACCAGCCCGGCGCTGATGGCACCGGTCCTCGGCGGCCCGCTGCTGGCGGCGCTCGGCGCCGGCACCGGCATCCGCGCCCTCAGCCGCGCCGGCCTCGCGCTCAGCGCCGCGACGATCGCGGCGATGGCCGAGATCGGCCTGCGCGAGGTCGTCCCCGGCGCCAACGACAACGGGACCGCGGTCGTCGCCCTGCTCGAGCTGGCCCGCCGCTTCCGCGCCGAGCCGCCGGCGGGGGTCCGGGTGATGCTCGTCTCGATGGGCGCCGAGGAGTCCTTCAGCGAGGGCGCCAAGGGGTTCGGCGAGCGCCACTTCGCCTCCCTCCCCGTCGAGAGCACCTTCTTCCTCTGCCTCGAGTCGGTCGGCTCTCCCCACCTGCTCGTCCTCCGCGGCGAGGGCTTCCTGAAGATGCGCGAGTACCCACCGCGCGCGCTCGAGCTGATCGACTCGCTGGCGGAAGAGCTCGGGATCTGGCTCTACCCGAACCTCCGCCTCCACAACGGCACCGACGGGCTCGAGCCACTCGCCGCCGGATACCAGACGGTCGCCCTCTGCTCCTGCACCGAGCTCAAGCAGGCGGCCAACTACCACTGGCCGAACGACCGCGCCGAGAACGTCGACTTCGACACCGTCGCCGACGCGGTCCGACTCAGCGAGACCGCGGTGCGCCGGCTCGCCGAGCGCTGGCTGTAGGACCAGGCGCGGGCGGTCCACAGGGATCGCCGACTGTGTGACGAATCCCGACTACGCGCTCGGGTTTGGGCTCTATAGCATCCGCGCTCGTGCCCACCCATGACGTTCTCGTAATCGGCGCCGGACTGGCCGGCCAGCGCGCCGCCCTTGCAGCCGCCGAGGAGGGTGTCTCGGTTGGAATCATCAGCAAGGTTCACCCGGTCCGGTCCCACTCCAACGCAGCGCAGGGCGGCATCAACGCCGCGCTGAACCCAGATGACACCTGGGAGTCGCATGCTTTCGACACGGTCAAGGGATCCGATTACCTCGGTGACCAGGACGCGATCGAAGTGATGACCCGCGAGGCCCCGGAGGAAATCCTCCACCTCGAGCACCTCGGCGTCACCTTCCACCGCAACGAGGAAGGCAAGCT
>JAFDWC010000267.1 GCA_018268655.1 Actinomycetota bacterium
GTCGAGACCCCGGTCGAGGGCTTCGGCCTCTCCTTCGCCGAGGAGCTCGAGGAGCTCGCCCAGGAGATCGAGTCGACCTCCGAGGAGTCGAGCAAATAGCGAGGGCCGCCGCGGCCTCGGAGCCGAGATAGCAACGAGAGAGGGGGCCTTTGGGCCCCCTCTCTCGTTGCGCGGTCCGCCTTGGTCCTAGGACCAAAGTCCTCTTGAGACCCCGACCGCGAGAAGTGCATGCTCGCTCCACGGCAATTCACCCAAAGGAGTGAGAACGATGAACAGGATCACCAAGTTTCTTGCGATCGGCGCGACCAGTGGCGCCCTGGCCCTCGGCCTCGCGGGCGTCGCCCAGGCGAACCCGAGCCCCGACACGCAGGGAAGCGCGACGACCGTCGCCAAGTTCGACCGCTCGGGCTCGAGCCGTGACCACAGCGGCAGCAAGGACCACGGCAAGAGCAAGGACCACGGCAAGAGGCACGACCACGGGAAGAGCAACGATCACGGCAAGAACCACAAGTAGCCGTGGCTTCGCGAACCGAACGGCCCCGCCAACGGCGGGGCCGTCCGTCGCTTGGTGCCTGACACGGCACTAGCCCGGTCCGATTCCGTGCCGCCGCGCCCAGAGCGCGGCCTGGGTGCGATCGGTGACGCCGATCCGCTCGAAGACCCGAGTCAGATGAGCCTTCACGGTCTTTTCGCTGATCTCCAGTCGGCGGGCGATGAGCTTGTTTGGCATCCCTTCGGCGACCAGCTCCAGCACTTCGCGCTCGCGCTCGGTGAGGCCGGCGTCGCGCTCCGCGGCCCGCGCCGCCAGCAGCTCGCTCGCCACCTTCGGCGCCAACGGGGCCTCGCCGCGAGCGGCGGCGCGGACCCCGCTCAGCAGCTCCTCCGGCGCGGCATCCTTGAGCAGGTAGCCGAGCGCGCCGGCGTCAAGCGCGCCGAGGATCCGCTCGCGGTCGGCGAAGGCGGTGAGCACGATGACCCGCGCGTCGGCACGGTCGGCGACGATTCGGGCGGTCGCCGCGATCCCGTCCAATCGCGGCATCGAGAGGTCGATCAGGATCACGTCGGGCTCGAGCTCGGCGGCCAGCGCGACCGCCGTCTCGCCGTCGCCGACGGCGCCGACGATCTCGATGTCCTCCGCCACCGCCAATAGCGATTCGATTCCGGCCCGCACCACCGGATGGTCCTCGGCGAGGAGCACCCGGATCATCGCCGAGGAACCTCCAGGCTCACTTGCGTCCCGTGGCCGGGCGCCGACTTCACGTCGAGGCGGGCTTCCGCCTCGCGGGCGAGATCACGCAGCATCGAGAGCCCGAAGTGCCCTTCTCCCATGCCCTCGGCTCGTGCCGGGTCGAAGCCGAGGCCGTCATCGGCGACCGTGAGCAGGACATGACCGTTGCTCGCCTGCACGCTGAGGTCGACCCTAGACGGTTGGCCGTGGGCGACCGCGTTCCGGACCGCCTCCTGGGCCACCCGGAAGATCAGCGCCTCGTCGTCGGGCGGCAGTGAAAGGTCGCTCCGGACCTCGGCGCTGGTCTCGATCCCCCGCGCCGCAACCGGTCCGAGCAGGTCGGAGAGGGCGGAGGCGAGGCCGGCCTGCTGCAAGCTCGGTGGATAGATCTCCACCAGCAGGCTGCGCAGGCCGCGCACCCCCTGGCGCGCCTGCTCGGCGCCCTGTCGCAGCTTTTCCGCCCCGGCCGCATCGCCCTCCGCCTCGCACCGCTCGGCGGCCGCCGCAAGGTTGAACGACAGACCTGCGAGGTCCTGGACGACGCCGTCGTGGAGGTCGCTGGCGATCCGGCGACGCTCGGCGCTGGACGCGTCGATCGCCCGCTCCAGCAGCGCCTCGCGGTCGCGGCTGCCGCGGCGCAGCCGCCGGGCCATCGAGGCGGCGATCGGTAGCTGCAGCAGGTAGAGGACGATCAGGGCAACGATCAGCGCCGGCAGGAAGGCGAGCCAGATCGAGCGGGCGCTGGCAGCGACCGAGCTGAAGTGCTGATAGGCCTCGAAGAGCAGGCGGGGGCCACCCGGGACCCGTACCGGGAGGTAGACCTCGAGCAGCTTTCCCTGCCCCCGCTCGGAGCGGTTCTCCGGCAGGGAGAGGTTGCTGACCCCGGAGTCGACCTGGCCGGTGCGCAGGGAGGCGACCTCGTCAGCGCCGAGTTCGAAGCGTTGCCCGATCAGTGACCGGGCGTCGGAATAGACCACGCGGCCGCCCGGGGTCCAGATCTTGATGCGGACGATCGGGTCGCGGAGCACCCGTTCGTGGACCAGCGCGTTGAAGCGCGCCAGCGCGGCTGGTTCGCCGCGCACCAGCGCCGGGCTCAGGTTCGGTTCGACGATGCTCTTGCCGACGATCGCCGTCACCTCGCGGGCGTTCTTCAGTGCCTCGTTGGTGCCGACGTCGCGCAGGACGAGGAAGGTGACGACCCCGACGACGGTCAATGCCGCGATTCCGCCCAGCGCGAAGCGGAGGACCGCGCCGCCGACGGACGGGTCGCCCACCGGGCGGCGGTGCTTGCGGAAAGGCAGCCTCACCGAGCCATCTCAGCAGCGAACCGCTCGGCCGGCCTCCGGTCGCCGCCGCCGCTTACGCGTCGGTGTTTAGCCCACCCAATACTGGGTAACGTGAAAATGCCTGAGATTGCGAGTCAATGCGGAACGACCGGGGCGAGATTGCCCCGGTCGTTCCGCGTTAGCGCCGCTTCGGTGCCTTCCCAGGCGTCTGCGCCTGCGACAGCGACGCGTCGGGTCAGGCGGTCAGTTACTGCTGCCGCCGGTGAGGCAGTAGGCGAAGGCGGTCAGCGACGAGGCGGCGCCGCTGTTGTTCTTCGCCTGGGCCAGCCAGCCGTTGCCCTGGCGCAGAGTCGAGGTGAGCTCGACGCCGAAGTTGGCGGGCTGGGCGCCGCCGCTGATCACCGTCGTGCCTTCGGGGCAGGTGGCG
>JAFDWC010000268.1 GCA_018268655.1 Actinomycetota bacterium
AACGAGACGATCGGCTGGCACCCCGAGCACGTCAAGCACGGCCGCTTCGGCAAATGGCTCGAGAACAACGTCGACTGGGCGCTCTCGCGCGACCGCTACTGGGGCACGCCGCTGCCGATCTGGGAGTGCACCGCGGCCGGTTGCGAGGGCCGCTTCTGTGCCGGATCGGTGGAGGAACTGCGCGAAAGGCTCCACGGCGGCGAGATCCCCGAGGACCTCCACCGCCCCTACATCGACGAGGTCGTGCTCGACTGCGAGCGCTGCGGCGGCACCATGCGCCGCGTCGATTCGGTGATCGACACCTGGTACGACAGCGGCGCGATGCCGTTCGCCCAGTTCCACTACCCGTTCGAGAACGAGGCGGAGTTCGAACGGCGCTTCCCCGCCGACTACATCTGCGAGGCCCAGGACCAGACCCGCGGCTGGTTCTACTCGCTGCTCGCCGAGTCGACCCTGCTCTTCGACACCACCAGCTTCCGCAACTGCGTCTGCCTCGGCCTGATCCTCGACCCCGAGGGCCAGAAGATGTCGAAGAGCCGCGGCAACGTGGTCGACCCCTGGGAGGTGATCGAGGCCCACGGCGCCGACGCCTTCCGCTGGTACTACCTGACCGCGCAGGAGCCCTGGGCCGGCTACCGCTTCTCGGTCGAGACGGTGGGCGAGTCGGTCCGCCAGTTCCTGCTGACGCTGTGGAACACGTACTCCTTCTGGGTCCTCTACGCCAACGCCGAGGGGCTGACCCTCGCCGACTTCGCCGGTGAGGACGACGACGCCGCCCTCACCGACCTCGACCGCTGGGCGCTCTCCCGCCTGCAGGCCACCGTCGCGACGGTGACCGAGCGGCTCGAGGGCTTCGACGCGACCCAGGCCGGGCGCGCGATCGCCGCCTACGTGGAGGAGCTCTCGAACTGGTATGTGAGGCTTTCCCGGCGCCGCTTCTGGGAGGGAGACGCGGCGGCGTTTCGAACCTTGCGGAGATGCCTGCTCACCGTCGCCGAGCTGCTGGCACCGTTCACGCCGTTCCTCGCCGAGGAGATCTACCGCAACCTGGCGGGCGGCTCGGCCGCCGAGTTCGGCCCGCTGCCCGACTCGGTGCACCTGCGCGACTTCCCGTCCGTCGCGCCGGCACGGCGCGACCCGGAGCTCGAGGAGGCGATGGCGGCGGTGCGCCTGACCGTCGAGCTCGGCCGCGCCGCCCGCGCCCAGGCGAAGGCGAAGGTACGGCAGCCGCTGCGACGGGCGGTGATCGTCGCCAACGAGGCCGAGCGGGAGGCGATCGCCGGCCTCGGCGCCGAGATCGTCCGCGCCGAGCTCAACGTCAAGGAGCTCGACTTCGTCTCCGACGAGAGCGCCCTCGTCAGCTACGAGGCGAAGCCGAACTACCGCGCGCTCGGCCCCCGCTTCGGCAAGAGGATGCCGCAGGTTGCGGCCGCGGTGGCGGCGCTCGACCCGGCGCACGTCGCGGCGGTGATGGCGGCGGGGGGCGAGGTCGGGATCGCGATCGACGGCAAGGATCACCGGCTCGGGCCGGAGGAGATCACCCTGGCGCTGCAGCCGCTCGACGGCTACGAGGTAGAGGCCGAGGCCGGCCACGCGGTCGCCCTGCAGCTCGAGCTCGACGAGGAGCTGCGCCGCGAGGGGCTGGCGCGGGAGATCGTCCACGCGGTCCAGAACGCCCGCAAAGCGGCGGGCTTGGCGATCACCGACCGGATCGAGCTCGGGCTCGGCGGCGACCCCGAGCTGCTGGCGGCGGCCCGCGAGCACGAGGCCTACCTGGCCGGCGAGGTGCTGGCCACCGAGCTGGCGATCGGCGACGGCAGGGGTGGGGCCGAGGCGAAGATCGACGGCCGGCAGCTACTGATCTCCGTTTCGCGGGTTTGAGGGGCATCGGTCAGCTCCGACCAGCCACGGCTCGCGCCGCGCTCGCCCGCCTGCTCGCGCTCGGGGCGCTGGCCCTCGCGCTGCTCGCGCCGGCTTCGGCCGCCGCCGCCGGCGGCGGCGTCGAAGGGGGGGAAACCGAAGTCCCGCCGAAGAGGCCCGGCCCGAAACCGCAGCTGATCCTGATCCACGGCGGCTCCTTCCTCTACCAGGACCCGGAATTCCGGACGCTGACCCGGCCCTGGGCGCTGGAAGAAGGCTTCCAGCCCCACTACGTCGACTACCCCCTCGGCAACCTCCCGGCGGCCGTGGCCGCGGTCCGGCAAGAGGCGCGGATGCTGCGGCAGAAGGTCGGGCTCGACCGCGTCTACGCCTACGGCGCCTCGGCGGGCGGCACGCTGGCGGCGATCCTGGCCGGCGAGGGCGACGTCAGCGCTGCCGTCGCCAAGGCCCCGGTCTCCGACCTCGCCACCTGGGAATGGCCGCTCGGCCGCTACGGCGCCAACTACTTCGAAACGATCGTGGCCGGGCCGGCGACGCGGCTGCGGCTCTCGCCCTTCAACCGGGCCGAGGAACGGCCGCTCCTGGTCATCCAGGGCCGCCAGGACCAGGTGGTGCCGGTGGCGATGAACGAAGCGTTCGCCGCCAAGTTCCCGCGGGTACACCTGTGGCTGGTCCCGGGCGGGCACACGACCGAGCGCAACCGGCCCTGGATCCTCGCCGGGGCGATGAGGTGGCTGGCGCAACTCGCCGCCCGCCACGAAAAGCGGGAAGAAGAAGCCGAATCGCCTCCCGTAAAGTCGACTCGCTAACTCGACAATGAACCCGAAACTCAGAGTTCACCTCAAGGCGCTCTTCCGTCGCCCCGGACGGTCGCCGCGAGCCACCAAGGCGCCGCTCTCTGACGAGGCCGGCAGCCGCGGCTTCCGCCCCGACGTCGAGGGCCTGCGCGCGGTCGCGATCCTCGCCGTCCTCGTCTGCCACGCCGGCGTCCCCTTCCTCGCCGGCGGCTACGTCGGCGTCGACGTCTTCTTCGTCATCTCCGGCTTCCTCATCA
>JAFDWC010000269.1 GCA_018268655.1 Actinomycetota bacterium
AACGAGCGCTACGACCACGGGATGCGGATCAAGGCGGTGATCACGGACGTCTCCGACTCGACCAAAGGCCCGGCGATCGTCGTCTCGCGGCGCAGCCCGGAGCTGATCAAAAGCCTGTTCGAGCTCGAGGTGCCGGAGATCGCCGACAAGCTGGTCGAAATCGTCGGCGTCGCCCGCGAGCCCGGCTACCGCTCGAAGATCGCCGTCGTCTCCCACGCCGACGGGGTCGACCCGGTCGGCGCCTGCGTCGGCCCCCGCGGCTCCCGGGTGCGGATGGTCGTCTCCGAGCTGCGCGGCGAGAAGATCGACATCATCCCCTACAACGACGAGCCCGCCCGCTTCGTCGCCAAAGCGCTGTCGCCGGCCCGTGTCCGCGAGGTGATCGTCGACGACGAGGAGCGACAGGCGACGGTGATCGTGCCCGACGACCAGCTCTCGCTGGCGATCGGCCGCGACGGCCAGAACGCCCGCCTCGCCGCCCGCCTCACCGGCTGGCGCGTCGACATCAAATCCGAGACCGAGTTCGCCTCCGAAGAACAGGAGATCGAGATCGAGGGCGAGGAAACCTTCGACGGCCGCTGCCTGGCGGTGCTCTCGAACGGGCGCCGCTGTCCCAACGCGGCGATCCCGGGCTCGACCTACTGCGGCCTGCCGCAGCACCAGGCGCTGTCGCGGTTCGAGACCAGCCAGGTCGCGATTCTGGCGCCGCTCTCGGAGGCCGAGGTCGCGATCCTCTCCGACCCGGACGCCGACGAGGGCCAGGTCGAGGAGATCGTCGCCCGCGCCGCCTCGCAGTTCGTCGAAGAAGCCGAGGAGGAGGCCGCTGAGGAGTCGGCGCTGGACGAGGTCGTCGATGAGGCGATCGCCGAGCAGGAGGCCGAGGAGGCCGCTGAGGACCCGGTCGAGGCCGAGCTCGCAGAGGAGGCCGCCGACGAGGCGGCCACCGCGGAGGAAGCAGCGAGCGAGGTCCAGGAGGCTGAGCGTTCGTAGTGGCTAAGAAGCGCGTCCACGAGATCGCCAAGGCCGAGGGCCTCAGCTCGAAAGAGCTGCTGACGGTGCTGAAAGCCGCCGGGGTCGAGGCGAAAGCCGCCGCCTCCAGCGTCGAGGAGGCCGACGCGGCGAGGGCAATCGCCGCCGCCCGGGGTAATGGCACGCCCGCCGCAGCCCCGGCTCAGGCCGCGCCGGCCAAGGCGGAGACGGCTGTCAAGCCAGCGGCGAATCCGGCCCCGCAGGCCGCGCCGGCTCGGCAGCAGGCGAACGCGCCGGCCGCCGAGGCAGCTGCGCAGGCGCCGCAGGCCGCCGCGGGGTCGGCGCCGCAGAGTCAGGCCAAGGCCGGTGGCCCGAAAGCTTCGACCAAGCCCGTGCGCCCAGCCGGCTCCCCCGGTGGTGGCGGCGGAGGTGGCGGCGGCGCCAAGAAACGCCGCGTCGTGATCGACTCCCAGGCTGCCCGCCGCGACCAGATGGGCGGGCCGCCGCCGCAGCGGCCGCCGCGCCGCCGCGGTGGTCGCCGCCGCCGGCCGCTGCTCGAGGAGCCGCCGGCGAAGCCGGATACGCCGGTCGAGCCGGAGGCGACCAAGGTCAACTCCGGCGCGACCGTGCGCGAGGTCGGCGAGGCGCTCGGCCTGGCCCCGGCCGAGGTGATCAAAAAACTGATGATGATGGGCGAGATGGCGACCCTCACCCAGACCCTCACCGACGACTCGATCAAGGCGATCGCCGACGAGTACGACCGCAAGATCGAGATCGTCCGCGCCGCCGACGAGGAGCCGCAGGAACCTGAGTTCGACGACGCCGACGAGGACCTGGTCGAACGGCCGCCGGTGGTGACGATCATGGGGCACGTCGACCACGGCAAGACCTCGCTGCTCGACGCGATCCGCGAGACCGAGGTCGCCGCCGGCGAGGCGGGGGGGATCACCCAGCACATCGGCGCCTACCAGGTCCACCACGGCGAGAAGACGATCACCTTCCTCGACACCCCTGGCCACGCCGCGTTCACGGCAATGCGCGCCCGCGGTGCCAAGGTCACCGACGTGGTCGTCGTGGTCGTCGCCGCCGACGACGGCGTGATGCCGCAGACCAAAGAGGCGATCGACCACGCACGCGCCGCCGACGTGCCGATGCTGATCGCCGTCAACAAGATCGACAAAGAGGGCGCCAACCCCGAAAAGGTGAAAACCGAGCTGGCCTCGGAGGGGATCACTCCCGAGGACTGGGGCGGCGACACCCTCTTCTGCGAGGTCTCGGCGAAGACCCACCAGGGCCTCGACGAGCTGCTGGAGAGCATCCTTTTGGTGACCGAGCTCGAGGAGCTCGAAGCTAACCCCGACGCCCCCGCCTCGGGCAACGTGATCGAGTCCCAGCTCGATCCCGGCCGCGGCCCGGTGGTCACGGTGCTCGTCCAGAGAGGCACCCTCGGCGTCGGCGACTCGCTGGTCGCCGGGCCGCAGTGGGGCCGGGTGCGGGCGATGCACGACTTCAAAGGCGAGGTGGTCGAAGCGGCCGTGCCGGGGATGCCGGTCGAGGTCCTCGGCTTCGACGGCGTCGCCGACGCCGGCGAGTTCGTCCAGGCGGTCGAGAACGACCGCCGCGCCCGCCAGCTCGCCCAGGAGCGGGCCGACCGCCTGCAGCGCGAGGCGCTGGCTCGCCGCAACGCCCGCAAGGTCAGCCTCGACGAGGTCTTCGCCCGGGCCCAGGCTGGGGACATCAAGGAGCTCAACATCGTCCTCAAGGCCGACGTCGCCGGCTCGCTGGAGGCACTCCAGGACGAGCTCGCGAAGGTGCCGCAGGAGCGGGTCGCGATCAACATCATCCACTCGCAGACCGGCGGCATCAACGAGTCCGACGTGATGCTCGCCTCGGCCTCCGACGCGATCATCATCGGCTTCAACGTGAGGCCCCTG
>JAFDWC010000026.1 GCA_018268655.1 Actinomycetota bacterium
GGCGCCCACCTCTTCCAGTACGAGCTCTCGCTGCAGGCGCGGCGGCGGCCGGAGCTGGCGCAGGAGATGCGGCTGCTCTACGAGGACTACTACGAGCTGACCCGGCGGGCGCTGGAGCGGGTCGGGATCGAGGACCCCGACGAGGACTTCGTCCGCTTCGTCTTCGCCGCGATCGATGGCCTCGTGATCCACCAGGTGGTCGACGAAGACGCCGAGGCGACCGAGGCGGCGGTGGCGGAGCTGCGGCGGGTGCTGGTGGCGATGGGGGCGGTCGATGGCCAGTAGGGCGGGCAACGAGTCGTCCGCCGCAGGCCGGCTGGCGCTGCTCGACGCGACGGTGCGGGTGGTCGCCCGCGACGGCCTCGACGGCGTCTCCTACCGCAGCGTCGCCGCCGAGGCGGGGACGACGCCGGGGCTCGTCTTCTACCACTTCGGCTCACGCGAGGCACTGATTCTCGAGGCGGCGGTGAGGGCTGGCCGGCGGGCCGTCGCCAACGCGCTGCCGATCGACGAGAGCGACGGCTTCGACAACTTCCTCGACGGCCTCGCGGTCTCCGCCGAGCGCGACCTCGCCGACCACGTCTTCCAGTACGAGATGGCGTTCAACGCCCGCCGCCGCCCCGAGCTGGCCGAGCAGATGCGCGACCTCTACGCCTTCTACTGCGCCGAGACAGCACGGGTGCTGGAGGCGGTCGGCCTGCGCCGGGTGAGCACCGCGCAGGCACGGCTGATCTTCGCCGCGATCGACGGTCTCGTCCTGCAGCAGGTCGTCTTCGCCGAGCCGCGGCGGACCGAAGGCGGGGTGCGGGTGCTGCGGGTGGTGCTGCGGCACCTGGTCGAGCTCGAAGAAGAAGCCTGAGGCGGCCGGAGCCACCGCCGCGGGAGGGGGCGACCTCGACCTCAGCGGCGTGCGGGCCGGCGAAGCCTGCTCCGCTCCGGTTCGGCTCGCGTTCAGGGGGAAGCGACGCACGCTCGAGTTCGTACCGGGTATCGATCCGAAACAAATCCTGAACAGATGAATAGACGCTTGACAACTGAATAGGGGCCGCCTAGGCTCGCACCCGCATGGCCGTCCCCCGATCACCGCCAAGGGCGGTACCGGTTGGGATTCCGGATCGGATCGGCTCACTGGGAAGAAGCGACGTCGGGTATCGAGGAGGAGGACAGGTGGCACAAGCAAACGTCTCCGAGGGTGCCTCGCTGGGTGGAGGGCAGCTCTCGACGATGCACGCGATCGGCCAGTCGCTGGCGATCGGGCCGATGCTGGGCGTCGGCGTCCTGCTGGCGGGCGTCGCCAACCCGTCCGGTGGCGCCGGCGCCAACGCGGCCCTCGCGGTCCTGGTCGCCTCGCTCGGCGTTCTCGGGCTCGGCTACGCGATCTCGCTCTTCGCCCGCCGTTACCGGGGCGCCGGCGCGATCTACGAGTACCTGACCCACGGGGCTCATCCGAACGTCGGCGTCCTCGCCGCGGGGATCTACTTCGCCGGCCAGATCTGGATCGGCGGCGGTGCCGTCTACGCCGCCTTCGGGGTCCTCGCTCACGCCTTCCTCGAATCCCGCCTCTCGCTCGACGTCCCCTGGTGGCTGTGCGCCCTGTTCGCCGCCGTCCTCGTCCAGATCCTCAACTACTACGGCGTCAGGGTGGCGATCCGGGCGATGCTCGGGTTCGCCGCGATCTCCTTCATCCCGATGATGATCCTCGCCATCGCGGTGATCTCCCAGGGCGGGGCCGACGGGAATACCTTCGCGCCCTTCAACCCGAGCACCAGCTCGATCGGCACCACCGCCCAGGGCGTCCTGATCGCGGTGACCCTGTTCATCGGCTTCGAGGCGGCGGCCTCGATCAGCGAGGAGTGCCGCGATCCGCACCGCGCGGTGCCGCGGGCGATCCTCGGCGTGGTCGCGCTCTCGGGAGCCTTCTTCGTCCTCATGACCTACGTCTTCACGATCGGCTTCGGCGTCGAAGCGGTCGCCGAAGGCGCCTGGATCGGCGACGGGTCCTACCTGAACACGATCGCCACCCAGTACGTCGGCAGCGGCCTGGCGGTGATCCTCGAAATCGTCGTTCTGCTCGACGCGACGGCCGTGCTGTTGGCTCTCTGCGTGACCCTCGGCCACGGCTTCTTCAGCCTCGCCCGCGACGGGCTGGCGCCGAAGCACTTCACCCGTGTCTCCCGCCACGACACCCCTTGGGTCGCCAACCTCGTCGTCCTCGCCTCGGTCGTGGCGATGATCGTCATCGTCCCGCTGCTCGGCTACGCGACCAAGCTAGAACTCCCCGACAACGGCTACGTGGCCCTCTACGTCGGCGCCACGGTCGGCTCGTTCCTGATCCAGGTCGTGTACTTCGCGCTGGCTGTAGTCGCCCTCCGGCTGGTGGCGCAGATGGACGTCGGCCTCGGCGGCAAACTCCTGCGCTGGGCCGCGGTCCTGGTCGGGGCCGCGATCCCGATCCTCTCCTTCCGCGGCGCCCTCTACCCGTTCCCGGAAGACGTCGGCACGAGCATCAACTACCAGAGCCTGTTCTGGGCTCTGGGCACCGCCGCCGTCGCCGCGCTCTGGTTTCTCGGCATGCGGCTGCTGGCGCCTCAGCGAGTGGCGATGGCCGCACGTCACGCGACCTCGGAGCCGGGTGAGGCTTCGGTCGGTATCGGCGGCGCGGTGACCTTGGCCGAGGGAGATCGAGTGTGAGCGAGGAGGTGCGCCCGCAGTCAACCGCCATCGCATCCACGACTCTCAGCGGGACCGGTGAGCTCCCTTCATCGTTGATTGATTGAGGTGGCTATGGCGACGTCAATCAATCAACGAGGCGGCGATAGACCTCAGCAAGACAAACGGGAGGTGGGGCAATGAGCGCAGTGGACGAGACGGACGTGAGGGCCGTCTGCGAGGCCTTCGGGCGCGCGATGCAGGAGATGGACTTCGGCGCGATCGAGGCGCTGTGGGACCGCGACAACGAGCATTTCGTGTACCAGCCCGAGGAGTTCGAGCGGCCGTGCCGCGGCTGGGACGAGTTCAGGTCCTACCTGGACTACATCCCGGACGTGGTGACGAGCGTCCGCTGGGATGACGTCGAGTCCGACGTGGCGGTCCTGGGCGACGCGGCGATCGTCTACGCGCAGGTGCGCCTGAGCCTCCAGTTCAAGGGAGTCGACGATCCCTTCGAGGGCGACGTGCGGTTCAGCTACGGGTTGCGCCGGACGGCCGCCGGCTGGCGCCTATTTCACTGTCACGAGTCGCGGCAGCTGGTTCTCGAGGAGCCGGCCGATGGCTGAGCGGCTCGCGGCCTGACCGAAGGAGAGCGATGGACACGGAGATCCCCCACCTCCACCGCGGCGAGGCCGGCTTCGAGCAACGGGTCGAGGACCTGGTGTTCAACTCGATTCCCCTTGGCCGCGCCCCCGACGTCGTCGCCAGCCCGCGGAGCGAGGACGAGGTCGTCGAGATCGTGCGCGCGGCTCGCTCGGCCGGCCAGAAGGTCGCCGTTCTGTCCGGAGGTCACAACTGGATCGGAGCGTCCGTCCACGACCGCGGGGTCCTGATCGAGATGTCGGCCTTCGATCGGATCGAGATCGACCCCGACGCACGGACGGCGCGGGTGGGGACAGCCGCGCGGAGCGGCGCCGTGGCCGATGCCCTGGCGGCGAGGAACCTCGCCTTCCCGACCGGTCACTGCGGCCTCCCCGGCATCGGCGGCTTCGTCCTCGGGGGTGGCTTCGGGCTCAACGTCGGCCGCTGGAAGCCGGCCTGCTTCTCGCTCCGCGGCGTCCGCGTGGTCACGGCGGCGGGCGAGCTCGTGGTCGCCTCCGAGTCCGAGCACCCCGAGCTCCTCTGGCTGGCCCGCGGCGCGGGGCCCGCCTTCCCCGGGGTCGTCACCGAGCTCGAGATCGAGTTGCAGGACCGGCCCGCTGACACTCGGGTCTCGAGCTGGGTCTTCGCCCTCGACGATCTGGCCGCGGTCAGTCGCTGGATCGGCGAGGTCTCACCCGAGCTGCCGTCGAACCTCGAGGTCGCGGTGATCGGGCTCGGCCCGGATCGGCCCGAGTACCCGCCGGGCGACGGCTTCCCCGACCACGTGGTCGTGGTCGAGGCGATGGCCTTCGTCGACGATGCCGAGGAGGCGCGCGAAGCGGTGGCGCCGCTGGCGGCAGGGCCGGGCTTCGCCCCCCTGGGGCACAGCGACCTGGAGCCGTTGCCCTATGAGCAGATCCACACCGGCTTCGACGCGATGTGCGACGAGAACGACCGCTACCTGGCCGATACCTTCTGGACCGACCGCGACCTCGAGGCCCTGACGCCGCTCGAGGAAGCCATCCGCCGCGCCCCCTCCGGCAAGTCCGTGGTGATGGCCGAGATGTTCGGGCACGGAGAGAAACTCGGGCTGACCGGCGAGGACGCCGCCTACTCGATCGACGGACGGACCTTGGTGATGGCCTACGCGATCTGGGAGGACGCCGCGTCCGACGACGCCAACCGCGCCTGGCATGCGGGGGTGAGGGATCTCCTCGAACCGATCAGCATCGGCCACTTCGTCAACGAGGCCGACCTCCACGCCGACCCGGAACGGCTGTCGAGATGCTTCACGCCCGCCAACTGGGAGCGCCTGGTCTCCCTGCGGGGCAAATGGGATCCCGACGGGCTCTTCCACGATCCACCCGGGAGCGGATCCGCCGGGGCGTGACCGTGAGGGCTCCCCTCCGCGGCCAGTCCCACCTGGCGAGGCCCTAACTCGCAGATCAGCCTAACAGCGACGCCGCTCCTATCGCCGTGGATCCCCGCTAAACGGCAACCACTTCGGGCCCGAGCGCCTCGCCGAGCGCCGGCGCCAGGTTCGGCTCGGCGACCACGACGCGCCCGTCCTGGATCACCAGCCGGACCTTGTTCAGGGCGCTGACGTCCTCGCTCGGCTGGCCCTCGACGACGAGGATGTCGGCCAGCGCACCGGCGGCGATCGTGCCGATCTCGCCCTCCTTCTCGAGCGTCCTGGCGGAGACGCTGGTCGCCGACAGGAGGGCCTCGGTCGGGCTCATCCCCAGCTCGACCATGTATTCGAGGTCGGAGACGAGGGAGTCGATGCCGCCGACGAAGCTGCTGGTGTCGGTGCCGGCGGCGACGGTTACGCCGGCTGCCAGCGCTCGCTGGAAGCTGGCGGCGTGGGTCGGCAGCGCCTCTTCCGCGTGCCTCATCGCCTGGGCGCCGTAGTCGCCCATGTCAAGCATCTTCTGGCCGAGGTCGATGATGTGGAGGGGGAGGCGAATCGTCGGGATCAGGACGATGCCGCGATCCGCCAGGCCGCGGACGTTCTCCTCGCTCAGCTCGAGCCCGTGCTCGACCGTGTCGACCCCGGCCTCAATCGCCATCGCCGCGGTCTCCGGCAGGAAGATGTGGCAGGCGACCTGCACACCGAGCCTGTGCGCCTCGTCGACGACCGCGTCGAGCTCGGGCTGGGTGAACTCGAGCACCCGCTTGCCGGGGACGGCGCGGGCTCCGTCGAGCGCGACCTTGATCCAGTCGACGCCCGCCTTGATTTCCTCGCGGACGGCCTTGCGGCAGTCGTCGGGGCCGTTCGCCTCGCGGGCGAAGGTGCCGTTCGCGCCGAGCTCGCTGCCGTGGCCGCCGGTCATGCAGATCAGCCTGCTGGCGGCGACCACGCGTGAGCCCATCACCGCGCCGCGGTTGACCGCGTCGCGCACCGCGGGGCCGATGTTGAAGGCAGAGCCGACGTCGCGGACCGTCGTGATGCCGCTGAGCTGGGTGACCCTGGCGTTCGCGGTCGCGTGGATCGCCAGCCGCGCCGGGTCGGCGGCGATGTCCATCGGCGCAGCCCAATCGCAGAGGTGCACGTGCATGTCGATCAGACCGGGGAGCAGGGTGGATCCCGCCGGCAGCTCGATCGTCAGGTGGTCGCCCTCGTCCGGCAGCGAGCTGGTCGCGACCAGGTCGACGATCCGGTCGCCCTCGACGACCACCGCCAGGTCAGCTGCCGGGGGCGCGCCGCTGGCGTCGAAGACGTCGGCGCCGGTGAGGATGATGCGCTGGCTCATCGTTCAGAACTCCTTTGTCGTGTCGAGGGTCCCAAGCTGGGACTGCCATTGCCGTTGGAAGAACGTGACCGGGTCCGGCCCGGGTGGGACGAGGAGATCGGGATCGTCGCCGACGTTCGCCGCGGTGATCATCCACGGTTGCCCGAGCGGCTCCCCGTAGGCGGCCAACGGGTCATCGTCGGCGCCCGGCCAGGGGGCGCCAATGGTCCAATGCTGGACCGCGAGGTCGACTGCCGCCAGCCCCTGCACCCTGGTGTCGACCTGGACCAGCCCATCGACGCGCCTCTCGGCAAGCAGGCGCCGGGTCGCCCGGTTCGAGTAGAAGCCGCCGATCAGCGGCCTCTGCTCGCCGCTCAGCCCGAGCCGGTCGAGCGCCTGTGCCTGGGTGGCGACGCAGGGCTCGCAGGTCTGCCAGAGCGCTTGCAGGCCCGGGTGGCGCTCGAGCGCGGCGACGGTCGAGGTGCGGATGTCCTCGACCAGGTTGCCGAGGTCGATCTCGTGTGTCTCCACCTCGCTGAGGTTCGGGTGGGCGGCCAGGTCGCGCGCCCGCTGGCGGTCGCGCGCGAGCAGGCCCTCGCCCAGTGCCGGGGCGATCCAGGCGGCGATCTCGGCCGGCGCGTCGGTGCCGAGGCGGATCCCCAGCGCCGCGATCATCCAGCGGTCGAGGAGTGCGGTCAGCGCGCTCTCGTCGGGGACGACCTGAGCGGTTAGCCCCGGCGCCCACTGCTGCCGCGCTCCCACCTCGATCCAGGGGATGCCGCGCTCGGCAACCTCGGCGAAGAGGTCCGGCAGCAGCTGCGGGGCGACGACGGCGGCGACGATCAGGTCCGGCCCGGAGGCGATCGCTTCGCCGACGCACTGGCGGCGGCGCTCCTGGTCGAAGTCCGGGTCGAAGCTGAGCAACTCGCAGCCGAGCGCCTCTGCTGCCGTCTCGACCCCGATCCCGATCTCGAGCGAGGACTCCGAGTTGCGCGAGTGGTGGATGAACGCAATGCGCCTTCCGAGGTGCATCGGTGCCACCTTCTCCCCTCCCTATCAATTTGTCAAGTCCCACCAAGATTTACTTGACAAACAAATAGGAGCGTGTCTAGGCTGGCGCCGCATCGGGCCTCGAGCTTGGGAGCTGGGGGCCGAGTGGACCACAAAGGAGAGGGCTGGCCGTGTGTCTGAAATGCGAGGGATCCGAGGCTTCGGGCGAGTGGTGGGGGAAGCCGCGATGAAGTGCCCGGTTAGCGACCTGCGGACCGGATTCGACCCGCTTGACCTCGCCCAGCAGGAGGATCGCTACCAGCTCTGGGCATATGCCCGGGAGCAGGAGCCGGTCTTCTACAGCGAGCCGTTCGACGTCTGGTTCATCACCCGCTGGGCCGACGTCGAGGCGGCGCAGAAGGACCACGCCCACTTCTCCACCGAACCCGTCTTCTTCCCCTCGAAACCGTGGCCGCAGCCGGTTCGCGAGGTGCTCGACCGCGGCTACTCCTGGCACTACTTCCTCTCCAACAACGACCCGCCCGAGCACACGCCCCTGAAGAAGGCGGTCAGCAAGGCGTTCACCCGCACCCAGACCCGGTCGCTGGAAGCGCGAATCGAAGAGATCGCCGCCGAGCTGGTCGACTCGTTCGCCGCCAGCGGCCGCGTCGACGTCGGCGCCGCCCTCGCCTATTCGTTCCCGGCCTACGTGGTGCTGGAGATCATCGGCTTCCCGCGCGAGGACATGGAGCGGCTGAAGGGCTGGGGCGACGACTGGCTGACGCTGTTCTCGGACTCGGCCGACGTCGAGACGCTGGTCACCGCCGCCGAGGGATTCGTCTCGTTCCAGAACTACGTGCTCGACCACCTCCGCGAGCGCCAGCGCGAACCGCGCGAAGACCTGCTCAGCCACCTGCTGGAGGAGCTGCACCGCGATCCCGCCGTCAACCTCGGCCTCGAGGACATCGTCAACGTCCCGATCAACATCATGTCCGCCGGCCACGAGACCGGCACCCTGCTGATGCTCGGGATCCTCAGCCAGCTGCTGGCCGACCGCGAGCTCCTGGCCCGGGTCGAGGACCACCGAGAGCTGATCCCGGATCTGGTCGAGGAGGCGCTGCGCTACGAGCCGCCGGTCCACGGCATCTTCCGGGTGACCAAAGCATCGGTCGAGGTGGCCGGCACGACGATCCCGGCCGGCGCCCGGGTGCTGCTCTGCTACGGCTCCGCGAACCACGATCCGGAGGTCTTCGCCGAGCCCGAGCGGTTCGATCCCGACCGCGCCGACGTCGGCAACCATTTCGGCTTCGGCAAAGGGACCCACTTCTGCCCGGGGGCGCCTATCGCCCGCCTCGAGCAGCGGGTGGCGCTGGAGGCGCTGTTCGATCGCTGCCCGAACCTGCGCCTCGCCGACGACCAGGAACCGCGCCGGTTCATCCACTTCTGGCTGCGCGGATACCGCGAGCTGTGGCTCGAGTGGGACCCGGATGCCGCGGCCCTGCCGCCCGCCGGGGGAGGCGGGCGATGAGCTCAGAGTCGGTCGTCCAGGCCGCCGCCAACGCCGGCCGCGGCCGCAGCCGCGGAGTCGCCCGGCTGGTCCTGCAGAACGCGGTGATCGCGGCGATGGTCCTCACCTTCGTCGCCTTCAGCCTCGCCAAGCCCGAAAGCTTCTTCACGATGCTGACCTTCAAGGCGATCCTGCGCGACGCCTCGCCGCTGCTGATCCTGGCACTCGGCATCACCGTCGTCCTCGTCGTCAACGAGTTCGACCTCTCGGTCGGCGGTCTCGCCGGCCTCACCAGCACCCTCGCCGTGCTGGGGGTGTCAGGCGCCCACTTCGGGCTCTCGGTGCCGCTTGCGGTCGCCCTCACCCTCGTCGCCGGCGGCCTGCTGGCGTCGATCAACGGGTTCCTGATCGCCTATCTCGGCGCCTCCTCGTTCATCGTCACGCTGGGGATGGGGACGGTCTTCAACGGCCTCGAAGTGCAGATCCTCGGCGCCAACACGATCTACGAAGAAATCCCTGCCGCCTACGGGGAAATCGCCAACGGCAGCTTCCTCGGCCTCTCCAACCAGATCTTCATCGCCCTTGGCGTGATGCTGGTCATCGGGGTCCTCCTGCACCAGTTCGAGCTCGGCCGCTACCTCTACGCGATCGGCGGCAACCGCGAGGCGACCCGCCTCAGCGGCGTCCGCGTGCGGCTGGTCCTGCTGGTCGCCTTCGTGATCGCCGGTGTCTGCGCGGCGATCGCCGGGATCCTGGTCAGCGCCCAGGCCGGCTCGGCGAACCCGAACGCCGGCATCGGCTTCCTGCTGCCGGCCTATGCGGCGGCCTTCCTCGGTTCCTCGATGTGGCGCCCGGGGACCTTCACGGTTGCGGGAACCGTGCTCGGGACGCTCTTCCTGCAGATCATCGGCACCGGCCTGACCCTGTTCAGTATCAGCGGTGCGCTGGTCTCGATAATCCAGGGCGGGATCCTGGTCGCCGCCGTCGTGATCTCGCGCCTCGGGCGGGACGGATGAGCGACGCGCCGCTGATCCGCATGAGCGGCATTCGGCGCGCCTTTCCGGGCGTGCAGGCGGTGGACGGCGTCGACTTCTATCTCGCCGCCGGCGAGATCGTCGGCCTGGTCGGGAAGAACGGGGCCGGCAAGAGCACGCTGCTGAAGATCCTCGCCGGCATCGTCGCCCCGGACGAGGGAGAGATCGCGATCGACGGCACCCCGGTCCACCTCCCCTACGGGCCGGTCGACGCCGGCCGGATGGGGATCGCGGTGGTGCACCAGGAGCTCGAGATCGTGCCCGGCCTCTCGGTGGCGGAGAACGTCGCGGTCGGAGCGGGGTTCCCGCGGCGCCGGCTCAGCGGCGCGGTCGACTGGCGGGCGCTGCGCAAGGCGGCGCGGGAGATCATCGACGATCTCCATCCCGGCATCGACCCCGCCACCGCCGCCGGGGAGCTCTCGCTCGCCCAGCAGCGGTTGGTGATGATCGCCCGCGCGATCTACCGGCGGGCGCGGGTGGTGATCCTCGACGAGCCGAGCGCCGCCCTCAACGACGAGGAGATCACCCAGCTGCACGGGGTGGTGCGGCGCCTGGCCGAGCGCGGCTGCGCCGTCGTCTACGTCTCCCACCGGCTGCAGGAGATCCTCGACCTGACCGAGCGGACGGTGGTGATGCGCGACGCCCACGTCGTCGACGAGCGGGCCACGGCGGAGTTCACGCACGCGGCGCTGGTCGAGGCGATAACCGGGCACGAGGGCTTCGACGCCACTGTCACCCGCCCCGCCGCCGCGGCGCTCGGCGATCCCGTGCTCGAGGTCGAAGGCCTTACCCGGAGCGGCTCCGTCGAGGACGTCAGCTTCACCCTCCACCGCGGCGAGGTGCTGGGGCTGGCCGGCCTGGTCGGCGCCGGGCGCACCGAGCTGGCCCGGTTGATCGCCGGCGCCGACCGCGCCGACCGCGGGGTCGTCCGGGTGCGCGGGCGGGAGACCCGGCTGCGGACCCCCCGCGACGCGGTCCAGGCTGGGATTGCGCTCGTCCCCGAGGACCGCCGCAACGAAGGCCTCCTGACCCAGGCCAGTGTCCGCTTCAACGTCACCCTCGCGACCCTTCCGAAGTACCGGCGCGGGCGCCTGCCGGTACCGTCGCGGGGGCGCGAGCGGCAGGCGGTTGCGACCGAGGTCGAGCGGCTCGCGATCAGCCCCGGCGATCCGGAGCGGACGGTCTCCCAGCTCTCCGGCGGCAACCTGCAGAAGGTCGTGATCGCGAAGTGGCTGGAGCGCGACTCCGAGATCCTGATCTTCGACGAGCCAACCCAGGGCATCGATGTTGAGGCCAAGGCGAAGGCGCTGGGAATGGCGCGCGCCCTCGCCGCCCGCGGCGGCGCCGTCCTCCTGATCGCCTCCGACTTCTCCGAGCTCGTTTCGACCTGCGATCGCGTCCTCGTCCTCCGCGAAGGCCGGCTGGTCGGCGAGCTGAGCGGCGAGGAGGTAAGCGACCGAAGGATCGTCGAGCTCTGCTACCGAGACCAGGCCGAGCCGGCCAGCGAGCACCAGCGGTTGTCAAACAAGAAAGGAACACCCTGATATGCCAGACCTACCGACCTTGCCGCGCGCGGCCTTTGCCTTCGTCGCGCTGGCCCTGCTGGCGCTCGTGATCGCCGGCTGTGGTGGCGGCGGCTCGACCACGACCAGCGGTGAAGCGACGGCGGCCAGCGGTGAAGCCACCGCGACGAGCGAAGCCAAGGCTCACACCGAAGTCTCCAGCGCGAGAGCCGAAGAAGCCAAGGCGGCTGCGTTGAAAGACGCCCAGCCGAAGGTCGCGGCGCCGACCGGAAAATCGATCGGCTTCATGTACCTGTCGAAGTCGACCGAAGGCTCGGTCCATCTGCTCGAAGGGCTGGAAGAAGTCGCCAGCCTGTTCAACTTCAAGGTGACGACCTGCGACCCGAACTTCGAACCGGCCAAGGTGGCGCAGTGCATGACCACCCTCGTCGCCCAGAACCCAAGCCTGATCATCCTCTCGGCGCAGTCTCCGGCGGTGCTCGGCGGGGATCTGAAAACTGCCAGCGAACGGCACATCCCGGTAATCGTCGAGGGGGCGCTGCAGGCGCCGTCGCCGTACTTCACCGCCCAGTATGTGCCGAACGAGAAGCTGATCACCAAGGCCCTCGACAAATGGCTGTTCGGGCTGGTCGAGGAACGGATCGGCGAAGAAAAGGGAGTGGTCGCCGCATTCCAGGCGCCGACCGTGGGTCCGGGCGTGAACGAACGTGACGAACAGCGCCGGGCCGACCTGAAGAGCTACCCCAACCTGAGCGAACAGACGCACGACATCGACCTCCCCAACGCGATCCAGGACACGCTGGCCCAGACGAAGACGTTCGCACAGCAGAACCCCGATCTGCAGGCGCTCTGGCAGACCTGCGAATTCTGCGCACCACCGATGGGTCAGGCGCTCACCCAGCTCGGGCTGCAGGGCGAAAAGCGTCCCTTCACGGGCGCCTTCTACACGACGAAACAGTCGCGCGAAATGATCAAGACCGGCGAACTGAGCGGGGCCGTGGAAATCAACTGGCCGGCGATGTCGTGGGTGGCGATGGACCAGGCGCTGCAGTACTGGGCTCGCAAGACGCCGTTTGCGAAGACCAACGCGGTGTTCCAGAACGGCTACGGCATCGAAATGCTGGAGCCCTGGATCGTGACCCAGGAAAACGTCGGCAACCCGGCGGTGGTCAACAACGAGGGCGAGGATTACGTGACCTACTTCGAGACCAAGTGGAACGCGGAATTCGGCGTCGGCAAGGCTGGCTAGGCGCACTCGCGCGGGACGCGAGCGAAAGTCCCGAGTCGACCGGGGGCGCCGTGGCCGGCGCCCCCGGTCAGCCTCAGCGGCCGCCGAAGACGGTGCGCCGGTAGACGTTGACGACCCCGGTCGGGGAGCCGGGTTCGAGGTTGGTTGCGGCGGAGGAGAAGGCGGCGAGCGAGGCACCGGCCGAGCACGAGACTTCGCCGGAGTTGCCGTTGGCGGGTGCTCCGGCCTGGCCCGAGGCGCGCGAGATCAGGAAGACGCCGAGGCTGCGGGTGTCGTAGACGAAGATGTTCTCGACCCCGGCTTGAGCTTCGCCGCCGTAGCCGCTGCCGAGGTTGGTGGCGGCTGACTGGAAGCAGATGAAGCGGCCGTCGCGGCTCAGCGAGGGCTGGGTCGAGGCGGAGTTGGCGGGCGGGCCGGGAACCATCTGGTGCTTGAAGCCGCGCGAGACCAACCAGGTGCGCCCGGCGCCGACGTCGCGCAGGTAGACGTTCTGGTGGGGCGTCGCTCCCGGTTCGAGGTTGCTCGCAGCGGACTGGAAGGCGACACGGGAGCCGTTCTGGTCGAGCGAGGGCCGGGTCGCGTCGGCGTTGGCCGCGGCGCCGTTGCGACCGTCGGCCCGCGAGACCAGGAAGGTGCGGCCGCCGCGGAGGTCGCGCTCGTAGACCTGGCTGACACCGGCCGGGGTGCCGGAGTGGGGGGAGGCGGAGACGAAGGCGACGGCGCCGCCGCCCGGCGCCAGCGCCGGCTGCTCGGCCGCGGCGAGGACCCTGCCGTTGGACCAGCGCGAGACGAGGTAGGTGCGGTTGCTGCTCAGGTCGCGGACGTAGACCGCCGCTCGGCCGTCGCGCGGACCGCCGAGGTTGGTGGCGGTCGAGGTGAAGGCGACGAGGTTGCCGTCGGCGGAGATCGAGGGTTCGGAGGAGGCGCCGTTGGCGGCGGCGCCACGCGGGCCGCTGGCGCGGGAGACGAGGATCGTGGTGCCGCGGCGGACGTTGCGCAGGTAGACGCCGCTGAGGCCGCGGCGGCCGCCGAGGTTGGGGGCGGCGCTCGTGAATGCGACCTTCCAGCCCGACCCCGAAAGCGCCGGTTCGCCGGCCGCGCCCGCCGCCGGTTCCCCGGCGACGCCGTCGCCGAGGGAGACGAGGATCGTGCGGTTGGAGCTGGCGCTGAGGCTGCGGCAGCAGGCACAGCTTTCAGCCGTGCATCGTTCTCGCACCGTGCGCAGGAAGACCTGCTCCTGGCCCCCGGTCGGGCCCAGCCCGGGGGCCGCGGAGGCGAAGGCGAGGTTGCGGCCGTCGAGCGAGAGCGAGGGTTCGGTCGCGTTGGCGGTTGCGGCCGCGCCGTCGGCGCCGGTGCGGCTGAGCAGCATCGTGCGGTAATCGCCGGGGTAGGTGACCCAGGTCTGGGCCGCCGCGCTCGCCGCCGCGAGTAGCGCCACCAGTGCCGCGAGGGCGCCGGCGCGGCGGCAAGCCCGGCCGATCCGGCCGCCGGGAAGCTCGGTGTACTTGCGGGAGCCGAAGAAGACGGGCCCCATGCTAGTTCCTCGCCCGGAGCGCAGTAACGTCGGTGGGCCGATGATCACGCTGCGGGGGATCCAGGTCACGCTGGGGCTGCTCTGGCTGCTCGACGGCCTCCTCCAGTTCCAGTCCTACATGTACACGCATGCCTTCCTCGCCGACACGGTCGAAGCGATGGTCCCGATGCAGCCGAGCTGGGCCGGGCAGCCGATCCTCTGGGCCTCGCACCTGGCGGGCCGCGACCTCGCCCTCTGGAACACCCTGTTCGCGCTGACCCAGTGCGCGATCGGGCTCGGCCTGCTCTACCGCCCCACCGTCAGGCCGGCCCTCGCCGTCTCCTTCGCCTGGGCCTTCGTCGTCTGGTGGGTGGGGGAGGGCTTCGGGATGGTGCTGATGAACATGGGCTCGCCCTTCACCGGCAACCCGGGCGCGATCGTCCTCTACGCGGTGATCGGCATCGTCGTCTGGCCGAGCCGGGGTGACGACGGCCACTCGGCCCTCGGGGCCGGCCGCTGGGGCGATCGCGGCGGCCTGATCGCCTGGTCCGCCGTCTGGCTGGTCGCCGCGGCCCTCTGGGCCCAGGTCCTGTCGCGGCCGGTCTACTCGATCAGCGGCGCCCTGCGCGAAGCCGGCGCCGACTCGATGCCCTGGCTCGCCAGCCTCCAGCGCTCGCTGGCGGCAACGCTGGAAGCAGACGGCAAGGCACTCGCCGCCGTCTTCCTCGTCCTCTCGGTGCTGATCGCGATCGGCGTCTGGAGCCGCTGGCGCCGCCAGGCCCTGCTCCTCGGCATCGTCCTCTCGCTCCTCTACTGGGCCTTCGGCCAGAGCCTCGGCGGCCTCACCACCGGCACCGCCACCGACCCCAACGCCGGGCCGCTCCTCGTCCTGCTCGCCGTTGCGCTCTGGCCGGCGGCCCGTGAGCCGGACTCGAAGCCCGCCCTCGCGCATGCCCGCCCCACCGAGCGGGCCCTCGGGTCGTAGCTGGTTGATTCCACGACCAGGTGTGACCGGGGACGCGCCCGGCCGAGCAGATCGAGGACGCAGGCCGCAGCCTTTGCCGGTTGGCAACGGCAAGGCCGAGTACGAAGAGATGCGAAGTGCGTTTGGGGCGCCTTTTCCATCCCATGGGTGGAAAAGGCGCCCCAAACACCTGCCGGGCGCGTCATCCAGGTGGGCCTGCTCGTGGAATCAACCATTTAGCCGGATCTGACCCATCCCGATGGGCTCGACAGGACCTCGCAGTCTCCCGGGGCTCCGTCGAGGCCTGTCTCGATGAGGTTGGCTCATCACCACGCGCTTGCATTTCACGAGTAAGGTCTGATCAAACCTCGGAGGGGATTCGATGAGCAGCGACAATGCCGCCCCGCGCCTCGGCGAAAGGCTGCGGCAGGCCCGGCGCGAGCACGGGATGACCCTGGCCGAGCTGGCCGAGAGCAGCGGCCTCACCAAAGGCTTTCTCTCTCAGGTCGAGCGCGACCTCGCCTCGCTCTCGGTCGGCTCGTTGATCCGCGTCTGCGAGGCGCTCGAGATTCCCGTCCGCGAGCTGCTCGAAACCGACCAGGGCGCCCTGGTCCGCCGCGGCGACCGCGCTCCGATCCACTTCGGCGGCGAAATGCTCGAAGAGTTCCGGCTCACCCCGAGCGGCGAGCAGCGGCTGCTCGTGATCCAGTCGATCATCGCTCCGGGTGGCGGCAGCGGCGACGACCCCTACTTCCTCGAGGCCAGCATCGAGTTCGTCCACGTGCTCGAGGGGCGGCTGCACCTCGAAGTCGGCGATGAGCGCTACGAGCTCGCGGCCGGCGATTCGCTCACCTTCGAGTCGCGCACCGAGCGGCGCTGGCACAACCCCTCGAAGATCCTCCCGGCCAGCGTCCTCTGGTTCCTCGTTCAGGCTCCCTGAGCAGCGCCGTCGGCACGCTTGCCGAGCGCGAGCACCGCGAGCATCTCGTAGGCGATCGAGGCCGCGTGCAGGGCCGTCACCTGGCCCGGCCCGTCGTAGCCAGGTGAGACCTCGACCAGGTCGAAGCCGGTCCAGCGCAGGCCGGCGAGGGAGCGGATCAGGTCCACCGCCCGGCGCGGTTCGAGGCCCATGATCTCCGGCGTCCCGGTCGCCGGCGCGAAGGCCGGGTCGAGGACGTCGATGTCGAAGGAGAGGAAGACGGGCCCGTCGCCGGCTCGGCTCCGCACCCGCGCCGAGTACTCCTCCGTCGAGAGCCCGCGGAGTTCCTGGCCGGTGATGATCTCGAAGCCCCAGCCGCGTGGTTCGCCGAGGTCGGACTCGGCGTAGAGGGGTCCCCGCATGCCCGCGAGAAGCGAGCGCCGGGGGTCGATCAGGCCCTCCTCGTGGGCGCGCCGGATCGGCGTCCCGTGGAAGTAGCGCTCGCCGTAGTAGGCGTCCCAGGTGTCGGCGTGGGCGTCGAGCAGGACCAGTCCGACCGGGCCGTGGGCGCGGGCCTGCGCCCGCAGCTCGCCGAGCAGCAGCGAGTGGTCGCCGCCGAGCAGCAGCGGCACCGCCCCCGCCGCGATCACCGGCTCCAGCCCGGCGGCGATCTGCCCGGCGGTGCGCTCGGCGTTGCCGGGGGTGACGTCGAGGTCGCCGCCGTCGATCACCGAGAGCTGGGCGAAGACGTCGATCCCGAGCTCGGCGTGCCAGGGACGGATCAGCTGGCTCTGGTCGCGGATCGCGGCCGGCCCGAAGCGGGCACCGGTGCGGTAGCTGGTCGCGGTGTCGAAGGGGGCGCCGAGGACCGCGACGTCGGCGTTCTCCCAGTCCTCGTTGTGGGGGCAGCGGGCGAAGGTGCGGATCCCCGAGTAGCGGGGCCGCAGGGCGGCGTTCGGCGGACCGTAGTGGGGCGCCGCCGAGGCGGCTGGTTGGCTGGATTCGCTCATCCGTTCCTCGCTGGCTGGCTTGCCGTGGCCGGGGCTTGGCCCGAGCCTGTCTCGGCGCCGAAGTTTATAGGTACCAATCTTCGGAGACCACCCTGGATCGGGCTCAACGAGCCAGATCGGACTCGATCCGCAGGTTGACGGTGAGGGCCGGAGTCAGGTACCGAAAAACTTGCTTTCGGGGGATATGCTGGGATCACGGTCGAGATCGGAGATAGGGGAGTGAGCGCCGCCGACGTGGTCGCGGTCGCCCGCGATGCGGCGCGCGTCGTCCTGACCGAAGAGGCGATCGAGGCGATGGAGGTGACGGCGCGGGTCGTCGCCGAGCTCGGCGCCTCCGAGGAACCGGTCTACGGGGTCTCGACCGGGTTCGGGGCGCTGGCGACGACCGCGATCGAGCCGGCGAAGCGCAACCAGATGCAGACGGCGCTGATCCGCTCCCACGCCGCCGGGATGGGCGCCCCGGTCGAGACCGAGGTGGTGCGGGCGATGATGCTGCTGCGGGCGCGCAGCCTGGCGCTCGGCTACTCGGGCGTGCGGCCGCTGGTCGCGCAGGGGATCGTCGACCTGCTCAACGCCGACCTCACCCCGGTGGTGCCGGAGTACGGCTCGCTCGGCGCCAGCGGTGACCTGGCGCCGCTGGCCCACTGCGCCCTCGTCCTTCTCGGCGAGGGCGAGGTCGAGGGCCCGGCGGGGGAGCCGGTCGCCGCCGCGCCGGCCCTGCACCGGGCCGGCGTAGAGCCGATCGAGCCGACCGCGAAGGAGGGGCTGGCCCTGGTCAACGGGACCGACGGGATCCTCGGCATGCTGGTCCTCGCGCTCGCCGACCTCGACAACCTGCTCCAGGCCGCCGACCTGACCGCGGCGCTCAGCGTCGAGGCGCTGCTCGGCACCGACCGCGCCTTCGCCGAGGACCTGGTCGCGCTGCGGCCGCAGCCGGGCCAGGCGACGAGCGCCGCCAACATGCGGGCGCTGCTGGCAGGCTCGGAGATCGTCGCCTCCCACCGCTACGACGACCCCCGGGTCCAGGACGCCTACTCGCTGCGCTGCGCCCCCCAGGTCAACGGGGCGGCTCGCGACGGCGTGGCCTACGCCCGCGGCGTCGCCGAGGCCGAGCTGGTCTCGGCGATCGACAACCCGATGGTCCTGCCCGACGGCCGGGTCGAGTCCTGCGGCAACTTCCACGGCGCCCCGCTGGGGCTGGCCTGCGACCTGCTGGCGATCGCCGTCGCCGACCTCGGCGCGATCGCCGAGCGCCGCACCGACCGCCTCCTCGACGCCACCCGCTCGGCCGGGCTGCCGCCGTTCCTGGCCGAGGACCCGGGCGTCAACTCGGGCCTGATGATCGGCCAGTACACGCAGGCGGCGCTGGTCGCCGAGAACCGCCGGCTCGCCGTTCCCGCCAGCGCCGACACGCTTTCAACCAGCGCCGGGCAGGAGGATCATGTCTCGATGGCCTGGAGCAGCGCCCGCAAGCTGCGGCGTTCGGTCGCCAACCTGACCCGGATCCTCGCGGTCGAGGCGGTCTGCGCTGTCCGCGGCCTCGACCTGCGGGCGCCGCTGCAGCCGGCCGCCGGCACCGCCGCCGCCCGCGACTGCCTGCGGACCGAGGTCGCGGGCCCCGGGCCCGACCGCTGGCTCGCCCCCGAGCTCGCCGCGGCCGAGCGCCTGGTCGGCTCCGGGCAGCTGGTCGCCGCCGCCGCGGCGGCGGCCGGGGGCCTGCGGTGAGCGCCGGCGCGCGCACCGTGCGGGCCCCCCGCGGCCCCGAGCTCTCCTGCAAGGGCTGGCCCCAGGAGGCGGCGCTGCGGATGCTGATGAACAACCTCGACCCCGAGGTCGCGGAGCGCCCCGACGATCTCGTCGTCTACGGCGGCACCGGCCGCGCCGCCCGCTCCTGGGAGGCCTTCGACGCGATCCTCGCCGCCCTGCGCGAGCTCGAGGCCGACGAGACGCTGCTCGTCCAGTCGGGCAAGCCGGTCGGCGTCTTCCGCACCCACGAGTGGTCGCCGCGGGTCCTGATCGCCAACTCCAACCTGGTCGGCGAGTGGGACGAGTGGGACGAATTCCGCCGCCTCGAAGCCCTCGGGCTGACGATGTACGGGCAGATGACGGCCGGCTCCTGGATCTACATCGGCAGCCAGGGGATCGTCCAGGGGACCTACGAGTGCTTCGCCGAGATCGCCCGCCGCCGCTTCGGCGGCAGCCTCGCCGGCACCGTCACGGTGACCGCCGGGCTCGGCGGGATGGGCGGCGCGCAGCCGCTGGCGGTGACGATGAACGGCGGTGTCGCCCTCTGCGTCGAGGTCGACGACGAGCGGATCGAGCGCCGGCTCGCCAGCCGCTACCTCGACCAGCGGGCCGACGACCTCGACGACGCGATCGCCCGCTGCCTCGCCGCCAAGGCGGAGCGGCGCCCGCTCAGCGTCGGCCTCCGCGCCAACGTCGTCGACGTCCTGCCGCAGCTGCTGGCCCGCGACTTCCTCGCCGACGTCGTCACCGACCAGACCAGCGCCCACGACCCGCTCGGCGGCTACGTTCCCAACCTGATCAGCGTCGAGGACGCCGAGCGGCTGCGGGAGGAGGACCCCGAGGAGTACGTGCGGCGCTCGCGGGCGGCGATGGCCGCCCACTGCGCGGCGATGGTCCAATATCTCGACCGCGGCGCCGAGGTCTTCGACTACGGCAACAGCCTCCGGGCCGAAGCCCAGCGCGGCGGCTTCGAGCGGGCCTTCGACTACCCCGGCTTCGTCCCCGCTTACGTGCGGCCGCTGTTCTGCGAGGGCAAGGGCCCGTTCCGCTGGGTCGCGCTCTCCGGCGACCCCGAGGACATCGCCGCCACCGACCGCGCCGTGCTCGAGGATCTGGCCGGCGACGAGGCGCTTGAGCGCTGGATCCGGCTGGCCGGGGAGCGGATCTCCTTCCAGGGCCTGCCGGCGCGGATCTGCTGGGCGGGCTACGGCGAGCGCCACCGGCTCGGCCTCCGCTTCAACGAGCTGGTCGCGAGCGGCGAGGTGAAGGCGCCGATCGTGATCGGCCGCGACCACCTCGACGCCGGCTCGGTCGCCTCGCCCTACCGGGAGACGGAGTCGATGGCCGACGGCTCCGACGCGATCGCCGACTGGCCGCTCCTGAACGCGCTCGTCAACACCTCCGCCGGGGCCTCCTGGGTCAGCGTCCACGACGGCGGCGGGGTCGGGATCGGGCGCTCGCTCCACGCCGGCATGGTCTGCCTCGCCGACGGCACCGAGCTGGCGGCCGAAAAGCTCGAGCGGGTGCTGCAGAGCGACCCCGGGATGGGGGTGATCCGCCACGCCGACGCCGGCTATGAGAAAGCGATCGCGGTCGCCCGCGAGCGTGGCGTCGCGGTGCCGATGTTGGGTGGCGACGGCGACCGCCAGGGCGGGCGATGAGCCCGCTGCCGATCCGCGAGATCGGCGACCCGGTCCTGCGCGAGGTGGCCGAGCCGGTCAGCCTCGAGGAGCTCGGTCGGCCCGAGACCCAGGAGCTGATCGAGGCGATGATCGAGACCATGCGCGAGGCCAACGGCGCCGGCCTGGCGGCGCCCCAGGTCGGCGTCGCCAAGCGGATCGCGGTGATCGAGGTGCGGCCCGGCAACCCCCGCTACCCCTACAAGCCGCCGGTGCCGCTGACCGTGCTCGTCAACCCCGAGCTGGAGCCGCTCGGCGCGGAGACCTACCTCAGCAACGAGGGCTGCCTCTCGATCCCGAACCTTCGCGGCGAGCTCGAGCGCGCCGCCGAGGTCCGGGCCCGCTACCTCGACCGCGACGGCGAGGTCAAGGACGAGATCCGGCGCGGGCTCACCGCCGGCACCTTCCAGCACGAGGTCGACCATCTCGACGGCGTCCTCCTCGTCGACCGCGCCGACCCGGCGACGTTCTCGACCTGGGAGCAGTTCGAGCGCTTCGGCAAAGCGGAGTTCGTCGCCCGCGCGACCGAGCTGACCGCCCGCCTGGGGGCATGAAGCGGATCTGGTGCGAGTGGGCCTGGCTCGGCGGCGCTCGGCTCGAGCCGGGGGTCCTGCTCGAGCTCGAGGGGGAGCGGATCGCCTCGGTCGGCGCCGCCGTGACCGCTCCGGCGGGGGCGCTGGCACTCCCCGGATACACCCTGCCCGGCCTCGCCAACGCCCACTCCCACGCCTTCCAGCGCGCCTTCCGCGGCCGTGCCGAGGGGGCGGGCGGCGACAGCTTCTGGTCCTGGCGCGAGCTGATGTACGAGGCGGCGGGGCGGCTCGACCCCGACCGCTACCGCGCCCTCGCCCGCGCCACCTTCGGCGAGATGGCGCTGGCCGGGGTCACCGCGGTCGGCGAGTTCCACTACGTCCACCACGATCGCGGCGGCCGCACCTACGCCGATCCGAACGAGATCGGCAAGGCGGTGGTCGAGGCCGCGGCGGCAGCCGGGATCCGGATCACCCTGATCGACACCTGCTACCTGCGCGGCGCCGCCGGCGAGTCGCTGGGGGAGGTGCAGCGCCGCTTCGCCGACCGCGACGCCGAGGCCTGGGCGCAGCGGGTCGAGGAGCTCGCGGGGTGGGAGGGGCTCGGCGCCGGCGCCCGCCTCGGCGCCGCGATCCACAGCGTCCGCGCGGTCGACCGCGAGGCGGCGGCGACGGTCGCGGCCTTCGCGGCGGCGCGGGAGCTGCCCCTGCACGCGCACGTCTCCGAGCAGCCGCGGGAGAACGAGGAGTGCCTGGCCGAGTACGGCCTAACCCCGACCGCGCTCCTGGCCGAGGCGGGCGCCCTCGGCGAGCGCTTCACCGCGGTTCACGCGACCCACCTCAGCGACGATGACCGGCGCCTGCTGGGCGAGGCCGGAGCCTGCTGCTGCCTCTGCCCGACCACCGAGCGCGCCCTCGCCGACGGGATCGGCGCCGCCGCGGCGCTGCGCGCCGCCGGCGCCAGCCTCGCGGTCGGCAGCGACTCCCAGGCGGTGATCGACCTCTTCGAGGAGGCGCGGGCGATCGAGCTCGACGAGCGCCTCGCCTCTGGCGAGCGCGGCCGCCACTCCGCCGCCGAGCTGGCGGCCGCGGCCACGGTAGACGGCCACGCCGCGATCGGGTGGCCGCAGGCGGGGGCGATCGCCCCGGGCCGGCTCGCCGACCTCGTCAACCTCGGCGCCGACGGCGTCCGGCTGGCCGGGGCGGAGGGGGCGAGCGCCCTTGACGCGATCGTCTTCGCGGCGACTGCCCCCGACGTCGCCAACGTCGTCGTCGGCGCCGAGCTGGTCGTCGGCGATGGCGCCCACACCCGGTTCGACGTCGCCGCCGAGCTCGGCGCCGCGATCGCGGCCCTCGGGAGCGCCCCGTGAGACTTCCCGCGCCAAGCCGTCGCATCCAGGCCCCCGTCATCGTTGATGGATTGACGTGGCTATAGCGACGCCAATCCATCAACGATGCGGCGGCCGGCCCTCCCGGCGATGGTCGGCGGTATGCATTCGGCGGGAGTGCCGGACGGCCGTGCTGCGCTCGGCCTCCATATCCAGATCCGATCAGAACGAGGGAGAGGTTCTCCCGTGAGCTCGCTGGCGATCGACAACATCGGCCTGCTCGTCACCAACGACCCCGCCCTCGGCGAGGGCCCGCTCGGCAAGCGGCGCGACTGCTCACTGGTCTTCGAGGACGGGGTCGTGGTCGCGGTCGGCGCCGCCGGTGCCCTCGCCGACGAGGCGCTCGACGCCGGCGGCCGCTGCGTCATCCCCGGCTTCGTCGACAGCCACACCCACCTCGTCTTCGCCGGCGATCGGGCGGCGGAGTTCGCGGCGCGGATGGCGGGGGCCGAGTACGAGGCGGGCGGGATCCGGGTCACCGCCGAGGCGACCCGCGGCGCCGGCGCCGAGACCCTGCGCGAGCTGGCGCGGCAGCGGCGCGAGGAGGGGCTGCGGGCCGGCATCACCCACGTCGAGATCAAGTCCGGCTACGGGCTCGAGACCGAGGCCGAACGCCGCTGCTGCGAGGTCGCCGCCGAGCTCACCGACGACGTCACCTTCCTCGGCGCCCACGTCCTGCCGGCCGAGTTCCGCGCGGACCCCGACGCTTACGTCGAGCTGGTGCGGGGGCCGATGCTCGACGCCTGCGCCCCCTTCTGCCGCTGGATCGACGCCTTCTGCGAGGTCGGGGCCTTCGACGCCGACCAGTGCCGGGCGGTGCTCGAAGCCGGCCGCTCGGCGGGCCTCGGCCTGCGGCTGCACGGCAACCAGCTCGGGCAGGGGCCGGGGGTGGGGCTCGCGGTCGAGCTCGGGGCCGCCTCGGTTGACCACTGCACCTACCTCGGCCCGGCCGACGTCGAGGCGCTTGGCGGCGGCGAGACGGTCGCCACCTTCCTGCCGGCGACCGACTTCTCGACCCGCCAGCCCTACCCGCCCGCGCGCGAGGTGCTCGCCGCCGGCGCCACCGTCGCTCTCGCGACCAACACCAACCCCGGCTCCAGCAACACCACCTCGATGGGGTTCTGCATCGCACTGGCGGTGCGCGAGATGGAGATGACCGTCGACGAGGCGCTCTGGGCGGCCACGGCCGGCGGCGCTGCGGCGCTGCGCCGGGCCGATCTCGGCCGGATCAGCCCCGGCGCCCGCGCCGACGCGGTCGTCCTCGACGCCCTCTCTCCGGTCGACTTCGTCTACCGGCCGGGGGTCCCGATCGTCGCTCAGACCTTCGTTGGCGGTGAGCTGAGGTGGTCTGCCGCTCCTATATAAGGGGGGCGATGTCTTTCGTCCCGTCCCGCCCGAGCACCCGCCGCCTCGCCCTCCTCTCGCTGCTCGCCCTCTTCGCGCTCCTCCCCAGCGGGGCCGCCGCCGCGGGCCTCCCCGGCAAGCTGGTGCCCGGCAGCCGCCTGCCCGGCGCCGCCGCCTTCGAGGGGCCGGTGCGAACGGTGGCGGCGAACGGAGTCCGGCTCGGATACCGCCAGTTCGGCCACGGCCCAGACCTGGTGATGATCACCGGCGACACGGCGCCGATGAGCCTCTGGATGCCCTACCTGCTGCAGCCGCTGGCCCGCGACTTCACGGTCACGATCTTCGACAACCGCGGCGTCGGCTACTCGAGCGATGACCTCTCGCAGCGGCTCAGCGTGCCGCTGATGGCGCGCGACACGGCGGCGCTGATCACCGCCCTCGGGCTCGAGCGGCCGACGGTGGTCGGCTGGTCGATGGGCGGCGAGATCGGCCTCACCCTGGCCGAGCGGCGCCCGGCCCTGCTCGGGGCCCTGGTCACCACCGGCGCCGACGCCGGCAGCCACCACACCAAGCCGCCGCCGCCGGGCCTGATCCGCCAGCTCGCCAACCCGAAGGCCGGCATCGGGCTCTTCCTGCGCGTCCTCTTCCCGGCCAACGCGGCCGGCGGCGCGGCCTCGGCCCGGTTCGTCCACGCGATCATCGGGGTGCCGCAGGAGAAGGTCTCGCAGCGGACCCTGCGGCGCCAGGAAAGGGCCGAGGAAGGCTTCCTCCGCTACGACGGCGTCTGGGACGCCCTGGGGACGATCACCACCCCGACCCTGATCACCAACGGCGCCCTCGACCGCGCCAACTTCGCCGTCAACGCCCGCCGCCTCCACAGCCGCATCTCCGGCTCGCGGCTGGCGATCTACCCCGGCGCCGGCCACGGCATGCTGTTCCAGGACGCCACCCGCTTCGCCGCCGAAATCAGCTCCTTCGCGGCGGGCTAGGAGTCGGTTCCGCAGTGGTGGGGGCCGGGCGAACTCCAGAGCTGCAACACCACTAGGTGTACAGTGGTGTCGTGAGCAGAACCCAGGTCTACCTTGGATCGGAGGAGCTGGCGCTCCTCGACCGCGCTTCGCTGGAGAGCGGGGCGTCGCGCTCGGAGCTGATCCGCCGCGCGGTTCGCGCCACCTTCGGCGAAGGGGACAGGGACGAGAGGCTTCGCGCGCTGCGGGCCAGCGCGGGCTCTTGGCGCGGTCGCCGCAAGAGCGGCGCCGAGTACGTCGAGGCCGTCCGCGGCGGCGATCTCAACGAGCGCCTCGCCCGACTCGGCGTCAAGTGAAGCTGCTCGACACCAGCGTCGCGATCGACCATCTTCGCGGTGCCCCGGCGGCGGTCGCTCTACTCACAGAGCTGGTCGAGCGCGGCGAGCCCCTGCTCGCCAGCGAGGTCGTGCGCTTCGACCTGCTGGCGGGGGTGCGGGAGAAAGAGGTCGGGGCATTGGAGAGCTTCTTCTCGGCCCTCTCCTGGGTGCCCGTGGGGGAGGAGGTGGCGCGGGCGGCCGGGGAGCTCGCAAATCGCCACCGGCGAGCCCACGGCGGCATCGATGACGCCGACTATCTGATCGCCGCCACCGCGCTCCTGCTCGACGCCGAGCTGTTGACCACCAACGTGCGCCACTTCCCGATGCTCACTGGGCTGCGCTCCGCGTACTGATCCCCCTGCGCGGCTGGCCAGCGGTCGCCGCGAGTGGGAAGATCGGGGTGCGTCCGCAACCGAGGAGGTGGAACGTGTCGATAGTCCTGACCTCAGCGCAGGCCGCGGCCCTGGCCTCGATCGCCGCCGAGCGAGGTGGCTCGCTTCTGTTGCGCCAGGTCGGCGAGGACCCCGACCTGTTCGTCGCCACGGCCGGGGAGGGCGAGCCCGACCTGGTGCTGCGCCCGGACGGCACCCGTCTCCCGGTCGAGCCGCACCACCCGTTGCACCAGGCCTGACGTCTTTTCCATCGCATGCCGACGGACAAGGCAACCTCGACGAGCGGGCTCGCCCTACGGGCCGGTGAAGGTGCCGGCGTAGCAGGGGCCGCCGCCGCAGCTGTCGGTTTCCTGGACCGCTCCCGCGAAGAAGTCGGAGACGAGCTGCTGCTCGGCCGCCGCCGCGCGCGGGGCGCCGTGGGGGTCTTCGCCGCTGCGGTTGGGGAGGTTGGCGAAGGGCGGCGGTTCGGTTCCGGTGATGGTGCCGGAGCCGGCCGGTTCTTCGCGGACCGGGCCAGTGTCCCAGTAGTAGATCGCCGAGCCGGTGTAGGGGTAGCTGCCGATCGTCGGCACGTTCCAGAGCGGTTCGCCGTTCGGCCAGCGGCCCGTGAAGAGCACCGGGCGGTGGGCGGCGGCGCCGATCGTGCGGGCCTCGACGTCGGCCTGGTAGTCGGTCACCTGGTGGTCGCCGAAGGCGACGTCCATCAGGACCTGGTGCGGCGGCGTGTCCGGCAGCGGGTTGGTCGTCATCCGACTCGCGTAGCCGTCGGGCTCGCCGCGGTCCCAGAGCATCTGCATCAGGTCGAGGACCAGCGGCCGCGCGGTTTGGTTCGGGTATGAGGGGTAGAGCACCTGGGCGAATTCGTCGAAGTCGACCGAGCGCGGCAGCAGCACCGAGTAGTTCATCCCCGGCACCCCGAGCGAGGCGCGGGTGAAGTCCGGCGAGACCGCGGTCAGGGCGCCGCCCATGATCCCGCCCTGGCTGTTGCCGTTGTAATAGAGGTGGCTGGTGTCTAGGACCGATCCGCTGAGCGGGCTGCCGTCTTGGTTGAAGGCGGCGGCGGTGCTGAAGCCGGTGGGGCTGATCATCGCCCGCCCGAGGAAGAGCTCGTCGAGCAGGCCCTGCTGGAGGCGGTCGGGGATCGCCGGGAACAGCGAGAGGTTCTGCAGCGCTGCGACCGCCAGCGGGACGTCCGATTCGGACATCCCGATCTCGTCGGTCGCGCACATGACGATTTCGTGGGCCTGGGCGAGGCTGCGCTGCGGGCTCGAGGCGACCTCCGAGGCGCTGCCGAAGAGGCCGTGCCCGTAGAGCGCGGGACGACCGCGGCCGGGGGAACCGGTGGTCACCGACAGCGGCACGATGCAGTCGAAGTTGGCGGTCCAGATGCCGTTCTGGATCGGGTCGCCGCCGGCGTCGAGGTGGAAGGTGCCGCCGGGGCCGCAGCTCGGGAACAGGTAGCAGGGAACCTGGAAGGTCCCCTTGACGCGGCGGGCGATCTGGCCTGGGTCCGGTTCGTTTTCGACGCTGGTCACCTGGAAACTCGGCGAGACCCCCTGGGGGATCCCGTCGGCGAGGTTGGTGTCGCCGAGCTGGGCGAAGGCGGCGTTGCGCATCGCCAGCTCGCGGCCGGTGTTGTTGGCGTCGCTGGCGACGGTGAAGTCCCAGGCCAGGTAGAGGTCCTTGCGGCCGATCCCGGCGCGCCTCAGCAGCTTGAACACTTCTTCGAAGTGGCCGCGGCGAGCGTTGATCTGGGGCTGCTGCGAGGGCACCTTGTCGCGGTAGTAGCGGAAGGCGACGGGCGCTTCGATCCGTTCGCCGGCGGCGTTGCGGAGGTGGCGGAGGGCGACGATGTAGCGGTGGCCGGAGGCGAAGTTGACGGCCGGGTGGATCTCCAGCGCCGCCATCGCCGGGCTCGACGCGGTCGAGTCGATCTCGACCCAGATCGGCCAGCGCTTGCCGGTGGTGGCGTCGATCACGACCACCGGCGCGTTCTTTTCACGGTAGCGGCCGAGTTCGTTGATCGGGGTGGCACCGGTCGCCGCGACCTCGGCCGCGGTTTCGATCCCCGGCACCTTCAGCGTGATCACCGAGCCGGGGCTGAACCCGTCGGAGGCGTTCCACGCGGTCGGGTTGATGTGGACGCCACCGGCGTTGGCCGGCATCCCTTCGCTGCTGAAGTCGACACGGCGGCCGGTCGGGCTGGTCGGGTCGGGCCGGGTGTAGTAGTCGTCGGGGAACGGCAGCATGCAGACCGGGTTGTCGGGTTCGGCGATGAAGTCGCAGTTGGCGGCGTTCGACATGTCGACCGGCGGCAGCCCTTCGGGCTTGCCGTGCCCTTTTCCCGGCC
>JAFDWC010000270.1 GCA_018268655.1 Actinomycetota bacterium
GGATGGGGCTCGACCGGATGGCGGCGATCCTCCAGGACGTCCCCTCGATCTACGAGACCGACCACGTGCGGCCGCTGGTCGACCTCGCCGAGGAGCTCTCCGGCCGCCGCTACGAGGAGGGCGGGGCGGTGACGCGGGCGATGCGGATCGTCGCCGACCACTCGCGCGGCGCCGCCTTCCTGATCGCCGACGGGGTCGTGCCCTCGAACGAGGACCGCGGCTACATCCTGCGCCGGATCATGCGGCGGGCGATCCAGCAGGGCCGCACCCTCGGCCTCGAGGCGCCGTGGCTCGGCCGCTTTGCCGAGCGGACGATCGAGCTGATGGGGGAGACCTACCCCGAACTGGTCGCCGAGCGCGAGACGATCGCCCGCTGGGTCGGCGACGAGGAGGAGAGCTTCGGCCGCACCCTCGAGCGCGGGACCGAGCTGCTCGAGCGGCTGATCATCGAGGCCAAGGAGGCGGAGACCTCCTGGATCGACGCCGCCGACGCCTTCAAGCTGCACGACACCTACGGCTTCCCCTACGACCTGACCAAGGAGCTGCTCGCCGACCAGGGGCTCTCTGTCGACGACGCCGGCTTCGAGGAGCTGATGGAGGAGCAGCGGCAGCGGGCGCGCAGCGGCGCCGCCACCGCCCACGGCTCCGAGGACCGCCACGAGCGGGTGCAGGAATTCGTCGCCGGCACGGCCCCGACCGAGTTCGTCGGCTACGAGACGCTGCGGACGACGACCGGCCTGGTCGAGGTCGGCCCCGAGGCTGAGGGCGCCCTGGTCAAGCTCGAGCAGAGCCCCTTCTACGCGGAGGGCGGCGGCCAGGTCTCCGACTCCGGGTTGCTGCGCTGGGCCGACGGCGAGGCCGAGGTCGCCGGCGTCTACCGGGTCGGCGAAGACCAGGTGCTGGAGATCCGCGCCGGCGCGGTGCCGCAGCCTGGGTGCCAGGTCGAGGCCCTGGTCGACCGCGAGACCCGCCACGCGACGATGCGCAACCACACCGCGACCCACCTCCTGCACGCGGCGCTGCGGGAGCGGCTCGGGACCCACGTCCGCCAGGCGGGCTCGGCGGTCCGCCCGGACAAACTGCGCTTCGACTTCACCCACGGCGCCTCGCTCAGCCACGAGGAGCTGCGCGACGTCGAGGACCGCGTCAACGAGTGGATCCGGGCCAGCGCCCCGGTCCGCTGGCTCAACATGGGCCGCGCCGAGGCCGAAGCGCTGGGCGCAATGGCCCTGTTCGGCGAGAAATACGGTGAGTGGGTGCGGGTGGTCGAGATCGACGGCGTCTCGCGCGAGCTCTGCGGCGGCACCCACGTCGCCAACACCGCGGAGATCGGGATCTTCAAGGTCACCTCGGAGGGCTCGAGCGCCGCCAACGTGCGCCGGGTAGAGGCAATCACCGGCCCCGCCGCCAGCGACCACTTCCGCCACCGCGACGCCGAGCTGCGCGAGGTCGGCGAGCTGCTGGGGGCGCCGCAGGACCCGCTGGCCGGGGCGCGGCGGGCGGCCGAGAGGCTGCGCGAGGCCGGGGCCGGCGCCGAGCAGGCGCAGCGGGCCCAGCTTGGCGAGGAGGCGAAGCGGCTGGCCGCGACGGCGCAGGAGGTGGGCGGCGTCCAGGTCGTCGTCGCCGCCACCGAGCTGCCGAGCCAGAAGCTGCTGCTCGACGCGGCCAACCGCGTCCAGTCGACGCTCGGTGGTGCCTCCGTGGTCTTCCTCGGCGGTGGCGAGGACGAGAAGGTCGCCCTGGTCGCCCTGGTCAGCAAGGAGGCGGTCGGGCGCGGGCTCTCGGCCGCCGACCTGGTTCGCGTCGCGGCGCCGGTGGTCGGCGGCGGCGGCGGCGGCCGCCCCGACATGGCCCAGGCCGGCGGCCGCGACCCCGCCAGGCTCGACGAGGCGCTGGCCGCGGCCCGCGCCGCGGTCGAGGCGGAGCTCGGCTAGGTGGGGCGCTGAGGGACAGATGCGCGTGCTCGCCCTCGACCACGGCACCGTGCGAATCGGCGCCGCCCTCTCCGACCCGACCGGGACCCTGGCGACGCCGCTGCCGGTGATCGAGCCGCCGCTGCCGAGCGCCGTCTCGGAGCTGGTGGCCGAGCATGGAGTCGAGCGCGTCGTCGTCGGCCTGCCGCTGCACCTGAGTGGGGAGGAAGGCAGCCAGGCGGCGCTGGCGAGGACCTTCTGCGGCGAACTGGAAGCGATGCTCCCGGTGCCGGTCGAGACCTACGACGAGCGGCTGACCTCGCGGATGGCCGACGCCAGCCGCCGCGCCGGCGCCGGCGCCGCCCGCGACTCGCTCGCCGCGGCCCACCTGCTGGAGGCCTATCTGGCGTCGGTCGCGCCGGCGACGGAGAGCGGCGAAGGGGAGGGGCCGTGAGACGCGCGGCGTCAACCCCCCGCCGCATCCACGCCCCCACCGTCACCGTTGATGGATTGACGTGGCTATAGCGACGTCAATCCATCAACGATGCGGCGTCTGTCGGTCGCGGTCGGCCTTACGCGTTCGCTGGGGATGCCGGACGGCCTCGCCGCCCTCGGCCTCCGCCTCTCCGAGGAACAGGGGGGAGGTTCTCCAGTGAGCGATGACTGGCTGACCGAGGACCCGTTCGCGGAGCCCGACGATCCGGCGGCGCGCGAGCGGGCCGAACGCCGGGCCGAGCGTGAGCGGAAGCGGCGCGAGAAGGCGGAGAAGGAAGCTGGCGCGCCGTCCCCGGCCGCGCCGCCGCCAGCCGCGGAGTCGCCGAAGCCGAAGCGTTCGCCCGAGCAGGAGTTCTGGGACGAAGATCCGACGCCGACGCCGGAGCCGGCGGCGCAGGGCGGAGGACAGGCATCGGAGGGAGGACAGGCATCGGAGGG
>JAFDWC010000271.1 GCA_018268655.1 Actinomycetota bacterium
GGGGAAGGGGCGCAGCTCGCCTGCCCGTGACCAGGGAAGGGGACCGCGGCAGGGTCGTTGAAGGCGACTCGCCGCAACCCGAGATCAGGAGTGCCGCCACGAGCGCCGGCAGGGTGAGGGCGCGGCGCGGCATCGCGCTCCACGGCGCGCGCACGCGGAGACTCCGGGCGGGCGCGGGGCTGTGGGCGGGACTCTCCATCTGCGGTCCCGTTGTCGATCTGCGGCAGTTGCCGTATCCGGTGAATCGACCGGATACGGATGCCGTCCGCCGCGGACCACGTCAGTGCCCCTACGTCTGCTCGCAGGCTGATTTTTCCGCTCTGCAACTCTCTTTTAGAGCGCTAGTCTTTGAACGAGAAACGCGCGTGTTCTACAAGCAGACCCAGCCCGAAGAACTGACCAGGGCGCAGATGGACGCCGCCCGCAAGGCCTTCCGGGGCAAACTGCTCCGGCTGCGCTACTCGCCCCAGTTCATCGTCAACAACGCCGACGAACTGCTGGCGATAGCCCACAGCGAATACGCGAGGGCGGTGGCGAAAGGGGTGGAGGTCGAAGACCCCGTCGCCTGGACCATCCACTGCGCCTGGCGGCGGACCCAGAACCTGCTCCAGGCCGAGAGCATCCGGCCTCGCAGCGTCTCCAGCGAGCAGATCGGGGAGCTGATCGACGACGGGGGGACGGACCTCGAGGAGCAGGCGCTCGAAGTCGACCGGGCGCGAAAGGTGCGCGAAGCGGTGGCGAAGCTCGACGACGACCAGCGCAAGGTGATCGCCCTGACCTTCTTCGAGGACATGAGCGTGCGAGAGGCCGCGCGCCACCTCGGCTGTAGTGCGTCGAGCGTCCAGCATCGTCGGGAAACCGCGCTGCGGACGCTGCGCCGCTTCCTCCCCGTCCGCTCCGGCGACGAGCTGGCCGTCGACTTCGGGATGGCCTGCTGGCTCGCGGTCGCCGCGGAGCGTTCGGGCTTCCATCTCCCGGCAGGCTTCGAGACGGTCATCGACCGCGCCGGCCACGGCGCCTCTGGCCTGTGGGGCCGGGTTCAGGACTTCGCCCGGCGCCTCGGCGTCGGCGGCGGAGGCGAAGCGGCGACGGCGGTCGCATCGAGCGGTGCCGGGCGCGCGGCCGGAGTCTGCGCCGCCGGACTCGCCGCCGTCTGCCTGGCCGGCGCCGGGACCGGGATCGTGGGCCCGGGCATAGGTGCGATCAGCGGCGGTCAGCAGTCCCCACCGGCGCAACAGAAACAAGAACAGAAGCCGCAGGTGCCGAGGACGCGGCCGAAGAGCGCCGTCGTGGCACCTGACCCCCGGGCCACCGGCACTGCGGCGGCGACGGACGCAGCCACCGTCGAATCCCCGGTGACTTCGGCGAGCCCGCCGCCGAAGAGCTCGAACAAGACCTCCGCTGCACACACCGAAGAGACGAAGGAACGGGTCGCCAGGACGAAGACCGGCGTCGCGCACGAAGAAGCCGCCCAGGTCGAAGAAGAGACGTCGGGGATCGCCCGCGCGGGAGCCGAAGCGCCTGCGACGACGCCGACGGTGGCGGGCGCGAGCGACCAGGGATCGTCGGGATCGCCCACCGTCGTACACACGGAATCGGCGTCCTCCTCCCCGGCCTCCAAGGCCGCCGCGGCCGAAGAGTTCAACTTCGAAAAGTAGGTCGATCCGAGCGCCGCGACCCGCCGACGGCGGGTCGCGATCAAATCGACCGTATACAGCCGGCCGCCAGGGCTGACCTAAGCGCCATGACCAACTCCATCGAAAGGAGCCAGCCGTGGCCGGCCAACTCTCCGATCTTGCCCTCGGCTTCGCCGTCTCGCTGAAGCCCGATCCCACCGCGTTGCCGGGGACCTCCCTCGGTCAGAAAGCCGTCAACGGGCTCGTCGCCCTGGTGATGATCGCCGTCGTCGTCGCCGCTCTCGGCGGACTCGTCCAGTGGGTCTGGAGCGGCTCGAACAACAACCCGGTCGGAGCGAGCGCCGGGAAAAAGAAGGTGGCCCTCGCCGTCGCCGCGTTCTTCGCCATCGGCGCGGGCGGGGCGATCCTCGACTTTGCGATGAAGATGGGGGAATCCGTCAAATGAGGCCGCGCGAGAAAGGTCGGCGCCGCCTCATCGTGACCCGCGCGCTCGTCCTCCTCGGCGTGCTCGGCGTCGGATTGGTGATCGGACGAACCGGCTCGACGACCGCCCACAAGAAGCCCTCCGAAGCGGGCGTCCCACAGAGGCCGAGCGGAAGGACGCGGGCGGGCATCCCAGTCGGATTCGCCGACACCGCGAAGGGTGCCGCGGCGGCGGTCGCCGCCTACCAGCGAGCCTTCGCCTCGCCGTCGATCCTGCGGCCTTCCGTCATGCGGGAACGGATCGAGGCGGTGGCGACCCCCGACTACGCGCCGCAGATGCTGGCGGCGAACACCCCGGGCCGGGAACGGATCGCGGCCGGGCCGATAGGCATCGGGGTGGGGGCAGGGCTGCAGACGCTCTATGCCGCCGTGCCGATCGGCTACGAAGTTGAAGCCTTCACGCCGTCGAGGGCGCAGATCCTGACCTGGGGCTTCACGCTGCTCGGCAACTCCTCGGCGGTCGAACCGGTCGCCTACTTCGGCCTCACCCACACCGAACTGAGCTGGGTGGACGGAACCTGGAGGATCGCCGCGACCCGCGCGGGCTTCGGCCCGACTCCGAGACTGGCGACCGACCCCGGCCCGCTCGGCCCCTACGACGTGGTCGGGCTCGCGGCCCGGCTGACGAGCTATGAACCGGCTGCGTAGCGCCCTCGTCGTGATCGCCGCGATCGTGCTGGCCGTCGCGGCGATCCTCGCCCAGCCGGCGCCGCCCACGGCGAG
>JAFDWC010000272.1 GCA_018268655.1 Actinomycetota bacterium
CGATTCCTGATCCCCATCGGGGATCAGCATCATCCGGAGCGTCGCCCGAAGGGCGCGCGACTGAACTCGCCTGGAGGACCCCCAGGGCGCCTCCTACGCGAAACTTTGGTCCCTGGGCGTCCCTCGAAACCGGCGTCCCGAGAAACCGGCGCTCCCTCGCACCAGCCGTCCCTCAGTGCCGTGGACCAGCCTCACATCCGTGGGACTTTCCGCGGCCCGGGAGGCCGTCGCAATAGTCGTGGCCGCGGCCGCCGTAGAGCTGGTCGTGGCCAGCGCCGCCGTAGAGGCGGTCGTTGCCGCCTTCACCGTGGCAGCCGTCGTTGCCCGGGCCCATGATGCAGACGTCGTTGCCGGGGCCGCCCCAGCAGCCGTCGGAGCCGGCGCCGGTGTGGCAGTAGTCGTTGCCGGGGCCGCCAACGCAGTCGGAGTTCTTCTGGCCGGTTATGCAGACGTCGTTGCCGGGGCCGCCGACGCAGCGGTTGCGGCGGGCGCCTTCGGGGTAGCAGGTGTCGTTCTCGGCGTTGCCGATGAACTTGTCGGAGCCGCCGCCGAGGTGGGCGGTGAGGGGAACCGGAAGTGGGCTGTCGACCTCGACGAAGTCGCCGTGGTTGCCCATCACGAGTTCGACCCGGTCTGCCTGGGAGAGGTTGCAGACCGCGTGCATGCGGTTGCTCGCGAGGTGGCAGCCATTTGGCTTCCGCTTGGCCATGAAGCCGTGGACCTCGAGCCGGCTGCCGTTCGTGGTCAGGGTCAGGTGGGAGCCGGAGGCGGCTCCGAAGATGACGATCTGGCCGGCGGTGGTGGCCGCCGTGGGCGCCAGGAGGGAAACCAGCGCCGCGATAACGATAGCCAGCGAGAGGCGGCCGGGAATGAGCAACATGTGAGCGGATGCTAATGAACTGGACGGATGACCGACCCGCGCTGGCCGCCCGCGGGGCCTCCGTCCTACCGTAGATTGACAGCCATGCTCTACCTGCTCCGCCATGGCGACGCCGAGCACGAGACCGCCGACGACGCCGCCCGCCGGCTGACGCCGAAGGGCGAGGCGCAGGCCCGCCTCGCCGGCGCCGCGCTGGCGGCGCTCGGAGCCAAGCTGGACGCCTGCCTCACCAGCCCCAAGGTCCGCGCCGCCGAGACCGCGCGGCTGGCCTGCGAGTCGCTGCCGGGACTGGAGCCGGAGGTCGCTGCGGAGCTGGCCGCCGGCGCCTTCGATGCGCTCGCCCTCAGCTCCGGCCGCGGCGACGTCCTCCTGGTCGGCCACGAGCCCGACTTCTCCGAGGAGATCGCCCGCCTCACCGGCGCCAGCGCGAAGCTGCGAAAGGGGGGGCTCGCGATCCTCGAGCCCTCGACCCTGCACGCCCTGCTGCGCCCCAAGGATCTGCGGCTGATCGCCGGCTCGGACTGACCGGGCGCCCCGCTAGCTGCCGGCGATCAGGCCGATCACCCCGCGCAGGATCGCCAGCCCGCCGAGGCCGACCGCCACGTTGGCTCCCGTGCGCCGGCCGTTCTGCGCCAGCCAGGTCCGGAAGCGAGCGATCGCTTCCTTCGCCCATTCCGGCCGCAGCGTGTAGGCGATGATCGGCAGCTCCAGCAACAGCTGCTGGACCAGGCAGAGCGAGACGACGATCAGGACGATCCAGCCCTCGGCGAGGTCGAGCTTCGAGGTCCTGGCCAGCGCCGCCAGATAGGAGGCCCCGGGGAAGGTGAGGAGCACGCCGACGAAGAAGGTGATCCGCGGGTCGCCCCGCCCGAGCAGCCGTTCGGGGAGCGATTCCTTCTTCTCCTTTGCCGCCTTGGCCTCCTTGCGGCGTTCGCTCCGCGCCTGCATCCGCTGGCCTTTGAGAACCACCCCGGCGATCACCAGCAGCGCCCCGACGAGGATGTCCCCGAGCGGGCTCAGCGTCCGTTTGGTGGTGGCGACGGAGGCGTCGCCGTGCAGCTGGAAGACGATCAGCAGGCCGACCGTGATGCTGGTCAGATAGGCGCCGAGCAGGTAGCCGATCATCAGCCGCTTCGGGTTCGGCAGCAGCAGCATGATCGTCACCGCCGCCAGCAGCGTCGGGTTCAGCGCCGACATCAGGCCGAAGATCACAATCGAGATGGCGTCGTCCACGCGGCGATTCTCGCTGCTCCCGGCGGATGCGCAAACCGACGCCTGCCGGGACCTCCAGCGGCGCAACCGATTGGCCAGTCAGCCAGGAGCGATTTCGACTAGCCTCCGCGACCGACTCGACGACGAGGGAACGGAGGAAAGATGGGACTGCTGGACGGCAAAGCGGCGATCGTCACCGGCTCGGCGCGGGGGATCGGCCGGGCCACGGCCGAGCTCTTCGCGAGCGAGGGGGCAAGGGTGCTGATCAACGACCTCGACGCCGACGTCGCCGAGCAGGCGGCGGCCGAGATCGGCGGTGAGACCGCTGTCCACGCCGGCGACCTGACCAAGGCCGGCGCCGCCGACGAGCTCGTCGCCGCCGCGGTCGAGGCCTTCGGCGCGGTCGACGTCGTCGTCAACAACGCCGGCTACACCTGGGACGGCGTCGCCCACAAGATGACCGACGAGCAGTTCCAGGCGATGCTCGACATCCACACCGTCGTCCCCTTCCGGGTGGCGCGGGCGCTGGCCCCTCACTGGCGGGAGGCGGCCAAGGCAGAGCGCGGGGAAGGCCGGGAGGTCTTCCGCAAGCTGATCAACGTCTCCTCGACCTCGGGGACGATGGGCAACGCCGGCCAGGTCAACTACTCGGCGGCGAAGATGGGCGTGGTCGGGGTGACGAAAACGCTGGCCAAGGAGTGGGGCCAGTTCAAGATCAACGTCAACGCGGTCGCTTTCGGCTTCG
>JAFDWC010000273.1 GCA_018268655.1 Actinomycetota bacterium
TCGACGAGGTGATCACCGGCTTCGGCCGCACCGGCGCGATGTTCGCCAGCGAACGGTTCGGGATCGAGCCGGACATCATGCTGACCGCGAAGGGGATCACCTCGGGCTACCTGCCACTCGGGGCGGCGCTGGTCGCGCCGGAGCTGTGGGAACCGTTCTGGGCCGAGGATTCGGAGCTGATCTTCCACCACGGGATCACCTACTCCGGCCACGCCACCGCCAGCGCCGTGGCGATCGCCAACCTCGACCTGATCGAGCGCGAGGACCTGGTCGCCCGCGTCGCCGGGCTCGAGGACGCGCTCGAGACGGCGTTGCGGCCGCTCGAAGCCCACCCGCTGGTGAGGGAGGTGCGGGCCGGCATCGGCCTGCTGGGCGCGGTCGAACCGATCGAGCCGAGCCTCGGCGAGGCCGTCGTCGCCGAGTGCGTCGGCCGCGGCCTGCTGACCCGCACGATCACCAACGGGGCGCTCCAGGTCTCGCCCCCGTTCGTGGTCGAGGCGGACGAGATCGAGTTCGTCGGCACCACCCTCGGGGCGGCCCTCGACGCCGTCGCCGAACGGACCGACGGCGCCGGGCGCTGATGCGGATCGTCGCCGTCCGTGAGCGGGCGGTGCCGATCGCCTCGCCGATCGCCAACGCCTACATCGACTTCAGCCGCATGAACGTCTCGGTCGTCGCGATCGAGACCGACCTCGTCCGCGACGGCGAGCGGCTGACCGGCTACGGCTTCAACTCGAACGGGCGCTACGCCCAGAGCGGGCTCCTGCGCGAGCGCTTCATCCCCCGCCTGCTCGCCGCCGAGCCGGCGGAGCTGCTCGAGCCGGGCGGCGCGAACTTCGACCCGGAGGCGATCTGGGCGGTGCTGATGCGGAACGAGAAGCCGGGCGGCCACGGCGAGCGCTCGGTCGCCGTCGGGATCCTCGAGATGGCGATCTGGGACCTGGTGGCGAAGGTCGCGGGGAGGCCCCTGCACCGGCTGCTGGCCGAGCGTCACGGCGACGGCGAGCCGGACCCGACCGTCTCCGTCTACGCCGCCGGCGGCTACTACCACCCGGGCAAGGACGAGGCGGCCCTGGTCGCCGAGCTGGAGGGCTACCTCGGCCTCGGCTATACCTGCGTGAAGATGAAGATCGGTGGTGTCCCCCTGACCGAGGACCTGCGCCGGATCGAGGCCGCGCTGGAGCTGCTCGGCGGCGACGGCTCGCGGCTCGCGGTCGACGCCAACGGCCGCTTCGACCTCGCCGCGGCGCTCGCCTGCGGCGAGGCGATCGAGCCCTACGCGCTGCGCTGGTACGAGGAGGCCGGCGACCCGCTCGACTACCAGCTCAACGCCCGCCTGGCCGAGCGCTACCCGCACAGCCTCGCGACAGGTGAGAACCTCTTCTCGATGCAGGACGCGCGCAACCTGGTCCGCTTCGGCGGTATCCGCCCCGGGCTCGACATCCTCCAGATGGACCCGGCGCTGAGCTATGGCCTGACCGAGTACCTGCGGACGCTGGCGGCGATCGAGGCCGAGGGAGTCGACCGGCGCTCCCTCGTGCCCCACGGCGGCCACCAGTTCGGGCTGGCGATCGCGGCCGGGCTCGGGCTCGGCGGCAACGAGTCCTACCCCGGCGTCTTCCAGCCCTTCGGCGGCTTCGCCGACGGGTTCGAGGTCCGCGACGGCGAGGTCGCGCTGCCCGAGCTGCCGGGGGTCGGGTTCGAGGCGAAGTCGGACCTGTTCGCGGTGATGGAGGCGGTCTGAGGATGCGCGGGCTCGCCGACGCCGTCGTCATCGTCACCGGCGCCAGCAGCGGGATCGGCGCCGAGGTCGCGCGGCGCCTCGACGAGGAGGGCGTCGCGCTGGTCCTCTGCGGACGCTCCGAGCAGCGGCTGGGGGCCGTTGCCGCCGAGCTCGGCGCCGAGCACCTGACCGTCGCCGGCGACCTCACCGAGGCGGGCGAGGCGGACCGCATCGTCGCCGCCGCGCTCGCGGGCCGCGGCCGCCTCGACGGCCTCGTCAACAACGCCGCCGCAGACCACGCGGCGCCGCTGCTCGAGACCACCGACGCCGAAGTGCGCGAGCTGTTCGAGGTCAACTTCTTCGCCGCCGCGAGGCTGCTGCGGGCCGCCGCCGCCGCGATGAGCGCGGGTGGCGGCTCGATTGTCAACGTCACCTCGCGGCTGGCGACGATCGGGGTGCCGACGATGTCCTTCTACGGCGCCGCCAAGGGGGCGATGGCCTCGCTCACCCGCGGCGCCGCGGTCGAGCTGGCGCCGCTCGGGATCCGGGTCAACGCGGTCGCCCCGGGGATGACCCGGACGCCGCTCTACGACGAGTGGCTGGCGAGCCTGCCGGACCCGGCGGCGGCCGAAGCCGAGGTGACCGAGCGGATCCCGCTCGGGAGTCTGGCCGAGGCCGGCGACGTCGCGGCGGCGATCGCGTTTCTGCTGTCGGGGGATTCGAAGCATGTGACCGGTGCGACGGTGCCGGTGGACGGTGGGTATACGGCGGCCTGAGGTTTGCGAGGGACGGCCGGTGCGCGGGACTGCCGTCTCGCGGGACGCCCGCTGCGAGGGACGGCGAGGGACCAGGGTTTGCCGGGGCGGGGCCCTCGGCACTCCTCCCCGGGAATTCAGTCGCGCGCCCTTCGGGCGACGCTCCGGATGATGCTGATCCCCTATGGGGATCAGGAATCGGATT
>JAFDWC010000274.1 GCA_018268655.1 Actinomycetota bacterium
GTGCCGTTCGCCGCGGACGTATCGGAACCTGAAGCCTGGCAAGCACACCTTCCGCGTGCGGGTGCTCGGCGTCGGTGGAGCGTCGCCGTCGAAGGCGACCGCCTTCAGCTGGCGGGTCGTCGCCGGCACCAAGCACTGAGCGGCGCCGCGCCGGCGCCACGGCGGGGTGGCGCTAGACGTTGAGCGGGCGCTCGGTCTGGGAGCCGAGCAGAGTGTGCCACTCGGGGAGCAGCAGGATGTCGTAGTAGCCGATCGTCTGCTCGCGGGCCTGGCGGACCTCGTCGGAGTACCAGTAGCGTTCGAAGTCGGAGCGGTTGTCCCAGAGCATGGTCTGCTGGAATTTGAGCGGGTCTTCGGTCGAGCGGGTCAGCGACCAGCTGCGGGCGCCGTAGGCGGTGCACTTGGCGGCCACCGGCTCCCAGACATCGAGCCAGCGGTCGGCGCGCAGCGGCGCGATGTGCCAATCCAGCGTGCAGACCTCGGCCATCAGGTGGTGCTCCTTTCGATCACTTGTCCCGCAAGTTCATCATGCGGCGGCCCCCGAGTGCATCCAGGTCCGGTTCAGGCCTTCTGGGCGGTCGATTCAGGCGCCGATCTCGGCCCGGATCGCCCCGGGGCCCTCGTCGTAGCGGCCCTCGTCCTCGGAGCTGGCGCCGACCAGGATCGCGATCTTGCCGAGGTGCTTGTTTTCGTGCAGGAGCTGGTGCGCCGCGGGGACGCCCTCGAAGCCCATCGTCCGCCACAGCACGGGCCTCACCTTGCCCTCCGCCATCAGCTGGTTGGCGCGGGTGCACTCGTAGGCGTTGGCGAAGTGGGAGCCGATGATCTTCTTCTGGCGCATCCACAGGTAGCGGACGTCGAAATCGAGCTGGAAGCCCGAGGTGGCGCCGCAGATGACGACCTTGCCGAACGGCTTGACGACGTAGACGGAGGTTGGGAAGGTGGCGCGGCCGACGTGCTCGAAGACGATGTCGGGGAGGTCGCCCAGCACCTCTTTGACCCGGCTCGCGAACTCGCGGGAGGCGCGGAACCGCTCCTTGTCGGCGGCCGGGTCGGTGAGGTTCGCGTCGGTACGCATCATCTCGCCGAACTCGCTGCGGTTGATGTAGCCGACGGCGCCGAGGTCCTTGACCAGCTCGCCCTTCTCGTCGGAGGAGACGATGCCGACCGCGTTGGCGCCGGCCGCCCGGCAGAGCTGGGTGGCGAAGACGCCGAGGCCGCCGGCCGCGCCCCAGATCAGCACCTTGTGACCGGTCTGCAGCTTGCACTGGTCGATCAGCATCCGGTAGGCGGTGAAGTAGGTGAGCCCGTAGGCCGCCGACTCGGACCAGGAGAGGTTGCGGGGGCGGGGCAGGAGCTGCTGCGCCTGCACCTTGGTGAACTGGGCGAAGGAGCCCCAGGTCGTCTCGTAGCCCCAGATCCGCTGGCTCGGCGCCGCCAACGGGTCGAGCCCGTGGACCTCGACGTCCTCGTAGGAGGCCTGGTTGCAGTGGATCACCACCTCGTCGCCCGGCTTCCAGCGGGTCACTCCTTCGCCGACCTTCCAGACGATCCCGGAGGCGTCGGAGCCGCCGATGTGGTGGCCGTACTCGGGATGGTCGCCGTAGCCGAAGACCGAGACCGGCTTGCCGAGCGCCGCCCAGACGTTGTTGAAGTTGACCCCCGCCGCCATCACCCGCACGATCACCTCGAAGGCGCCGGGCTCGGGGGTCTCGATCTGCTCGAGCTGAAACGCGTCCCTCGGCTCCCCCTCGCGCTCCTGGCGGATCACCCACGCCGCCATCGTCTGGGGCAGGGTCCCGGGCTCCACCTTTAGGTGGGAGATCTCCTTCACATCGACTGCCAACTTGGCTCCTCCGCTTGCTTTGCTGACCGACCTCTGATCCTAGATCACACCCCCCGAACTTCGGGGTGCGGTCGGTGCTGGGGGTTGTTGAAGTGACGGCGGTCGCTCGTAAGCGGGGTTCTATCGCCGTCGACGGGTGAGCCCGGAGGCGACCGCTATGCCGCGACCGAGTCGTCGGCGCCTTCGTGCGGCTCGATTCTCCCCGGCTCGGCGGGCTCCAGCTCGGCGGCGACGATCGGGCGCACGTTGTGATCGATCGGCTGTGGCGCCTCGATCCCCTCGCCGCGCCCGATCCCCATCCCCTCGACCTTCCGCAGTTGGGGGAGGAGCCGGCGCTCGACTGAGCCGACGGCGGCGTCGTAGGCCTTGGTCGCCGAGTTGAGGCGGTTGCCGAGGGTGTCGAAGTCGGAGAGGAACTTGGCGAAGCGCGAGTAGAGGGTTCCGGCCGCGTCGGCGATCTCGGCCGCCTCGGCCACCATCCGCTCCTGCCGCCAGCCCAGCTCCATCGTCCGCAGCAGCCCGATCAACGAGGTCGGGCTGGTCAGCAGGACGTTGCGCTGCAGCGCGTAGTCGAACAACTCCGGGTCGGCGCCGAAGGCGGCGTGCAGGGCTGGCTCGTTGGGGATGAAGCAGACGACCAGGTCCGGCATCTGCCCGGCCTTGAACTGGCCCTGGTA
>JAFDWC010000275.1 GCA_018268655.1 Actinomycetota bacterium
GACGTGCGCTCGCTGCTCGCCCGCCACCCCGAGATCGCGCTGAAGCTGGTCGCCGGGCTGGTGCGGCGGCTGCGGGCCGCCAACGTCCGCCTCTCGCGTCAGTCGTTCCAGACCGTCCCCAGCCGCGTCGCCGGCATCCTCGCCCAGCTCAGCCGTGAGGGGCAGGAGGGCAAGGGGGCCGAGGCCAACGGCTCCGGCGAGGTGACGATCCGGATGAACCAGACCGACCTCGCCCAGCTCGCGGGCACCTCGCGCGAGAGCGTCAGCCGCTTCCTCGCCGAGCTCGAGCGAGCCGGCGTCGTCCGTTCCGGCCGTGGCCGCGTCACTGTGCTCGAACCGGCCAAGCTCCGCAACTACATCTTCTAGCCATGGCCGGGCGCGAGCTCGGCGAAGATTGGCCATGAGCAACTATGCCGCCCGCCGCGCCGCGATGGTCGAGAACCAGCTCCGCGCCCGCGGTATCTGGGACGAGCGCGTTCTTGGCGCGATGGGCGCGGTGCCGCGCGAGGAGTTCGTCCCGCGCCGCCTGCGCCACCGTGCCTACGCTGACTCGGCGCTGCCGATCGGCGGCGAGCAGACGATCTCCCAGCCCTGGATCGTCGCCGCGATCTGCCAGGAGCTGGCGCTGACCGGCGGCGAGCGCGTGCTCGAGGTCGGCACCGGCTCGGGCTACTCGGCGGCGGTGCTGGCGCTGCTCGCGGCCGAAGTGATCAGCATCGAGCGCGATCCGGAGCTGGCTCGCGCCGCCCGCCGCACCCTGGCCCGGCTCGCCGTCGCCAACGTCCACCTCGAGCTCGGCGACGGCAGCCTCGGCGACTTCGAGCGGGCGCCGTTCGAGGCGATCGCCGTCCACGCCGCCGCTCCCGGGCCGCCGCCGGCCCTGGTCGACCAGCTGGGCGACGGTGGCCGCCTGGTCGTGCCGCTGCTCGAGGAAGGGGAGGAGATGCTGGTCGCCCTCCACCGTCACGGCGAGCGGATGACGCGGGCGACGATCGCTCCCTGCCGCTTCGTGCCGCTGATTGGCGAGGGCGGTTTTGCCGAGGCCTGAGCCGCGCCCTCCTATAGGCTCCTCACGCCCATGCGCGGTGGCATCTACGTACTGAACTTCTACTCGGCCTTCTTCATCGACCAGCTCAAGCGAGGTCGCAAGACGGCGACGATCCGCCTCGGCGACAAGAGCAACAAGTACGAGCGCGGCCAGGTCGTCTGGATCACCGTCGGCCCCCGCCACAGCCCGCGCGAGAAGATCTTCACCGCGGTCGTCGACGACGTCGAGGTGAAGCAGCTGGCGCAGCTCTCGCGGCGCGACATCGAGCACGACAACCCCGAGTTCCGCCGCCTCGACGAAACCAAGCGCTTCCTCGAGCAGCTCTACAGCCGCCCGATCGACGACGACGACCTGGTCACGGTGATCCGCTTCTCGCAGATCGTCGAGCCGCCGGCGCCGCACATCGGCAACGGGGAGACGCCGCACCACAACTGAGGCCCGCGTGGCCGAGTACTCGTTCCTGACCACCTGGCTGCTCGACACGCCGCGCGAGCGGGTCTGGGAGGCGCTGCACGACCAGGCCGCATGGCCGCGCTGGTGGCGCGGGGTCGAGGTCTCCGAAGAGGTCAGCCGGCCGCCGGACGGAGCCGACGTCGGCACGATCTCGCGGATGGTCTGGCGCAGCCTCCTGCCCTACCGGGTCGAGTTCGAGATCCTCACCACCCGGGTCGAGGCGCCGACCCTGCTCGAGGGCCGCGCCAGCGGCGACCTCGCCGGGCTCGGGCGCTGGCGGCTCTACGAGCAGGGCGGAGTGACCGCCGTCCTCTACGAGTGGGAGGTGCGGACCACGAGGCCGTGGATGAACCTGCTGGCGCCGCTCCTGGGCGGCGTCTTCGAGTGGAACCACGACTGGGTGATGGCCCGCGGCGGCGAGGGGATCGCCGCCCTGCTCGGCTGCCGCCTCCTCGCCTCCGACTGAGGTCGGGACCCCGACCTTGGCTCCCGAGGGGCGGAAAGATCGGTACTCCGATCTTTCCCTCACCAGGGCGGGGGAAAGATCGGTATCCCAGCCAGGCCTTGACCGACGACGCGGTTTCGCTATCGTCACTGCGGTTGGCACTCTCGCTACTAGAGTGCCAGGAGCCGTGAGAAGCCTGCAAAGGGCCTTCAGAGCGGCGATTCCCAGCTTTCCCTGTAACTCACTTACCTGAATGACGGAGGTTCACGGATGAATCTGAAGCCCCTCGGGGACCGGCTCATCGTCAAGCCCGTTGACGAGGAGGAGACGACCGCCAGCGGCATCGTCCTGCCCGACACGGCGAAAGAGAAGCCGCAGAAGGGCAAGGTGCTCGCGGTCGGCGACGGCGCCATCAACGAGGACGGCAGTCGCCGTCCGCTCGACGTCGCGGAGGGGGACGAGGTCCTCTACTCCAAATACGGCGGCACCGAGGTCACCGTCGACGGCGACGACCTGCTCGTCCTGCGCGAGTCGGACGTTCTCGCCAAGGTCGGCTGACCCC
>JAFDWC010000276.1 GCA_018268655.1 Actinomycetota bacterium
GCCTCGGCGGCGATCGCGGCGGTCATCTTGGAGGCGCCGTCACGGCGGTCGTGGAAGAGGATCGGCACCTCAGCGATGCGGAAGCCCGCCTGCGCGACTCGGTAGGTCAGCTCGACCTGGAAGGCGTAGCCCTTGGAGTCGACCGTGTCGAGGTCGATCGTCTCGAGCACGGCGCGGCGGAAGCATTTGAAGCCGCCGGTGAGATCGCGGACGTCGACGCCCAGGACCCGGCGCGCGTAGGAGCTGCCGCCGCGGCTGATCAGGCGGCGGCTGGGGCTCCAGGCCTCGACGCCGCCGCCGGGCACGTAGCGCGAGCCGATCGCGAGGTCGGCGTCCCCCATGGCGCCAAGCAGCCGCGGCAGGTCGGCGGGGTCGTGGGAGAAGTCGGCGTCCATCTCGATCACGAATGCGGCCCCACCGGCCAGCGCCCGGCGGAAGCCGGCGACGTATGCGGGGCCGAGGCCGCCCTTGCCGGGCCGGTGCAGGACCTCGACCCGGCCCGGTCGTTCGGCGGCGAGGCGGTCGGCGATCGCCCCGGTGCCGTCGGGCGAGCCGTCGTCGACGACCAGGACGCAGCCGTCGTCGGGAAGGTTGGCGAGGGCCGCGGTCACGATCGACTCGACGTTTCCGGCCTCGTTGTAGGTGGGGAGAACGAGCCAGGCCGGGCCCCCTGCGGCGGTCTGGGACATTGGTCCGAGCCTAGTGATCCAACCTTGGTGTTAGCTAAGTTGGGGCCAGTGAAGAGGATGGTGGGGATCCTTCTGGTCTGCTTGGCGGCGCTGGCGGCGGCGAGCGGCGCGCAGGCGGCGAGCCTGCAATCGCTCGGCAGCTTCAACCGGCCGATCTTCCTCACCTCCGACCCCGGCAACCCGAACCGGCTCTTCGTCGTCCAGCGAGCGGGCCAGATCCTCCAGCTCGAAAACGGCACCGTCACCGAATTCGCCGACCTGCGCTCGCTGGTCAGCTGCTGCCAGGGCGAGCAGGGGCTGCTCTCGATCGCGCTCGCCCCCGACTTCGACAGCAGCGGCCGCTTCTTCGTCGACTACACCGGCCGCGAGGCCGAACCGGAGATCCACGTCGCCGAACTGCGGGCGAACGGCGCAACCGCTCTCGGCAGCCCGGTCCGCAACCTGCTGACGATCCCCCATCCGAACCAGACCAACCACTACGGCGGCCAGCTCCAGTTCGGGCCGGAAGGGATGCTCTTCATCTCGACCGGCGACGGCGGCGGCTCGAACGACCAGGAACACAACGCCCAGAACCTCAACAGCCTGCTGGGCAAGATCCTGCGGATCGGGGTCGAACCGAGCGGCGCCCTCCCGTTCACGGTCCCCCCAGGCAATCCCTTCGCCGCACGCCCCAACCTGAACGAACGGCTGGTCTTCGCCTACGGCCTCCGCAACCCCTACCGCTTCTCCTTCGACCGCCTCAGCCACGACCTGGTGATCGCCGACGTCGGCCAGTCGGCGCGCGAGGAGATCGACTGGGCGCCCTACGCCTCCGGGCTCGGCGCCGGCGCCGACTACGGCTGGAACTGCCGCGAGGGACGAATCGCTGGCCCGGCCGGCGATCCCCAATGCGCGACGCCTCCCCCCGGCGGCTTCGTCGAACCGGTCTTCGACTACCCCCACCTCAACCCCGGCAACGGCGGCGCCTGGGGCAGCGCGATCATCGGCGGCTACGTCTCGCGCGACCCGAGCACTCCGGAACTGAGCGGGCGCTACGTCTACGGCGATTACGGGACCGGCCAGATCCGCTCGCTGGTGCTCTCCGAAGCCAGCGCCAGCGACCGCTCGGAGGGCCTCCACGTCAACGAACTGGTCGGCTTCGGGGAAGACGCCTGCGGCCGCCTCTACGCGCTCTCGGGAGGCGAAGGCAACGGCGCCGTCTACCGCCTGGTCGGCGCCAACCCGAACCCCTGCACGCCCCCGCCCGCGGCGGCGCCGCTGGCGCCCTCGAGCGTCGGTATCCGCGCCGTCACCCGCCGCGTCAGGCGCAATGGCCGCGCCCAGCTCACGGTCTGGGTCTCGCCCTGCGCCGGCCGTCGCGGCGAGCCGGTGCGGCTGATGCGCGGCAATGTCCGCCTCGGCAACCGTCGCCTCGACCGCGCCTGCACCGCACGGTTCCTGCCCCGAGTCACCCACCGGGTCAAGTTCCGGGCCGAAATCCGCGCCGACGCGACGTACGAAGCCGCGACCTCACGCCAGCTCGGCATCCGGGTGTACCGGTCGAAGAAGGGGAAGAAGAATCCGTTGGGGGCCAGGTTGCACATTCCGGCCGGGGTTGGCAGGCGGTAGCGGAGGGACGGCTCATTTGGCGGCGCCAGCGGCCGATATGGCGGACAGCACGCCCGTCTGGCGCGAGAGCCGCCCCATCCGCCGCAGTCCCCACCGCCCATCTGCCGCAACCCCCGACCCTAGAAACCGCCAAAGGGGACGGGGTGCCTCCCCCCGCTTGCTGGGTTTTTCGCTGGGGAGTGCAGCGGCCGTCCGAGCTCGA
>JAFDWC010000277.1 GCA_018268655.1 Actinomycetota bacterium
CTCCGGCTTCGACCAGGAATACGGCGCCCGCGACGGCGACCCGGTGGTCTCGAGCGAGCTCTACGGCGACTATCTCGGTACCCACCGCAGCTTCAGCGTCCCTGGCTCCGACCATCACGGGACCGCCAAGCTGCATTCCTCTCTCGCCCATGCCCACGGCCACGAACGGGTCTGGATCGAGGCCTTCCACTCCAGCGGCTGGGGCGGCACCCTGGAGGAGACCTTCGACTGGCTGCTGCCCTGGATCGGCGCCGGCGCCAACCTTTACGACCCACACGCCACCTACTACTCGACCCGGCGCGGCTGGTGGGAGTGGGCGCCGCCGGCGACCGACTGGCGCCAGCCCTACTGGCGCCACAACCTGCCCTTCGCCCGCGCCGTGGCCCGCCTCTGCAGCGTGCTCAGCTGGGGGACGCACGCCTGCGACGTCGCCGTCCTCTTCCCGACCGCGACCGCCCAGTCGGCGCTGACGCTGGACGGGGTCACCGCTGCGGGCGAGGTGGCGCGTGCGGCCTACGAGGCGCTGGTCGGCAGGATGGCCTGGTACGCGACCGCGCCCGGCGTCCTCGACGGGCTCTGCCGGGACTTCGACGTGCTCGACGAAGCGAGCGTCGCCGCGGCGGTGGCGGGGGACTGCGTGCTCGCGCACCGGGGCGAGCGCTACCGCGCCGTGATCCTCCCCGCCTGCACGGCGATCGAGGCGGCGACGGCGCGTCGCCTGGTCGAGTTCGTCGACGACGGCGGGACCCTGATCGCGGTCGGGGCGCTGCCGGAGGCGGCCGCGGGGGTCGAGGAAGACGACGGGGCAGTGGTGGAGCTGCGGGCGCGCTTCGAGGGCGGCCCGGCCGTGCAGGTCGCGAGCGCCGCGGAGGTGGCCGGGCCGCTCGCCGCGGTGCCCGCCGCGGTCCGCGCCGATGTACCGACGCTCCTCCGCCACGACGGCGAGCAGGCGGTGTTGTTCGTCCCCGCCGCGTTCCCGCGCGCGAGCGAGATCACGACGCCCGCCGAGCCCGACCCGGTCTTCGACTGGCTCGACCCATCGATCGACTTCGACCCGGCCCGCTGGGCCCGCGAGCGCGAGGTGACGGTGACCGGGGTGCGCGGCGCGCCGCAGCTCTGGGAGCCGTTCTCCGGCCGTCGCCGGCAGCTCGAGGCGGAGGAGACCGCGGACGGGGTCAGGGTGCGGGTGCCGTTCGACGACGGGCCGGCGGCGCTCTTGGTCTGGGGCGCGGGGGAGATCGCGACGGCTGAGGACGACGGCGGCGCGGCCGCCTTCGGCGAGCAGGTGGCTCTCACCGGCGCCTGGGAGGTCGAGATCGAGCCGGCGCTGGAGGACGAGTGGGGCGACCTCGATGCGCCGCCGGCCGCGCTTCCGGTGGAGGCGTGGGCGCTCGAGCACTACGACGGCGGGACCTGGGTCCCGACCCACGCCAGCTTCGGGGCGCGGGCGCGGTGGGCCGGGCCGGCGGCCCCGGCGGTGCTGCCGGCGCCCGAGGACGAGCCCGGGGACGGCGCCTGGCGGGAGGCGGTGTGGTCGCCCTCGCGCGGGATCCACAAGGACCCGATCCACCGCCAGACCCTCGGCCCGAGCGGCCGCGTGCCGGAAGAGTTCATGCGCTTCGGCTGGGTCGAGCCCGGCCAGGCGGTCCACGTCCGCGCCGTCCTCCACGCCGAGTCGGCGGCAGCGACGAACCTCGTCATTGGCGCGGCCGCCGTCAAGTCGGCCTGGCTCGACGGCGAGGCGCTGGCGCTCGAGGAAGTCGGCTACCTCGCCCACGCGCCGGTCGCGCTCCGGGCGGGCACCGCGGTCCTCGATCTCCGCCTGACCGCCGAGGAGCCGATCTTCCTGCGCGCCCACTTCGCTCTCGTCGCCGACCTGGAGGGCTACTTCCGCCCCGAGTGGATCCGCACCGTCGGACCGTCGCGGCCGAGCTCCGTGGTCGCCTTCAGCCGCACGGTCGAGCTCGACTCCGACCCGCTCGAGGCGCGCGCCCTGGTCTCCTCCAGCGGCCCGTGCCGGGTGCTGGTCGACGGCCGCGCGGTCGGCAGGCACGGCGGCTACACGGCCGAGACCGAAGGAGTCCGCGACGAGTTCGGCTTCTACGACCTGGCTCCGCACCTCTCGGGCGGCAGGCACGAGGTGCGGGTGGAGGTCGACGACTTCGGCCGCACCAACCCCTCGGCGCAGCTCGACCTCGTCGCGGTGACCGCCGACGGGGAGCTCCGCGCCCACAGCGGCCTCGACTGGCGCGGCGAGCGCGACGGCGTCGCTGCCGAGGTCGAGATCAGGCGGGGGCCGGCGGGGATGATCGTGGTCCGCCCGGAGAGCTCGGGGATGTACCTGCAGACCGGCGATGCCGCCGCCTCGCACCTGTGGCAGCGCCCGCATCCGCTGCCCGACGCGGTCTGGCTCGAGCCCGGACGCGCCGGCGCCGACGCCGGAACCGCCGTTGACGCCCGCCTCGCGACGACGAGCCCGCCGCAG
>JAFDWC010000278.1 GCA_018268655.1 Actinomycetota bacterium
AGACCACCACCACCTTCTGGCCGCGGTAGCGGGCCTCGACCATGAAGTGGGCGTCGGGGGTGCGGGTGGTCGGCAGGTTGGTCCCCCAGACCAGCAGGTAGCCGGCGTTCCACCAGTCGCCCGACTCCGGCACGTCGGTCTGGTCGCCAAACGACTGCGGCGAGGACGGCGGCAGGTCGGCGTACCAGTCGTAGAAGGAGACGATGACGCCGCCGATCAGCGACAGGAAGCGCGAGCCGGCGGCGTAGGAGGCCATCGACATCGCCGGGATCGGCGAGAACCCGATCACCCGGTCCGGCCCGTGCTGCTTGATCGTGTGGACGTGGGCGGCGGCGATCATCTCGACCGCCTCATCCCAGGAGGCGCGGACGAAGCCGCCCTTGCCGCGCTGGCGCTGGTAGATGCGGCGGCGCTCGGGGTCACCGACGATGTCCGCCCAGGCCTCGACCGGGTCGCCGAGCCGCGCCCGCGCCTCGCGGAACATCTTCAGCAGCGAGCCGCGCACGTAGGGGTACTTGACCCGCAGCGGCGAGTACGTGTACCAGGAGAAGGAGGCGCCGCGGGGGCAGCCGCGCGGCTCGTAGTCGGGCATCTCCGCTCCCGGCGAGGGGTAGTCGACGGCCTGCGACTCCCAGGTGATCAGCCCGTCCTTGACGTAGACGTTCCACGAGCAGGAGCCGGTGCAGTTGACCCCGTGGGTCGAGCGGACGACCTTGTCATGCGACCAGCGGCCGCGGTAGGAGCGCTCCCAGCCGCGGTCCTTGGCGACCAGCTGACTCCAGCGCTCCTCCGAGATCGGCCCCCGCCGCAGTAGGCGGTGCGCCTCGAGAAGCGGATTGGAGCGATCCGGCAAGGCACCCGGATTCCTATCACAGCCGGGGAGCTTTGGAGGGGATTTACACACACGCACTGGGTAAAGTCCTGGCCGGCCGGATACGATTGTCCGAAGCCGTCGAGCGTGCCCCGGCCGCAGCGCTGCGAAAGTCGGGGCGGGGAAGGAGAGAACGTGGAGAGCTGGGACCTGAGCGGGTTGGAGCTGAAGCCGCGACTGCCGGAGATCCTCTCGTCGAGCGAGGACGCGCGGGTGATCGCCCTCGACCTCGCCGCCGGCGAGAGCCTCGACGAGCACGAGGTGCACGAGCGCGCCTTCGTCGTCCTGCTCGCCGGCGAGATCGAGGTCGAGACGAGCGGTGGCGCCAAGGCCGGCGGTGGGCCGGGGCTGCTGATCGAGTTCGAGCCGCGCGAACGGCACAGGGTGTCCGCCAAGAGCGACGCCCGCCTGCTGCTGCTGCTGACCCCGTGGCCGGGCCAGGGCCACCCCGGGGCGATGGAGCTGCGCGAGAAGCTCTACAGCCGGCGCCACGCCGCCAAGCGCTAGGTGTGGCGGGACGTTCTGGGATTCGAGGGACGCAGGCGGTTGGCGTGGACGACTACGGGTAACGCCCCCACCTCTCTTCTTTAGCTTCTGCTCCTTGTTGAGGTGAGCGGTGGCTCAGGCGAGCTCCTAGTGGCTGTGGATGGTTGAGGTTGAACTCGGGGGATCCCCGGCGCTCCCGCAGGGCCTCTAGGGCCGGGTCGGCGGCAGGACGGGCCGCCGGGCGACTCAGCTGGCGGTCCGCCGCGCCACCGCCGAAGATCTCAGCAGCGGCAGCAGCACCGCCGCGCAGGCGAGGGCGAAGAAGACGAGGAAGACGAAGCCGAGCACGAATTCGCCGGTCAGGTCCTTGACGATCCCCATCACCAGCGGCGGGAAGAAGCCGCCGAGGCCGCCTGCCGCGCCGACGATCCCGGTCGCGGCGCCGACCGAGGTCGGGAACTCGGTCGGCACCATCTTGAAGACGGCGCCGCTGCCGAGGCCGAGCAGGGCGGCGATCGTCAGGCAGAAGATCGTCGTCGGCACGATCTGCGGGTCGGTCGCCTGCCAGGCGAGGCCGCCGGCGTCGACGGCGACGCCGAGGAAGGCGACGAGCAGGACCCGGGCGGGGCCGATCCGGTCGGAGAGCCAGCCGCCCAGCGGCCGGGCCGCGGTGGCGACGACGGTGAAGCCGCCCGCCCGCAGGCCGGCGTCGGTGAGCGAGTAGTCGAACCAGTCCTTGAGCAGCTTCGGGAGGAAGATCGCGAGGGCGACGAAGCCGCCGAAGGTGACGAAGTAGAAGAGCGCCAGCCGCCACAGCCGCCAGCCGGCGGCGAGGACCTCGCCGTAGCGGACCGGCGCCCGCTCTCCCGGCGCGTCGCGGGCGAGCGTCCACCAGACCAGCCCGAAGGCGGCGATCGCGACCCCGAAGACGATCCCGGCGAAGGCCTGGCTGACGCCGTCGCGCAGGGCCGGGATCGAGAAGGCGGCGATCGCGGTGCCGATGTTGCCGACCCCGTAGACGCCGAGCGCGAAGCCCTGCCGCTCGGGCTCGAACCAGCCGGCGACGAACGGCACCCCGACCGCGAAGGAGGCGCCGGCGGCGCCGAGCAGGAAGCCG
>JAFDWC010000279.1 GCA_018268655.1 Actinomycetota bacterium
GCCGAGTTCCTCGCCGGCGTGGTAGGCGGCGTAGGCGCCCATGTCGAAGTGGCCGTGGCCGGAGAGGCCGAGCAGGATCACCCGCTCCTCCCCCGCCTCCTTGGCCGCCAGCGCCTCGTCGATCGTCGCCTTGATCGCGTGGGCGGGCTCGGGGCCGGGGATGATGCCCTCGCAGCCGGCGAAGCGGACGGCGGCGGCGAAGGCCTCGGTCTGCTTGACCGCGGTCGCCTCGACCATGCCGGCCTTGACCAGGGCGCAGAGGCTGGGGGCATCGCCGTGGTAGCGGAGGCCGCCGGCGTGGACCGGCGGCGGCACGAAGTCGTGGCCGAGCGTGTACATCGGCATCAGCGGCGTCATCCCGACGGTGTCGCCGAAGTCGTAGGCGTAGGTGCCGCGGGTCAGGGTCGGGCAGGCGGCCGGCTCGGCGCCGAGGAAGCGGGTCGCCCTGCCGTCGCGCAGGTTGGCGCGGACGAAGGGGTAGATCAGGCCGGCGAAGTTGGAGCCGCCGCCGACGCAGCCGACGACCACGTCGGGATACTCGCCGGCCTGCTCGAGGGCGGCGATCGCCTCCTGCCCGATCACCGTCTGGTGCAGGCAGACGTGGTTGAGGACCGAGCCGAGGGCGTAGTTGGTGTCCTCGCTCCTGGCCGCGACCTCGATCGCCTCGGAGATCGCGATCCCGAGGCTGCCGGACGGGTGGGAGGCCTGCGAGCGGCCGGCCTCGGTGAGATCGGTCGGGCTGCGGTGGACGCTCGCGCCCCAGGTCTCGATCATCGCCCGCCGGTATGGCTTCTGGTCGTAGGAGACGCCGACCATGAAGACCTCGCACTCGAGCCCGAACAGCTGGCAGGCGAGCGCCAGCGCCGAGCCCCATTGCCCCGCACCGGTCTCGGTCACCAGCTTCTTGATCCCCGCCTGCTGGTTGAAGTAGGCCTGGGGCACGGCGGAGTTCGGCTTGTGGGAGCCAGCCGGCGAGACCCCCTCGTACTTGTAGTAGATGTGGGCCGGGGTATCGAGCAGCCGCTCCAGCCGCCGCGCCCGGATCAGCGGCGTCGGCCGCCAGAGCTTGTAGGCCTCGCGCACCTGCTCCGGGATCTCCACCTCCGGCTCGGCCGAGACCTCCTGTTCGATCAACCCCATCGGGAAGATCGGGGTCAGGTCCTCGGGCCCGGCCGGCTGCCCCGTCCCCGGGTTCAGCGGCGGCAGCGGCTCGCCGGGCAGGTCCGGCAGCAGGTTGATCCAGCTGGTCGGGATCTGCGACTCGTCGAGCAGGTACCTGGTCCGCGCCACGGCGGCGATTCTATGCCTCCGTTCGTCGTCTGCATGCCACACGCATACATGCGACGAACGGATAGCGAGGCTGCTCGCCCTCGCTAGTCCCCGGCGCTGAACTCCCAGATCGCGATTCCCAGCATCACCATCCCCAGCGCGAAGACCATGAAGATCTCGAGCGCCACCGGGACGGTCCAGCCGAACCAGGTGATCCCGGGATTGAGCGCCGCTTCGGCCGACTGGGTCAGGTCGAGGTGGGCGAAGACGAGGCTGCGCATCGGCGAGACCGCGTAGGTGAGCGGGTCGAGTCGGTTGAGGACGGCGAGCCAGCCCGGTAGGTCGGTGACCGGGAAGAGGGCGCCGGAGATGAAGAACATCGGCATCATCACCAGCTGCATCACGCCCATGAAGGACTGGATCTGCTTGATCCGAGCGGCGACCATCACCCCGAAGGCGGTGATGCTGAAGGCGAGCAGCAGCTGCAGGGCGAAGACGCCGAGCACGAGGGTGACGCTGTAGGGGACGTCGACCGCCCAGGCGAGCGCCAGCAGGATCAGCCCCTGCGAGGCGGCGACGGTGGCGCCGCCGCAGCACTTGCCGATGACGATCGAGCTGCGGCGCACCGGCGCCACCATCATCTCCCGCAGGAAGCCGAACTCGCGGTCCCAGACGATCGAGGCGGCCGAGAACATCGCGGTGAACATCACCGAGATGCAGAGGATGCCCGGGTAGATGAAGGTCTTGAGGTCGAGGCCGTGGGTGCTGGCGGCGGAGAGCTGCTGCAGGCCGGAGCCGAGGACGAAGAGGAACAGCAGGGGCTGCACCAGCTGGGTGACGATCCGCAGGCGGTCGCTGCGGAAGCGGATCAGCTCCCGCCGCCAGACGACCTTGACCGCTCGCAGCTCGCTGCGGAAGCTGCGCCCCGGCACGTGGACCTGGACCACCGGCGAGCCCGAGCGGGGCGCGCCGCCGTCGGCGGGGACGCTGACGCTCATGACAATGCCTCGCGCTCCGCTCCCGGCGCGAAGAGCCAGATATGCACGCTTGGTCGCTCCGCGCTCACCGCCGCATCCCGCTCATCATCTGCGCCGCCATCCGGCTCCGCTGGCGGCCGCCGTCCTCCTCGGCGTCGCGGATCGTGGTCCCGGTATGGGACATGAAGACGTCGTCGAGGGTCGGCCGGCGCATCGAGATGTC
>JAFDWC010000027.1 GCA_018268655.1 Actinomycetota bacterium
GTCGACGAGGAGGGCTGGACCGAGCTGGCACAGATCCACGAGGAGTGCTTCCTGCGGGTGATGGAGCTGCGCGACCGGGTCGAGGCGCGCCTGCAGGAGGATGACGTCGAGCCGTTCCGCGCCACCTCGCTGATCGTCTGCTTCGAGGTCAGCCCTCGCCCCTGACCCACTCCCGCCGCCGCGGCTCCTCGCCGCTGGCGACGCTCGCCGCCTCCTCGGGGCCGAGGTAGGGGACGAGCACGGAGTAGGTCGCAAGCAGCGCCAGCGAGCGCAGGTTCTTCGTCCCCTGCTTGCGCACTCGCTCAGCGACCATCGAGTAGAGGCCGCCGAGGATCGCCTCGGCGGCGACCGGGTTGCCGAGCGGTGCGTAGCGCTCGCCGTCGGCGATGTAGCGCTCGGTTTCTTCGATCACCCGGTCGCGGGCCTCGAGCGCGGCGGCGCCGGCGGCGTAGACGTCGATCGTCGCCACCCGGGCGAAGTCGCTCTCGGCTTCGAAGTAGGCGAGGCAGGCGCCGACCACCCCGCGGATCGCCTCCGGCCAGCTGCGGGCGCGGCGGTAGTAGGGCAGCGCCGCCGCGATCATCTGCAGCCGGTGGCGGAAGGTCGCCGCCTCGAAGGCGTCGGTTTTGTTGTCGAAGTTCGCGTAGAAGGTCCCGAGCGAGACGCCGGCGGCGGAGGCGATCCGGGTGATCGTCGCGTCGGCCCAGCCGTGCTCGGCGATCACCTTCACGGTCGCCGCTTCGATCCTGTCGGCGGCGTCGCCGGCGAGCGCCCCGGGCTGGCTCGCCCTTGGCCGGCGCCCCCGCGTCCGCGAGCGCAGCCGCTGCTTCGGCGGCTTGTAGAGCATCGCCAGCGCGACCAGGTCGGGCACCATCCCGACCAGCTCGTCCTCGGCTCGCCGGTGCAGCCTGGTGTGGATCACCTTCCGCACCGAGCCGACCATCCCGGTGATCAACTCCGCCGGCATCCCCGCCCGCTCCGGCATCTGCTCGAAGACGTAGCTCATCAGCGCTTCCAGGTTGCCGACCGCCTGCGCCACCATCTCCTGCGCGGCCGGGCCCGCCGCGTACGCCTCGACCATCGCGATCCGCGCCGCGTCCGGCTGCGCGACCAGCAGCTCGATGAACCCGGCGAGCCCCCTTTCCCCCCGCTCCTCCCAGCTGCCCTCCTCGCGTCCCACCCTGCTCGCGGTCACCGCGGTGGCGCCGGCGAGGATCACCTCGAGCGTCGCCAGGAAGCAGGCCTCCTTGTCGGCGAAGTACTTGTAGAACGTCTCCCGCGAGACACCGGCCACCTTGATCAGGTCGCTGACCGAGCTCTCCGCATAGCCCTTGTTCGCGACCACCGCGACGGTCGCCCCGTACAGCCGCTGCCGCTGGTTCTCCTCGACGTCCTCCCGCGGAATCCCCCGTCCAGGGCGCAGCCGGCGGAGCCGCAGCTCACTCGACTCTCCCCACGGCGTCATCGACATGTGCGAGCCAGGGTAGCCGTCGCGGAAGCGTCGGCGAAATACTCAATCCCATTGCGAGCGCCGCCAAAGAAAGGCGACGTACATAATACCAAAAGCTCTCGCAATCAGACCCCGCTGACCGTATCTGGCGCTTTCTAGAGCGCCAATCCTCGCCCTGTGCAGCGCCTGGAGCTCGCGGCGGCCGGACATCAGCGAACCGAAATGTCTCCGCCTATTGACATCGATAAAAGAACGCTCCTATTCTCCGCTCCGGTCAAATTGGGGACGGAGCGGCAGGGAGCTGCGCCGGCCGGGGAACTCGAAGTTGGGTGGAGGGGACAGATGCGGGAAGCGACTGCGATCGCTCGGGCCTGGCGGCCCGCTCTAAATCTCGGCGCCATGCGGTCCAGGTGTGCGGTCTCCGCAGATGGGCTCGAAGGCGGGGGACGAAACGAGGGACCGAAGGTCGGCGACGGCATTAGCCGGCTCTTCCGGCGTACGAAGGGAGATGTGGGCGGATGTTTCGGAGCCTGAGTCCACAGGCCGGCCATCGCGTGGGTTTAGCCACATCACGCCGTCACGGCTTGGCGGCAGCCTTCATGGTCGCGCTGCTCTCGCAGGCGTGTTCTCTTGCGGCCTTCAGCCCCGCCGGTGCCCTGGGCGACACCTGCCCCAACGAAGCCTTCCGGACTGGCCTCGGCGCGAACCTTCCGGATTGCCGCGCATACGAACGCGCAAGTCCCGCCGACAAGAACGGCGGCTCCGTCGAAGGCTTCCCCTACCTGCTCACGGCGGCAAACGACGGGTCGAGCGTCACCTACTTCACCCAGGCGGGGACCGGAATCCCGGCCTCGGGAGGGGGGACTCAGGACTTTTCGACCTATATGTCGAAGAGGGAAGGCGAATTCTGGTCTACGCAACGACTCATGCCCCCCCAATCGCTCGGGCAGGAAGCCCACTACCTCGGCGCGACGCCTGATCATCACTTTGCCTTCGTCGAAGCGTCGCTGGAGGGAACCGGGCCGGAAGCGGGCCGCGGGCTCTTCATGCTCGATACGAGCAACGGGTCGGTGCAGACCATCGTCCGCAATAACGCGAATCGTGAAGAACCTCCTACCTATTCAGCTGCCGGTCTATATGGGTACGCGATCGACGGCGCCAGCACGGATGGATCGCGCGTGCTCTTCGAGACCCCCGTACAGCTTCTTCCCGGGGCCACGCCGGGAATGGACAACCTCTATCTCTGGAGCCGGGACACAAGCGAAATTACGCTTGCGGGCGTCCTGCCGACGAACGAAGGGGGGGGTGCACCGGAAGGAGGATCGTTCGGTGGAGCCTACGATTGGTTCTCTAATGACGAACCTGCCGTTGGAGGTGCCTGGAACGGTCTCGGGGTCCAGGCTCTAAACGCCATAGGCCCCGGCGCTTCCCAGGTGGTGTTCACCGCGGGAGGAACCGGACAGCTCTATCTTCGCCGGAGCCTGAATTCAGGCTCTCCTACCTCGGTCCGAATATCAGCTCCGGGCTCCGGCGCACATGATCCATATGTCGAAGCCGAAGGACTGGAAGGCAAGATTCCGGCGGCGTTTCAGGAGGCTACCCCGGACGGCTCCAGCGTCTTCTTCTTGTCCTCCCAGAAGCTGACCGCAGATGCCACCACCGGGAGCCTCGATGAAGGGAGGGACCTCTACCGATGGGATGCCGCCACCGGGACGCTCCTTGATATCACTCCCGACGCCAACGGTGAAACGCCGAATGGCGCCGAAGTTCAGGGACTTCTCGGCGTCGCCGAAAACGGGACATCCGGCTTCTTCGTCGCCCGGGGGGTACTCGCGAGCGGGGCGGTGCCGGGGGGAGAAAATCTCTATAGGTTCGAAGCGACCACGGCACCCCCGCGCATCGAATTCGTGGCGACGTTGGAAAACGGACCCCACTACGCCAGGTTGCCCGATGTCCTGAACTACTCCCCGCGGTCCTACGCACCCTTCTTCGGCGAAGCCGGAGGTGTGAGGCCGAACGCCGATATTCGATCCTCGCGAGTATCGGCCGACGGCCGTACCGTGATATTTGGCTCGGTCCGCTCTCTCACCGGCTACAACAATCACAATTTCTTCGGAGCTGAATGCGTCTTCAACGAAGGTCAATGTGGCGAGTTGTTCCGATACTCGGTCGCCTCTGGGGCTACGGGGGGTGGAACCCTGACCTGCATATCGTGCGACAGCAACGGAGCACCGCCCGTGGGTTCGGCGCACCTCGAAAGCCAGCTCATCAGCGGTGGTGCCGCCCTGCCATTCGGCGATCCCATGGTGACTTTCGCCGACAACCTCTCCGCCAACGGAGGTCGAGTCTTCTTCGAGTCCCCAGATCCGCTGGTTCCGGGAGATACCAATGGAGCCTCGGGATGTCCTGCCTTCGCCGAAGTGAACAATGGTCCAAACAACGGCAATAAGCTGCCTGCCTGTCAAGACGTCTACGAGTGGGAGGCACCTGGTACTCCCGGTGGGTCGTGCGTCAAGGCGGAAGTTTCGGGCGGCTGCCTCTATCTGCTCTCGACTGGCAAGAGCCCGGACCCTTCGTTCTTCGCCGGGGCGTCAGCCGAAGGCCAGGCCGCCTTCATCGTCACCAGCTCCCAACTGGTACCGGAAGACGTGGACACCGCGAGGGATGCCTACGCCGTGCGGGTCGACGGTGGGCTGGCCGCGCAGTTCGCGACGGCGGGACGAAGCTGCTCCGGCGAAGGCTGCTTGGCATCGCCTTCCGGCCCACCAGGAGCACCTGGTCCCGGCAGCGCCAGCGTCGAAGGCCCGCCGAACGCGAAACCGAAGCACAAGAAGCATAAGCAGAAGAAGACGCGGCACAGTGGAGGCGCCAAGGCGCACAAGCATAAGAAGACAGCAAACCATGATGGCGGAACGCACACGCAGCGCGCGCTCGTCGGCGGGAAGGGTTGAGGACGATGTGGAGCTTCAGACAGATGCGTGCGCCGCGTCCGCTCGCCCTCGGCGGAGCCATGCTGCTCCTCGCGCTGCTGGCGCCCTCGGCTGCCTCGGCGGCGGGTGCGCCGAGTGCGGCTTGGCAGATACTGCAGAGCACGACTCCCACGAATCTGCTTCCGGGCTCTGAAGCCGCGGCGGGATCGGGTGCGCAAGGCTCGGCGCCCAAATATCGGGTGACGGTCACGAACGTCGGCGGTGCCGAAGCCGTCCCGAACGTAACGATTACTGACACGCTGCCCCCCGGCATCACGGTCCCCCTGGGCGCAGAACCGGCGGTTGTTGCGTTCAACGTGAATACCACGGCGCTTGAAACGACGCTTTGCGCGGTGGCCGGCCAGACGGTGTCTTGCGAAGTGCCTTTTGCCCTGCCGCCAAATGGTTCGGCGACCGCTTACATTCCGATCGAGGTTGGAGGCTCTGGGGAATTCTCCAACATCGCCCAGGTGTCGAGTCCCGAAACCAGATCGGTAACCAGCGAATTTGCCACCACGGTCAGCGGGAGCTTGCCGTCGTTCAGCTTCGCACCCGGTCCGATCGGTCTCGGGGCCGAGGCGTTCGACGCCGCGGGCGAACCGCCGACCGCCGGATCCCATCCCTTCACGCTGTGGGTGCAGGCGGATACCCCGAACCTGAACGCGGATGGACTCTTCGGCCCGTTGGACCCGCTGCGGTCGCTGAACTTCACCCTTCCCTCCGGTCTGGTTGTCAACCCTACGGCGACCGCCGTCCGCTGTACGCGCACTCAGTTCGAAGGTGCCACCCGCTACCCGCCCCGTGCGTGTCCGGTCGAATCGCAGGTCGGGACGTTGCTCTTGGATATCCCGGGATTCGAACCGGAAGTCGCGCTCTTCAATCTGGTGCCGGAACCCGATGCGCCGGCCGAACTAGGCTTTCAGATACTCAACACGCAGGTACGTCTTAGGGGAGGTCTCGACGGTAACTATCATCTCACGGCCGCCGGTACGGAACTGCTTTCGAAATTCAAGATCGCCGGCGCGAGGGTCCAACTGTGGGGAGATCCATCAGGTTCCGAACACGACTTCTCTCGAGGAGAATATGGCACTGGGTGCGAAGTCGGTGTGCGCTGCCCGGTCACCCGAACCGGGAGAGCGTTCCTGACCATGCCGAGCGCATGCTCGAATAGCCTGCCGATCGCGGCTACCGCGACTGGTTGGCTCGGCTCGAGTGTCTCCGAGGAACGGGTGTTCACCACCGCAGCCGGACAGCCTGAGTCTGTCACTGGATGCGACCGTCTCACGTTCGAACCGACTGTCTCGATCCGACCGGAATCGAAGACGGCCGAAACCCCGGCCGGCCTCGATGTAAGCATAAATGTGCCGCAGAACGAAGGCAGTCATGGACTCGCGGCGGCCACGCTGAAGAAGGTCGTCGTCCAACTGCCCCCGGGGATGACGGTAAACCCGCCTGCTGCGAACGGCCTCGGCGCCTGCTCGCCCGCTCAGATCGGAATCGGTAACACTCTCTCTGCCAAATGCCCGACGAACGCCAAGGTCGGTGTCGCGGAAATTTCCACGCCCTTGTTGGCTCACTCACTTACGGGAAGCATCTACCTTGCCGAAGAGCACAACAACCCGTTCGGGACGCTCCTGGCGCTCTACCTCGTGGTTGAAGGCGAAGGAGTCATGATCAAGCTCCCGGGCCGGATTGACGCAGATCGTGAGACCGGGCAGCTCACCGCCACGTTCGACAACAACCCACAGCTCCCGTTCGAAGAACTGTCGGTGCAATTCAGTGGCGGCAACGGCGGACCTCGGGCGACCTTGGTGACGCCGCCGAGTTGCGGCACGTACACCGCACGCACGGAACTTACGTCATGGGCCTCGTCGACGCCGACGGTGATCAACAGCGCAGTTGTTGTCAACCAGGGCTGTTCGACCGGTGGGTTCAAGCCCGGTCTCGAAGCGGGTACCGAGAATCCGGTCGGCGGTCGGTACTCGTCGTTCATGCTCCGGGTCACCCGCAGCGACGGCGAACAGAATTTGTCCCGTGTCGAAGCAACCCTGCCTGAGGGGCTCCTGGCCAAGCTTTCCGGGGTCCCGCTCTGCCAAGACGCCCAGGCTGCCGTCGGGGCGTGTCCGTCCACCACGCAGGTGGGGACGACGACCGTCGGCGCGGGCGCTGGTGCGCTGCCCATCTATGTGCCGCAGCCCGGGAAGGCGCCGACGGCGGTCTACCTCGCGGGGCCCTATCGAGGCGCTCCCTACTCGCTGGTCGTCAAGGCACCGGCTCAGGCGGGACCATTCGATCTCGGGACCGTCGTGACCAGGGTTGCCCTGAATGTCGACCTCTTCACGACCAGGGTTACCGCTTCGTCCGACCCGCTCCCGCAGATCCTCGAAGGTATCCCGGTCGCCTATCGCGACCTCCGCGTCAACGTTGATCGACCGGAATTCATTCTCAATCCGACCAGCTGCAACCCGATGACGATCGAATCCTCGATCATCTCGAGCTCGGGAGCCATCGCACATCCGAGCAACCGCTTCCAGGTCGCCGGCTGCCAGAGCCTGGCTTTCAAGCCCAGTCTCAAGCTCAGCCTCAAGGGTGGGACCAAGCGCTCCGGCCATCCGGCGTTGAAAGCGGTCGTCACCTACCCCAAGCAGGGCGCCTACGCCAACATCGTCCGGGCCCAGGTTGGCCTCCCGCACTCGGAGTTCCTCGACCAGGGCAACCTCAACAAGGTCTGCACCCAGCCGCAACTGAAGACCGCGAGCTGTCCGAAGAGCTCGATCTACGGCCACGCCAAAGCGTGGACGCCGCTGCTCGACAAGCCCCTCGAAGGGCCTGTCTATCTAGGCGTCGGCTTCGGATACAAGCTGCCGGCCTTGGTGGCGGAACTGAACGGCCAGATCCGGATCCTGCTCAAAGGCAAGATCGATACGACCAAGCACGCTGGCCTACGCAACACCTTCGAAGCGGTCCCCGACGCTCCGGTCGAAAAATTCGTCCTCGAAATGAAGGGCGGCAAGAAGTACGGCCTGCTCGAAAACTCCGAAAACATCTGTCGTAAGACCCAGAAGGCCGCCGCCAGCTTCACCGCGCAGAACGGCCGAGTTGAGCAGCTGCAACCGCGGATCGCCAACGACTGCAAGGGCGGGAAGCAGGGCAAGAAGAAGGCGGGGAAGGGAAAGAAGCACCACTGAGGCCTGGTCACTTCTCAGCCGCTTTCCTGGCGGTTGGAAGAACGGCGCCAGCTTCACCCCCAGTGATGACGGCGCCGCCGATCGCCGGCCCCCCTGAGCCGAGATCGGACACAGTGGGAGCGCCCGGGCTCGGCTATCCCTCGAGCCCGGGCCTCTCGCGCAACCCGGACGCGTCCGCGGCTCCCCGGCTTGCGATTAGCGCAAGGGGTCTGTATTAGTAGAGAACTATGGAAGTACTCGCGGACTCGATCCCTTCGGACTGGTACGCGACCGCGTTCGACGCGTCCAACGCCGAGATGGCGTGGACCGATCGCACGGTCTCCGAAGTCGACCGGGCGCTGAAGATCCTCAAGCCGAGGGGCGATGAGCGCATCCTCGACCTCGCCTGCGGCTCCGGTCGCCACGCCCTCGAGCTGCGCCGCCGCGGCTTCGCCGTCGTCGGCGTCGACATCTCCCCGGAGCTGATCGAGATCGCCCGCGGCGAGGCGACAGTCGAGGGGCTCGACCTCGAGTTCGTCCTCGCCGACCTCCGCGAGCTCGCCTACGAGGAAGAGTTCGACCTCGTCCTCAACCTCAACGACGGCGCGATCGGCTACCTCGAGAGCGACGAGGAGAACCGGCGCGCCTTCGCCACGATCGCCCGCGCCCTTCGCCCCGGCGGCCGCAACCTGGCCCAGCTGCCGAACGTCCTCTACGCCCGCGAGCACCTGCCGCAACGCTCCTGGATCCCGGCCAGCTCGATGGTCGAACTAGTCGAGCACCGCTGGAACAAGCGCGAGAAGCGCCTCGAAGGCCTGATGGTCGCCGTCCACTTCGGCCAGGTCCTCGACGGTCTCGATGGGATCGAGTTCAGCCAGCGCCTCTACACCCTCGAGGAACTCCGCGAGATCTACTCCTCGGTCGGCATGGAGCTCGACCGCAGCCACCACGGCAGCGGCCGCCCGCGCGAGCCCACCCCCGCCCAATTCGAGCTCTTCGTCACCGCGGTGAAGAGCTGAGCTCCGCTTGCTCGAACAGCTCCCGCGACGGGATCCCGATCACCTTTCCATCGAAGCGCTTCTGCGTTCCGTAGACGACCCAGGTCGTGTCGATTTCGCCGATCTCCAGGTCCAGTCGCAGCTCGTCTTCGTGCTCGTAGAAGTGCTCCAGATGAGTCAAGCCGGAGTCGTAGCGCCCTTCGAGAAGCTCCTTCGCCACGACTGGCTTGGAGATGACGTCGACGATCTCCTCCCAGCCTTCCGGGTCGATGTAGCCGGCGGTTGCCGGCACGAGGCCGAGGGTTCTTGGCCGCTCGACGTCGCGCCGGGACAGCACAGCCAGGGCCTTCGTCGGGTAGATGAACGTGTCGACGACGAAGACCTCTCGCCAGTGGCGCTCCGTCACCTCGTGGACCCCCGGATGTGCGCTGCACTGAATCAGGAAGGCGTCGCCTCGGCCCCGAACCCTCTCCAGTCCATCGAAGAAGTCTTCGATGAATTCGACGCGGTAGCTGGCGATGCCCTGGAAGTCCGCGTAGCTGTGGACCGCGCGCTCGTGGCAGGTCCCCGCTGGTCCGAGGGTGACGAGCGTTACCCCGCCGTCTTGAATGGCCGCCATTCTTTGCACTCCTTGGCTAAAAGTTCGCCCCGCTGCTTCTCTTAGGAGCGGTTGTTTGTTATATACAGCAAATCTTGAATATACGGCCTTCTTCTCCAGACAGACGGACCGGACGATCACACGCAGGGATTCACGCCCTGACCCTGCTGTCTGAATCTCTCAACGCAGAGGTCATAACAGCGCTCCAGCGAGAGCCGATGGCACTCACCGAGCTCGCGCGCGCCCTCTCCTCACCGCCCCCGACGACGGTCCGTGGCCGCCTCAGGAAGCTCGCCGATCTGGGGATCCTCGAGAGGCGCAGAGAAGCCGGCTTCGCCGGCGCGGTGGAGCTCGAGCTGACCGCCGCTGGGACAGCGCTCATTCCCGTCGCGGGTGCCCTGCAGTCGTGGCTCGAACAGTCACCGCAAGGGTCCCTCACCCTGGGAACGATCAGCGCGAAGGGCGCGATCAGCGCCCTGACGGAGGGCTGGTCGACGGCGGTGGTCCGAGTTCTCTCGGCGACCCCGCTCTCGCTGACGCAGCTCAACAGGCTGATCTCCGGCGTCAGCTATCCCTCGCTGGAGAGGCGCATCACCGCGATGAGGATGTGCGGGCACATCGAGCGCGTGGCGAGCAAGGACCGCGGTACTCCATACGGCGTCACCAACTGGTTGCGCGATTCGACCGGGGCGGTCGTTGCGGCGACGCGCTGGGAACGGAAGTACGCGCCGGGAGCTCTCGGAAGTCTGAGTCGCCTCGATGTGGAGGCGATCCTCCTCCTATCGATTCCGCGGATACGTCTTCCAGAAGCTCGATCGGGCGTCTGTCGCCTTGTCTTCGAGCTTCACCGCGGCTCCTCTGGACCAGAGCTCGTCGGCTTGACCGTCCGGGTCGAGGCTGGCCGGGCGGTCACCTGGGCTGCGCAGCTGACCGGCGATGCCTCGGCCTGGGCGGTGGGATCGGTCAGCGCCTGGCTGGACGCTCTGGTCAGCGGCGACTCAGACTGGCTCGAGCTCGGTGGAGATCTCGGGTTTGCCAAAGATCTCGTCGAAGGCCTGAGCGGCATCCTGCGTCAAGCGGAGCCCGACCCTCCACCTCAACCTGAGGTTGGGCAAATCAGTCTCATCACTCAGAAACCTTGACAATACTGCGGCGGCCCCGGTAGCGTCACGGCGGCCAGACCAGTCGGCAATCTTCACGCCAATCAGTCTGGTTAGCCATATAAGTGGTCTACTCAGCAGTGGGAGGGAGTACTCATGAGGTCGAAGACCTTGGCGAAGGTGCTTGGCGCCTGCGGTCTCGCATTGATCGCCGTTGCCGCACTCGTGCCGGCCGCGCAGGCGGCGAAACCGCCGCCGCCCAACGAACGTTTTGCCGGCTGCCCGAGCGTCAAAGAAAACCCGAAAAGCCTTGTCTGTCTGAGAACGGAAATTACCGGCGGGTACTTCCAGATGGGCAACAAGAACGTGCCGATCACGAACCCGATCACGCTGGTCGGCGGCGTCGATGAAAACCTCGGGAACTTCAGCTACAACGCCGAAGGGGGGATGTCCAAAGCCAAACAGAAAGTCCCCGGCGGTGTCATCGGCCTCACGGGCCTTACCTGGCTGCTGGAATTCCTCGGCAGCGAAGCCCTAACGCTCTACGCGGTGACGGAACTGGCGGGAACGCCGGATCTCAACATCTTCGAAGAACCGCTCGAGTTGCCGATCAAAGTGCATCTCGTCAACGGGGTTCTCGGCAACAATTGCTACATCGGGACGAATGCCAATCCGATTCAGCTGAATCTGATCACCGGCACGACGAACCCGCCGGCGCCGAACAAACCGATCACCGGCAAATCGCCCGAAATGAAATTCGAAGGTCCTCTGACGGTGTTCAACAACGGAACCTTCGTCGACAACTCGTTCGCGGCTCCGGGTGCGAGCGGGTGTGTGCTGACGCTGTTCGGGTTCATCCCGGTCAACATCGACGGTGCCGTCAATCTGCAGTCGGGGTTCCCGGCCGCGGCCGGCACCAACGCGACCGCCCAGAACTACAACCTCGAAATCCTCGAATCCGAAATCGTCTATCCCTGACCCAGTGAGGGAATGACTCGGTAAGAGGGTCCGGCCGGTCCGCCGGGCCCTCTTGCCTATCTGCGAGGTCAGGAGATCGACGGGGCGCGGGTTGCGAGCCTAAGTCTCGCCGTGTATCTTCGGCTGGGAACTTTGGGAAATCGCCTGGTCCTTACTGGGACCGCCGATGCCTAGAAGACAGGGAAAGCAGGGGGTGGGACAAATGGGCTACCTCGGGAGGGGAGTCGTTCGCGATGGTGCGTTTGGCGCCGTGAGGGGTCATCGAGCTCTTGAAGAGCATCTGCGACCTGGCGTCAGCCGCCAACTGGAGCGGGCACCAGCAGCTCCGCCCAGATGCCGCCTCACTTCGATTTGCCCTCGATCACGTCCATTCAGGTGAATCGAGGGGCCATGAAGCAATCCAATCGGCACGTGGATCAACAGCGACGCGCCCACGGTCGACCGCGATCACAGGAGGGGAGCAATATGTTGAACGCAATTCGTAGGCGGGTGATTACCCCGAGCGGCGTAATCGCCGTCGCGGCGCTGGTTTTCGCGATGGCCGGGGCGGCATGGGCTGCGGGCGGCTTGACCAAGTCGCAGGAAAAGCAGGTCGTGAAGATCGCGAAGAAGTACGCGGGGAAGCCCGGAGCGCCGGGCGCGCAGGGCCCTGTGGGTCCGGCAGGAAAAGATGGTGCCAACGGTTCAAATGGCGCGCCCGGCGCTCCCGGGGACGCTGGAAAGTCAGTCGTCCTTGGGGCCGCGACCGCCGGGGAATGTCCCGGCTCCAACCCATCCGGAGGCACGACGTTGGAAGTCGAAGGCTCCGGAGCCAAGAAAAAGGTCTGCAACGGCAAAGAAGGCAAGGAAGGGTCGCCATGGACGGCCGGCGGAGTCCTCCCCAGCCAGAAGACCGAGACGGGTACGTGGGCTGCCAGCTTGGTTGAACTCGAACCCGGGCAAACGTATGGCCTGGCGCCGTTGAGCTTCTCGATTCCGATTCAGGAAGGAGCTGTGCCGTCGGCGAATGTCGTCAAATTCCAAACGGCGACCGCCAGCGAAAAAGAAAACTGCGAAGACGAATCGCACGCGGGGGCGGCGGGACCGAACAATCCAGAGGCGAAACCCGGCTACCTGTGCATCTACTTTGGCACGGAACTCGCCGCGGAAGGCATCTCAGCCACGATCAGCAGCGTCAACCAGCCCGGGATCGGCGGCCCTGGGCCAGGAGTCGCCGGTGCCGTCTTGGAAGTCACCGGCACCGGCCAGGGCTCAGCGGCTGGGAGCTTTGCTGTTACGGCCCCGTAGTCCTCGGTCGCAACCGGACAAGGAGAGCCCTCGAGATCTTGTCTCGAGGGCTCTCCTTTTGCCTAGGGGCGCCTACCTCTGCACTGCTCGGCTTGGCGCGCGCGCGGTTCTGTCGCATGTTGTTTACAGGGCCATTTGTCGCCCCGGCGAGTGCATGACGCTCAATCGCTCCAAAGCTCTTTGACCAACGCCGCACTGCCGATCTAATCGGCCGCGAACTCGCCGCACGCGCCTCGTCCATGGGGGCAGGGAGAGCGGCGGCGTGACAAAGGAGAAATGGACAATGGTCCGGAAACTCAAGGCATTCGGCCTGACCCTGGTCGCGATGCTCGCGCTCGGCGTCGTGGTCGCCTCGGCTGCTCAAGCCAACGAATTCAAAGCCGCCGAATACCCGGCGACGATCAAAGGCGAACAGAAGAGCACCCACAATTTCGTGATCGGCGGCAACCGGACGCTTACATGTGCTGGTGCCGAATTCAACGGCACCCTGGCGGGGGCGTCGAAAGAACTCACAATCACGCCGACCTACAGCAGTTGTCACGTCATCATCGCCGGCAGCACACTCGACGCGACAGTGACAATGGAAGGCTGCGATTACCTGTTCACAGAACCAGCTGGCGGCAAGGTGCACTTCAAGTGCCCGGCAGGTAAGACCGTCGTCATCCATGTCTACAACGGCGCTGGGGTGGAACACACGGCGGGCAACGAACTCTGCAGGTACACGATTGCCGAACAGAGCAACCTGGGCACCGTCACCTACGCCAATCAGGCGACGACCCCGAAAACGGTCGTGCAGACTGCGAACGTGACGGGCGTCGCCGTGAAACGAGCATTCGGCACCTTGGGCAACTGCGGCGCTGAATCGCAGACGGCGGTCTACACCGGAGAAACCACGGTCAAAGCGTTCAATAGCAAAGACATTCAGATCAACGGCGAAGTGGGCTGAATTCTGGAATCCCAGCTATAGCGCGACGGAAGGCCGGCAGCGATGCCGGCCTTCCGTTTAGACGTACGGCCGCCATATTTCCTTGACGACGCCAAGCTCGTTCCGATATCGTCTGCCGTCAGGGGAAGTTCGCGGTCGCTGAACATCGCGCTTCGCACCGCGGCGCACTAGGGGGGTCGAATTGAGGGCAGCAGGGGGATACTCAGTGCATCGCCGAGTGGCGTGCCTCGTGAGTGTGGGCATCGCGCTCATGGGTGGGGCGGTGATCACGCAGTCGGCACGGGCGGCGGTTCCTCCGCTCATCTGGCAGCAGGGACAGAATTGCGGGGACGTCGAAGCAATCACGCTGGGGGAATGCGGAGGCGCCGCAGGCGAAACCGTCATGCCCCGTGGCGTGGCCGTCGACCCGACGACCGGCGACATCTTCGTAGCCGACCTTTTTAATGCTCGTATAGACGAGCTGAGCCCGTGGGGTACCTTCATCAAGGCCTGGGGATGGGGCGTACGCACCGGGGCTCCCGAATTACAAACCTGCACGACGGTGTCTGGCTGCCGTTCCGGCCTACGGGGGACTGGAGCGGGTCAGATGACGACCCCTGTGGGGGTGGCCGTTGACGAAGACGGGAACGTTTGGGTTACCGATATGGACTCGCGTCGGATCGAGAAGTTCGACCCAGGGGAAGCAGGCGAATCTGCTTCTCTTCTTCTCTCATTCGGGTCCCCCGGTAGTGAAAATGGCCAGTTCGGTGGCTGGGAGGTCGGCAACTTCATCGCGGCCGGGCCCGGTCCGACCATCTATGTCGGAGACACCAACCGAATCCAAGAGTTCGATGCGTCCGGCAGCTTCATCAAGAGCGTCCCCGTGGCGGGTGAGTCGGTCCAGTCGCTGGCAGTTGACCGAGAAGGGAATCTGTATGTGACGCATGTGACGCGCACGCCCTACCCTAGCGACCGGTCGGAACCGAACGTCTTCAAGCTAACTCCGGCCGGCGAACCTATTTGTACTATGGAAGTGGCCAATCCGCGGGCGGTGACTGTAGCTGGCCAGACGGTATATGTGCTGAACCAGGGTGGCGGTTTGGTGAACCCTCACTCGGAAGTTCTCAGCTTCAGTGCCAGCTGCCAGAGAATCAACGCCGGTGGTTCTGAACCAGGGTTTGGTGTCCAGCAGCTCACGGCATCCACCGGGCTCGCGGCCACTTCAGCCTGCGGTATATCCGGCACCGAGGTCCTCGCATCCAACGCGACCCAGGTCGATAGCTTCATCGCTGCTTACGGGCCGCCGCCCGACCCAACGGTCTGTCCTCCTCCTTCGGTTCCGCCGACGATCACGAGCCAGTACGCCAGTGCCGCGGCCGTGGAAAGTGCAACGGTTAAGGCGGTCATCAACCCGCATTTCTGGCCGGACACGAAGTACTTCGTCGAATATGGTCGCGGCGAGTGCTCGCAGGGAGGCTGTGACCAGCAACAGCCGCTTTCCCCCGGCAGCAGCCTGACGTCTGAAACCGTCGATGCGGGACTGGTGACGGCCGGGATCACGCTGTCGGGTCTCGAACCGGACGCGATCTATCGCTTCCGCTTTGTGGCCAAGAGCGGTGGTGGAGGACCGGTGTACGGCGTCGACCCGGACGGCTCCGGGCCGGAGGAACCGACCGCAGAAGCCGGCGCCGAAGGAGTCTTTCGGACCTATGAATCGTCCGGCGGGCCACGGACGAACTGCCCAAATCAGGTGTTCCGGGTCGGGCCGTCGGCTTGGCTGCCGAATTGTCGGGCGTTCGAGATGGTCTCACCCGTCGAAAAAAACAGCAGCGACGTCTCGGCGCGGACGGCGGGCGTCGATCTGGCGGCGGCAAACGGCGAACGCGCCACGTTTACGGCATTCCGCGGGTTCGCGGAACCCGCCGGGGCACCGTACCTGAGCCAGTATCTGGCCGAACGCGTGCCGTCGGTGGGTTGGCAGACGCGCTCGATTTCCGCTCCCCGCGAACAGCTGTCCTTCTACCCCAACGGCTCAGAAGCCCCATATCTGTTCAAGCTCTTCAGCGGGGATCTCTGCCGGGCCTGGATGGTCCACGACAACAACGTGGCGCTCTCATCCGGCATGCCGGAAAACGTGCCAAACCTGTTTAGGCGCGAAAACTGTGGCGGCACGACCTACAACCTGCTCACGGTCGTGCCGCCGCCGGGTTTCGGCCTGGCCCCGTTCGCGAGCGAATATTTCCCGGAGCCCCAGGGTTACTCGGCGGACTTCTCGAGCACCGTGGTTCGCGCCGATGCGGCGCTGACGCCCAACGCCTGTCAGGTGCCCTCCCACGGCCTCTATCAGGTCTACGAGATAACCGGCGAAAGCGTCAGCTTGGTCAGCGTTCTGCCCGGCGGCCAGCCGGCTTGTACCCACTCGTCGGTTGGAACGGCGCAGGGGGGACAGGGCGCGGCCAACGAAGACAACGTTCGCAACGCTGTCTCGGCAAACGGTCAGCGGATCTTCTGGAGCACCACCGAAGACGCGAAATTCCCACCGAATGGCGGCCAGGGCGATCAGCCCGGGAAGCTCTTCCTTCGCGTCAACGCGGCCGAAGAACAGAGTCCAGTCGCTGGCGGCGTCTGCACGGACCCGCAGCTGGCCTGCACCTATCGGGTATCGCAACTCGTGTCACCGCGGCCAGCGCGCTTCTGGGCCGCGAATCGGGATGGGAGCCGCGCGATCTTCAGCCTCGATCCCAACGGCGAAGGCCAGGTCCTCTACGAATTCGAAGCAACGGGCGAAGACGGCGCGGTGTCGACCCAGGCAACTCCGATCGCCAAAGGAGTCCTGGGCGTACTCGGAGCTAGCGATGATGCCACCCGAATTTATTTCGGCTCGACCGCGGTCCTGCCGGTGCCGGGCCCGAACAGCCAGGGGAGCGATCCGATCGCTGGCGCTCCCAACCTCTACTTCTACGAAGCGGGCGAGGGCTTCCGCTTCATCGGCACTCTGAGCAGCAGGGATGTGGCGGCGCTGGGGGCAGGCCGCCAGGAGCTTTCGCCGATCGCAAAGGTCCCGCGGATGCGGACCTCCCAGATCACGCCGACCGGCCTGCAGGCGGCATTCGCGTCGACCGCGGAGCTCACCGGCTTCGACAACCGGGATCTCAACAGCGGTCAGCCCGATGCCGAGGTCTTTCTCTATGACGCCGAAGGCGCCGGCGGCAGCGGGGAACTCGTCTGCGTCTCGTGTAACACGGCGATGACCAGGCCCATCGGCAAGGAAGTCGTCACCGGGCGCAACTTCGACCCCTCCCTGGGGCTCTGGGCGGCCGGCATGCTTCCTGGCTGGACTGAAGAGCTGAGGGCGCCGCGGGCGTTGTCGGATTCCGGGCGCCGAATCTTCTTCGAAAGCTTCGATCGCCTCGTCCCGAGGGACACCAATGGGGTCGAGGACGTCTACGAGTGGGAACGGGTCACCAGCAGGGCGCAATGCATTGAAAGCGGTGGTGAACGCTATGTCGAAGAAGGCTCGGGATGTATCAGCCTGGTTTCCTCCGGGCAGAGCCCGGAACCGGCCGAATTCATCGACGCTAGCTCCAACGGGTCGGACGTCTTCATCAGGACCAACGCAAGCTTGGTCTCGCAGGACCCCGGGCTCTACGACCTCTACGACGTCCGGGAAGGGGGTGGCTTCGCGCCTCCTCCCGCGTCAGCCACCCCTTGCGAAGGCTCGGTGTGTCAGGTGCCCAACCAGCCGCCTGCCGACTCGTCGCCGGGGAGCATGACCTTCCAAGGGAAGGGCAATGTGAAGTCGGGCGCCCAGCATTCGTGTCCCCGCGGAAAGCAGAAGGTCAAGGCTCATGGCAAGACCAAGTGCGTGAAGAAGAAGTCGAAGGGCAAGAAGAAGAACGGATCGAAGAAGCGGCAGTCCGGTAAGAGCGGGAGGGCGAGTCGATGAAGCGGTCCCTGGTGATGGCCTGTCTTTTGCTGATCGCGGCTGCCGCGACGGCGTCGCCGGCGAAAGCTGCGTTTGGCGTATCGGAAGCGCAGCTCTTCTTTCATGAATCCGACGGCTCGGATACCACCCAGGCGGGATCGCATCCGTACGAAATGGTGAACGAACTCTTCTTCAATACGGTCGAAGATCCGGGGGTTGGCTTCAAGGTCCCCGATGGCAACTCGAAAGGATTGAGGATCAGCTTCCCGGCCGGATTCGCCGGGAACCCGACGGCGGCGCCATACTGCAGCTCGGCCGACTTTCTGGCCGAAGTCTGCCCGCCGTCGTCCCAGATCGGTACCGGTCAGGTGTTCTCGGGAGGAGAAGGAGCACCGGCTCAGGTATACGTCTACAACCTCCAGCCAGCGCCGGGCATGGTCGCGAAGATCGGCTTCAAAGCCCTGACCGTGCCGATCGCCGTTGCGCTGCACGTGAACCCGGAACCGCCGTTCAATCTCGTCGCATCGCTGGAAAATATTCCAGAGGTGACCTACTTCTACGGAAGCATCCTCCATATCTGGGGGACGCCCGCCGCTCCGAGCCACGACGCCGAACGCGGGTGCGGAAGCGGGTGTTCGCTCCACCTTCCGGAAAAGCCGTTCCTGCTGATGCCGCGCTCCTGCACCGCGGCGCTGCAGTCCTTGTTCGAAGTGTCCTCCTGGGAGCAACCGGACAGCTGGTTGAGGAGTCCGGCCTCGGCTGCCGGGACGACCGGCTGCGGCAGCCTTGCCTTCGGCCCTCGCGTCGCCGCCGAACCCTCGAGTCACGCGTCTAGTTCTGCAACCGGCCTGACGGTCGAAGTCGGTGTCGCCGACGAAGGGATAAATAGTCCGAACGGAATCGCGCAGTCGGATATCCAGAAGGCCGAAATCACATTTCCAGAAGGAGTCTCGGCCAATCCAGCGGTGGCGAACGGCCTGGTCGCCTGCTCGCCGGAGCAGTTCAGGGCACAGAGATTGGGAGGGGTGAGTTGCCCGGGCGCTTCCAAGATCGGGACGGTTGAAGCGACGACGCCGCTCCTCGAAGGGAAGCTGCTGAAAGGGAGCCTGTTCGTCGCAGAACCGTTCAGGAATCGGTTTGGGACGTTGATCGGCCTCTACGCGACGCTGGAAGAACCGGAAATGGGCATCCTGCTCAAGCTGGAAGGAAAGGCGGAACCCGATCCTCGGACGGGCCAGCTCAAAGGGACGTTCGACGAACTGCCGCAGTACCCCGTCTCGCATTTCACGCTCCGCTTTCGCGAAGGAGCGCGGGCACCGCTGGTCACGCCGGCGCGCTGCGGAAGCTACGAAACGCAGGCGTTGCTGACCCCATGGGCAAACCCTGCGACTCCGTATAGGGCGACCGCACACTTCACGATCTCGTCTGGGCCGGGCGGCGGGCCGTGCTCGAGCAGCCCGCCGTTCGAGCCGCAGTTCGAAGCGGGAACCGCTAGCAATCAGGGCTCCTCCTATTCGCCCTTCTACATGCGCATCGCTCGGAACGACGGCGAACAGGAGCTGACCCGCATCAACGCGGTCCTGCCGCCGGGCCTCAGCGGGAACATCTCCGGGATCGCGAAATGCTCGGATGCGGCGCTCGCGAAAGCGGCGGCGTCTAGCGGCGCTGCCGAGTTGGCCGAACCCAGTTGTCCCGAAAGCAGCCAGATCGGCAGGGTCCTGATCGGGGTCGGCGCCGGCGGCGATTTGACCTATGTGCCGGGGAAGGTCTACCTGGCCGGCCCCTTCGGCGGCGACCCACTTTCTGTGGCCGTGATCACGCCGGGAATTGCTGGGCCCTTCGATATCGGCACGGTGGTGACCCGAGAGGCGCTGACCGTGAATCCGGAAACTGCCGAAGTTCAGATCGACGGCAGTCATTCTGAACCGATCCCGCGCATCCTCAAGGGGATTCCGCTGCAGGTGCGGGAAGTGCGGGTCTACCTGGATCGCAGCAAGTTCACCTTCAACTCCACGAGTTGTGAACCGAATCAGGTTCAGGCGACGCTCCTCGGGAGCGGCGCAGACCCTCTCAGCCCTTCGGACGACTCTGTCGTTGGTAGAGGGGCGCGCTATCAGGCGGCGGGTTGCGCCTCTCTTGGCTTCAAGCCGAAGCTGTCGCTCGAATTCAAGGGTGGGACCAAGAGAACGCAGTACCCAGGGCTTCGCTCGGTGCTGACCTATCCCTATCCCTCCGGGCCGGGGTACGCGAACATTGCGCGAGCGTCGGTCCTCTTGCCGAAGACGACGTTCATCGACCAGGGCCACGTCAACAGTCCCTGCACCCGGGTCCAGTTCAATCAGAACGCATGCCCGAAGAAGTCGATACTCGGTACCGCACGGGCCGTGACCCCGATCTTGGACGAACCGCTGGAAGGACCCGTCTACTTCCGCTCGAACGGCGGCGAACGCCTGTTGCCGGACATCGTTGCCGACCTCAAAGGTCAATTCGAAATCGTCCTGGTCGGCCAGGTCCATTCGGTGGTGCACGGAGAAACGGGACGTATCAAGACCACCTTCGCGACCGTGCCCGATGCTCCGGTGACGAAGTTCACCCTGAACCTGAAGGGTGGCAAGGAAGGCCTGCTGGTGAACAGCGCCAGCCTCTGCCGTACGGATCAGCAGGCGAACATCAACTTCGCGGGCCAGAACGGTAAGAGCTACAGCTTCTCGACCAAGATCAGGAACAGCTGCAAGAAGCAGAGCTCCCACGGCGGGCGACCCAAGCGCTAGCCGCTCGCGAGCACGCGGAGGAGGGCTCGGGAGCACACAAAAGTAGTAGACTGTTCGGATTATGCTGTGCAAAAGCGGGAAGACTGGCTTGGGTCTCGCTCTGGCGTGCCTCGGGTTGCTGATAGCGCTCGCGGGATGTGGTGGGTCGGGGTCGACCGAAGCGACGGCGACGGCGTCCGCACCCGGCATCTCGAAAGCGGCCTTCATCAGGAAGGCGAATGCGATCTGCGAACGAGCCTCGAAGGAATACCTGCCAGAGGCGATGGCGGCGCTGACCAAGCAGACGAGCACGCATCCGGCCAGCTCGGTCGAAGAGGTTGAAATGGCGGTCACGGCGCGACTCTTCGAGCCCACCTTCATCAAAGAGCTCGAAGAAGTGAGGGCGCTCGGCCTTCCCAGCGGCGACGAAGAGACGATCGAATCGATCCTCGATGAAGTCGAATCGATCGTGAAGAAATCCCGGACGGACGCGAAATGGTTCCACGACGCGCAGCTGGACTTCAAGCACCCCTTCGCACGCGCTCGAGCTGAGGCCGAAGCCTACGGAATCGGGCCGTGTGGGCAGCCATAGCGCTCGCGCCAATCAGCATTCCGCCAAGACCAAAGAAGCGTCCCGCTGGCGGCCCCTGCGGGCCGCGAGCAAGCGGAGGGGTCCGAGATCAGCTGTCCTTATTCCTTTTTACCCGCGGGGGCGGGATTTCGTGCTCGGGGAACGGGGTGATCTCGAAGCGGCCCTTCTGGCCGTCCTTGCCGGGGTGCCAGGCCATTCCTTCGAGCAGGTTCTTGGGGGAGACCTCGAGGCCGCTGGCGAGCTTGACGATCGTTGCCAGGGCGGGTGAACGGAGGCCCCTCTCGAGCAGGCCGATCTCGGTTCGATGGAGGTTGGCGCGGAAGGCGAGCTCTTCTTGGGAGAGGCCGGCGGCGTGACGTTCACGGCGCAACTGAGCGGCGAAGCGGGCGTTGAGAGGTTTCACGTGTGGCTTGCCGGTTGGGGGGTCAAGGGGATCCGTCTTCTGCGACCCGGGCTTGGGGTCCGACACGAAATCGCTCCTTCCTTTAGTAGACGATTAGTTGCGGGCGCTCCAGCTTAGGCGAGAGGCCAGCGGCGAGGCCGGCCGGGTCGGCGCGCGGTGCCGGAAGCGCTATTCGCGCAGCACGCGCTCGAGCAGGTCGGCCGCCTTGAGCGTGCCGGCGGCGGCGCGGAGGGAGGCCGAGGTGGCAGTAAGCCGATCGCCGAGCTCGCGATCGCCTAGCAGCTGGTCGATCGCCTCCCTCAGCTCCTCCGGCTCGTGCTGGTAGGTGTCGAGGCGGACCCCGAAGCCGGTCTCGGCGATCCGCTGGGCGTTGTCGTGCTGGTCCCAGAAGATCGGCAGGACGATCATCGGCTTGCCGAAGTAGAGCGACTCGGTGACGGTGTTGTTGCCGCCGTGGGTGATCACGAGGTCGATCTTCGGGAGGATCGAGGTCTGAGGCAGGAACTCGGCGCCGGCCATGTTGGCGGCCAGGTCGATTTCCTTCGCCTGCGGCCCTTTGGAGACGATCACCCGGTAGGGCGCGTCGGTGAGCCCGGCGATCAGCTTGCGCATCAGCTCGACGTCGGCCGAGCCCAGGGAGCCCATCGAGAGGTAGATCAGGGGAAGGTCGGAGTCGCGCATCGCTTCCGGCACGTCCCAGGCCGAGTCGGTGCCGCGGACGCTCGCCTGCAGGTTCTGCCAGTGCGGGCCGAGCGGCCGGGCGCGTGAGTAGTCGACCCCCTCCGGATAGAGGTAGAGGTTGAGCCAGGGGCTCTCGTGGATGAAGTCGTAGCGGGGCAGCGCCGGCGTCCCGCGCTCCTCGCACCACTCGCCGAAGTCGTCGTGGATGTCCTGCAGGGTGTTGCTGTAGGCGGCCCAGAAGGTGTCCCACTCGCGGCTGTCGGCGGTCGCGTAGCCGGAGAAGGGCGGCGGGATCAGGTGGTCCTTCATCTCCGCCGGGTTGCAGGAGGCGATCCGCACCCAGGGGATCCCCGAGGTGAGGAGGGCCGGAAAGGTGACGACGTTGTCCTCGACGACGACGTCGGGCCGCAGCTCGTCGAAGATCTGGTGGAGCCGGTCATCGACGTATCTGGCGCCGTCGATCAAGGCCTGGAAGGTCGGGGCGATGAAGGAGCCGAGCTGTTCGATCGTCGGTTCGCGGAAGACCGGGGCGGTATCGCGGATGAAGTCCTTCCAGAACTGGCCCGGCACTTCCTCGGCTTCGGGCGGCGGGGTGAGCCGGATCAGCCGCTCCTCGAAGCCCTTCTCCTCGAGCGTCCCGGCGAAGGACTCCTCGACGATGAAGACGACGCGGTGGCCGCGCTGGCGGAGGACGTCGCCGATCCCCACACAATTGTTGGTCGGCCCGAAGGCTCCCTCGGGGAAGAAGACGATCGTCGAGCCCGCTGCCACCGGCTCCATTTATCGCAGCGCGGTCTCCGGCGCAACCCTTACCCTCCTCACCCCCGCAGCCCCGGCCGCCGCCAGCCGACGCTACGGCCGGCTTCGCGGAAGTCGGAGCGCTGGAAGTTGCGCCCGGCGCCGGCGCGGTCCGCGGGGGCCTCGCAGGACTCGGCGAGCACGGTCCGGCAGCCGGCCGCCGCCGCGTCGGCGAGGCGGCGGCGGATCAGGGCGAGGTGGCAGCCGTGGTGGCGGGCCCGCGGCGTCGTCGCGTCGAGGCCGAGGACGGCGATCCCGCCGTCGATCAGCATCGCCCCGCAGGCGACCTCGTAGCCGTCGAGATAGGCCGCGTAGCAGTGCCATCCCTCGAGCGCCGGCAGGCCGAGCAGGGGAACCGTCGCCAGGTCGGAGATCCCGACCGCCTCGGCGAAGATCAGCGACATTCCTTCGGTCTCGGCGGCGGTCAGCTCGCGGACCTCGACCGCGGGCACCGCGCCAGCTCTCGGCCCGCTCACCGGCCGCACGTAGCGGCGCATCGTCGGCCCCCGTTCGTAGCCGCGCTCGCGGAGCCAGGCCTCCGCCGCCACGCTCTGCGGGCGCTCGGAGACGACCTGGACCAGGTAGTCGACCTCGCGGGTGCGCATCCATTCGACCGCCCGGGCGAGGTGGCCCTCGGCGACCGCTCCGGGCTCGGCCGCGCCCTGGACGGCGTTCATCACGCTCGCTTCCGGCAGACCGGCGCAGATCGTCGCGAAGACCGGCCCGAACCAGCGCTTGCGGATTTCCAGCTCCTCGATCGCGTCGCTCGGCGCCGCGTCCCAGATTCCCTCGCGGAAGCGGAGCTCGGCCACCGCAAGCGCCCCTGCGTCGTACCCCATGGGTCCCTCCCTGCTGGGCTGCCCGTCAGCGACAACTATATGGACAGAAGTCTCTACTTATCAAGAGACTTTGGCTCTAGAGCCCCGCCGGGTGGCGGACGGCGAAGCGGGAGAGGAACTTCGGTTCGGGCATCCCCATCTTCCAGCGCGGGCCGCTGACCCCTGGCCAGTCGTCGCGGGTGTCGAAGCGCAGACCGGCGACGACCATGAAGACGTGTTCGGCGTTGGCGTAGACCGTGATCCACCTGCCGGTGCCAGGCTCGCCCCAGGCCGCGAGCTGGCCGGAGACCATCGTCGTCGCCAGCAGGCCTCCGGCGTGGAGGGCGTAGCCGACCGCGCCCGAGCAGTCGTAGCCCTTGCTGACGAAGCTGAGGTGACCACCGCCCCAGACGTAGGGGCGGCCGTCGATGTGGTTGGCGGCGGCGACCACCCGCCGCACCACCGGCGGCGCGCCCGGGGGCGGGACCGCGCGGCCGTCGAGCAAGCTCGAGCCGCAGTTTTCGCTGGTCCGGATCGCGCCCGCCGGAGTCGGCATGCAGCCGGTGCCCCAGGGCGGGCCGGCGCCGCTCGCCGGAGACGCGGCCGCGCCGACGGCGCCCGCGAGGGCGAGCAGCAGCGGCACGAAGCGGAGCGCCAGCGGTCGCATCGGGGGGCTCAGGCTACGCCATCTCCCCTGCTCCGAACGCCCCTCGACGAACAAAAAGGGGCGACCCGAAGGCCGCCCCTTTCGGTGATCCGGCGATTGTCGCCGCCTCCCTGCGCAATCAGCCTTTCGGCGTGCAGGCGCGGATGATTTCCGTCGCCGCAGCGGGGCCGCTGGCAAATTTGGCCAGGACGTGAACCTGGAGCTTGCCGTCGGTGCATTTTGCGGTCAGCGGGTTGAAGACCTTCCCGTTGCGCTTGATGCCCTTGTTGATTTTCAGGCTGAAGCTCGTCACCGAGCCGGCGCCGTTGGCGATCTTCGGAATCGTCGCCACCGATTTGAGGCCGAAGCGCCCGTGCGGGTGCTTCTTGATCTTCACCGTGGTGACGATCGCCCCGGTGATCGGCGCGTTGAAGTAGGCGTGGATGTAGAGCGTCGTCGTCCCGCCCTTGAAGCCGCCGTTGACGACGAGCAGCTTCGAGTTGACGTTGAACGGCTTCTGTTCCGGGAACAGCACCTGGACCGTGGTCTGCCCTTCGCCGATGATCGCCGACCCGCAGGCGGCTTCGACCGCCTTGGTGTCGCGCGACTGCAGCTTGCCCGAGGTGCAGGTCGGGATGCCCTTGACGTTGACTTCGCCGTTTTTGTCGGTTTCGAGCACGACTTCTTTCAGCGCCGGCGGATGGGTGCCGTCGGCGGTCGCGATCGAGCCCGAGGCCGTCAACGTGATCGGGGTCTGTTTGGTCTTCGACAGCGCCTTCGGAGTGAAGCCACCGTTGGCGGTGAATACGAGGTTCCCCACCTGCACGGTGACCGGGCCTTCCCCGGCGGCACTGGCGAGGCCGACGGCAGTCAGCGCAACCAGGGCGCAGACCGCGGCGGACAACGTCAAGAGCTTGCGCATTTCCCTGTCTCTCTCCTTTTGCAGCGACCCCTGCGAGCCGTTGCGGTGAAACCGTTACGTGAATTCGTGATGCATTCCCTCGGGGCGCAAACTACCAATAATTCGGCGTTCGTAAACCCTGTCCGGGGCATCAACACAAACCCGTAAAGGAGCGAAAAGGAGCGCTACGCGGGTACCGAAAAGTTTCCGATCCGGTCGCTAATCGCCGATCCGGATCGTCTGCTCGCGATCCGGGCCGACCCCGACCAGCCGCACCGGGACGCCGACGAACTCGGCGATGTAGGCGAGGTAATCCCGCGCCGCCGCCGGCAGCTCGGCCTCGGTCCGGGCGTCGCCGACGTCCTCGTCGAACCCCGGCAGCTCCTCGTACTCGGCGGTCGCCGAGTGCAGGATCGACTGGTGGTAGGGGAAGCTGTCGAGCTCGGCGCCTTCGCGCGAGCGGTAGCGGACCGCCACCCGCAGCGGCCCGAGCCCGCGGAGGACGTCGAGCTTGGTGATCGCCAGCGCGTCCATCCGGTTGAGGCGGACGGCGTAGCGGAGGCCGACCAGGTCGAGCCAGCCGACCCGTCGCCGGCGGCCGGTCGTCGTCCCGAACTCGTGGCCGGCCTCGACCATCCGCTCGCCGATCTCGTCTTCGAGCTCGGTCGGGAACGGCCCGGCGCCGACCCGGGTCGTGTAGGCCTTGGCGATCCCCCAGACCTCGCTGATGTCGGTCGGGCCGACGCCGGCGCCGACCGTTGCCGCGCCGGCGATCGGGTTGGAGGAGGTGACGAACGGATAGGTGCCGTGGTCGAGGTCGAGCAGGGTCGCCTGGGCGCCCTCGAAGATCACCCGGTGGCCGGCGTCGAGCTCGTCCCAGCAGAGCCGCGCGGTGTCGGCGATGTGGGGCTCGAGCCGGTGGCCGAAGTTGACGTGCTCCTCGACCATCGAGTGGACGTCGAGCCGCGGGTCGGGGCCGAGCGCGGCGGCGGCGCGGGCCTCGTCGTTGCCCTCGCGCCGCAGTTTGCGCCGCTGCACGCCGAGCTCGCGCAGCGCCTGCTGCTTCGGCTCCAGCGCCGCCCGGATCTTCGTCCGCAGGATCTTCTCGTCGAGCAGGTCCTGGACCCGGATTCCCAGCCGCAGTGCCTTGTCGGCGTAGGCCGGGCCGATCCCGCGCCGGGTCGTCCCGATCGAGTTCTTCCCCAGCTTCGTCTCGCCGGCGGTGTCGAGCAGCACGTGGTAGGGCATGATCAGGTGTGCGTTGGCGGAGATCCGGAGGTTGGCGACGCCGACCCCGGCCCGTTTGAGGTCGTCGATCTCACCCAGCAGCACCCGCGGGTCGACGACGACGCCGTTGCCGATCACGCAGGTTTTGTCCTGGTGCAGGATCCCTGAGGGGATCAGGTGGAATTTGTACTCGCGGCCGTCGCGGACGATCGTGTGGCCGGCGTTGTTGCCGCCCTGGAAGCGCACGATCATCGTCGCGTCCTCGGCCAGCAGGTCGGTGACCTTGCCCTTGCCCTCGTCGCCCCACTGGGCGCCCACTATCACCACTCCAGGCATACGCAGCTGATTATGAAGATGCGCGGCCGGCGCTTCAGCCAGCCAGCCTGGCGGGCGTGGCTTCGCGGTGGTCAGGGCCGAACAGCGGCAAGGGGTCGCCGCAGATCTCGATCAGGCGCGAGACCGTGCGCGCCCCGATCTGCTCGCGCAGCTCGGTGGTGCCGCGGTCGACGTCGCCGCGGGCGTTGCTGGTGACGAGGATCGAGCGCCGGCCCTCGTAGCGCTCGTTGATCACCGCGTAGAGCTGCTCGACCACCCAGTCGGTGCGGCGCTCGGAGCCGAGGTCGTCGATGTAGAG
>JAFDWC010000280.1 GCA_018268655.1 Actinomycetota bacterium
TGTTTTCCTGAGCTTCCGTGCTTCGGGGCCGGGGAGCTGGACAGACTTTTCTCAGGAGGGGGTCGGGGGACCCTCCGAACGTTTTGCGGCTGAGGCCGGAGCTCGACCGGGGCGTAGCCCGAATGCTCCCCAGCCGACAGGCCGAGAGAGGAGGGTCCCCCGACCCCCTCCCCGGCGGAGGACCCTGCCTAGACGCTCAGCTCCCGGCGAACGGTTCGATCCGGAATGCCGACCGGGTCGGGTTCGACGACTTGTAGAAGGTGGCCGTCTGGTTCTTCAGCTTCCAGGGGAAGGGGAGCTGGCTGCCGCCGGAGAGGAAGCGGGTGAAGAGGACGGCGGCGCGGTTGCAGGTGATCCCGGTCCCGGTCGGCAGGTAGACCAGGTACCTGCCTTTCGGGAAGAGCAGCGGGCCGACCTGGGCGTCGGCGTTGACCGTGAAGGTGTCCGGGCAGAGCTTGCCGAGCAGCGTGTTGGCTCCGCCTTCTTCGGAGCCGCCGACGCGGGCGACCGAGAAGCCGGCCTGGCCGCCGCGGGTGAAGGCGGCCTTGCCGCTGCCACGGGCCACGACCTTCCAGGGGATCGGCAGGCTGCCGTCGTAGTCCTCGAGGAAGCGGGCGAAGAGCTGGGAGGCGGTCGAGCAGCCGAGGCCGACGTCTTCGGTCGTCACCGCGTAGGTCCCCGCAGGGAGGCTGGCGGGACCGATGCGGTCGTTGTGAAGGACCTTGAAGGTCGGGCAGGTCGCCGCCGCGGCCCTGGCCGCGCCGCCCGCCGCGAGCATCAGCAGCGCCAGCGCCGCCGCAGCGAGGGCGGCGAGCAGCAGCGGGCGTTTCGAGACCGAGTCGCGGGCGGACACAACGGCGGCAACGTATCAGCGCGGGGCGATCCGGTCCAGCTCCGCCAGGTCCTCCGCGCTCGGCTCCCAGCGCAGCGCCGCCGCGTTCGCCCGCACCTGCTCGGCCTTGGTCGCGCCGGCGATCACCGAGGCCACGGCCGGCTGGGCGGCGAGGCCGGCGATCGCGACGTCGATCGGCTCGATCCCGCGCTCACCTGCGTAGCGCTCGATCGCCTCGACGACGTCGAACTGGGCGTCGGTGCCGGGGTTGGTGCCGGTCAGCCGGGTCCCCGCCGGGGCCGCCTCGCCGCGCCTGTACTTGCCGGTCAGCAGGCCGTTTTCGAGTGGGAAGAAGGGGAGGATCGAGACCCCGAGCCGCTCGCAGGCCGGCGCAACCTCCGCCTCGATCCCGCGTTCGAGCAGGCTGTAATGGTTCTGCAGCGTGACGAAGCGGGGGAGTTCGCGCTCGCGCGCGACCTGGTCCGCCTGCTCGAGTTCGGCGGCGCTGAAGTTCGAGCAGCCGATCGCGGTGACGACGCCTTCCTCCACCAGCTCGGCGAGCGCCGCCAGGGTCTCGGCGATCGGCGTCACCTGGTCGGGCTGGTGGTACTGGTAGAGGTCGACGTGGTCGGTGCGCAGCCGCCGCAGCGAGCCGTCGATCGCCCAGCGGACGTAGTCGCGCGAGCCCCTCGGGGCGGCGGGCGCGCTCGCCGCCTCGGCGCCCTTCATCTCCATCCCGAACTTGGTTGCCAGCACGAACTCCTGGCGCCGACCCTCCAGCAGCTCGCCCATCAGCGCCTCGCTGCCGCCTCCACCGCCGTAGATGTCGGCGGTGTCGAAGAGGGTGACGCCGGCGGCGAGCGCCGCCTCGAGCACCGCGCCGGTCTCCTCGCGATCGCTGCGCCAGCCGAAGTTGTTGCAGCCGAGGCCGACGGCGGAGACCTCCAGCGCGGAGTCGCCGAGGCGGCGGGTGGGAAGGCTGGTTGGGGGCGACATCTAATCCTCCGTTTCGGGCGTGGCAGGCGGGATCGGGACGGGACAGCCACGAATATTCCTGTACCCGGCCGCTCTAGGATTGGGTAGAGCCGATGCCCGAACCAGTCAAGCGCAACCAGCGCTACATGCCCGGGCTCGACGGCCTGCGAGCGATCGCCGTTCTCGCCGTGATCGCCTTCCACCTCGGTTTCGGCTGGGCGCCCGGCGGCCTCCTCGGCGTCGGCATCTTCTTCACCCTCTCCGGCTACCTGATCACCGACATCCTCCTCAACCAGCTCGGGCGGCGGGGGAAGATCAAGCTCGCCCAGTTCTGGCTCGGCCGCGCCCGCCGCCTGCTGCCGGCGCTGTTCGTGATGCTCGCGATCGTCGTCTTCTGGGTGACCGTGTTCGGGCCGGCCCAGCCCGACCAGTTCCGCAAGGCGGTCTTCTCCTCGGTCTTCTACGTCAACAACTGGGAGCAGATCCTCGGCAACGTCTCCTACTTCGCCCGCTTCGCGCCGGAAGGCCCGCTCAACCACCTCTGGTCGCTCTCGGTCGAGGAGCAGTTCTAC
>JAFDWC010000281.1 GCA_018268655.1 Actinomycetota bacterium
GCCGAGGCCGAACAGGACCCGGCCGAGTTCCTCGAATCGCTCAAGGTCGACCTGTTCGAGGACGAGGTCTTCGTCTTCACCCCGAAGGGGGAGGTCAAGAACCTCTCCGCCGGCTCGACCCCGCTCGATTTCGCCTACGCGATCCACACCGACGTCGGCCACCGCACGGTCGGGGCCAAGGTCAACGGAAACATCGTGCCGCTGCACTACCAGCTGCGGTCGGGCGACATCGTCGAGGTGCTGACCGCGAAGCAGAACCGCGGCCCCTCGCGCGACTGGCTGAAAACCGTGCGGACCAGCCGCGCCCGCAACAAGATCCGCGCCTGGTTCAAAGAGGAACGGCGCGAGGACGCCGAGCGGCGCGGCCGCGAGGGTCTCGAGGAAGCGCTGCGGACCCGCGGCATCCCGATGCAGAAGGTCTCCGGCTCGGCTCTCCTGGCCGACCTCTTCCGCGAGATGGGCTACCGAAAAGCAACCGAGTTCTACATCGCCCTCGGCCAGGGCAAGCTCTCGACCAAGACCGTCACCAACAAGCTGATCCAGCGGCTGAAGCAGGGCGGGGCGGTCGACGAGGACCCCACCTCGCTGCCGCCCGACCGCCGCGGCGAGGACCGCGCCCGCCGGATCAAGGACGCCTCCAACTACGGGATCGCCGTCAAGGGAGCCGACAACGTCGCCGTGCGGCTCGCCAAGTGCTGCCGCCCGGTCCCCGGCGACGCGATCGCCGGCTACGTCAGCCTCGGCCGCGGGATCACCATCCACCGCACCGACTGCCGCAATCTGAAGGCGCTGAAACGCGCGCCCGAGCGCTTCGTCGAGGTCAGCTGGGAAGGCGAGAACGAGGCCTCCTTCCGGGTCGAGCTGCAGATCGACGCCTACGACCGCGCCCGCCTGCTGGAGGACCTCTCGCGGACCTTCTCCGAGGCCGGGATCAACATCATCGGCGCCACCTGCACCACCAACCACCCGATGGTCAAGAACCGCTTCGTGGTCGAAGTGGGGGACACCGAGCAGCTCAAGCACTGCGTCTCCCGCCTCCGCAACGTCGACTCCGTCTTCGACGCCTACCGCATAACCCCGACCGCTTGACGACGGCACCGCGGGAGGGGGCCAACCTTTGGGACTGACCGTCGCGATCACCGGGCCGACCGGTGAGATCGGGTTGCCGCTGCTGCGCGAGCTCGAGCGAGTCGAGGCGGTCGAGTCGGTGCGGGGGATGGCCCGCCGCCCGTTCCGGCCCGAGCTCGCGGGCTGGCAGAAGGTCGCCTACCGTCGCGGCGACGTCCTCGACCGCGACTCGCTGGCGGCGCTGTTCGAGGGCGCCGACGTCGTCGTCCACCTCGCCTTCTCGATCTTCGGCGGCCGCGGCCAGACCCGCCGGGTCAACCTGATCGGCAGCCGCAACGTCTTCGCCGCCGCCCGCAAGGCGGGGGTGAAGCGGCTGGTCTACGCCTCATCGGTCGCCGCCTACGGCTTCCACGCTGACGCTCCGCAGCCGATCACCGAGGGCGTGCCGCCGCGGGGCAGCGAGGGCTTCTACTACTCGGCGCAGAAGGCCGAGCTGGAGGCGGCGCTGGCCGACTCGCTCGACGGCTCCGATGTCGCCGCCTACGTCCTCCGCCCCTGCGTCGTCGCCGGGCCGCAGGCGACGATGCTGATCGACCGGGTGGTGGGCAGCGCCCGTCTCGGCGACCCGCTGCCGAAACTGCGGCGCTGGGCCGGCCGCGTCCCGGGCCTCGCGCCGGTCCTCCCCGACAGCGGCGTCCACTTCCAGCTCGTCCACCACGACGACGTCGCGGTGGCGCTGGCCGCCACGATCGAGGGTGCCGGCGACCCCGGCGCCTACAACCTCGCCGGCACCGGAACCATCACCCTCGGCGACGTCGCCCGCGCGATCGGCTGGCACTCGGTCCGGGTGCCGCGCCCGCTGGCCAGCCTCGGCGGCGGCTTCGCCCGCCGTCTCGCCTTCTTCAGCCCCCAACTCGAGTGGGCGATCGCCTACGACCACGAAGTGCTGATGGACACCGCAAAGGCCCGGCAGGAGCTTGGCTGGGTGCCGAGGTTCGACGCCCAGGAGACGCTGATTCAGATGGCGGTGGGGGCGCGAGAAGCTGGGTTGCTGGACTGAGTCGTGGTGATCGAGGGATCGGGGTTGGCGGGGGAGGGTCCTCGGGGTCCCCTCCCAAAACGCTCCGCCTGCGGCTCCGCTGGAGTGTTTTGGGAGGGGACCCCGACGCCCTCCAACGACACCGAATCGCCACCCCCCTTGGCTTGAAGCTGACAAGGGACGAAGGTCCGTCGTAGTTCGGCGAAGCGCGGGCGCGCTACGGTGCAG
>JAFDWC010000282.1 GCA_018268655.1 Actinomycetota bacterium
CGAGCCGAGGTAGACGGCGACGTCGGCGAGCATGAAGACGCCGAGCGTCGCGATCCAGGCCATGTAGGACTTGGCGTGGGACTCGCCCGCCGCCCACCAGACGAGGTGGCGGTCCCAGCGGTGGACCCAGTCCTCGCGCTTCTGCTTCGGCTCTTCGATCGGCGGCGGCGGTGGGGTCGGGGTCGGGTCGAGCACCTCGGTCTTGCCCTCCCCGTCGCTGTCGCCGGCGTCCTCGCTGTCGGCGGCGGCCTGCGGCTCCTCCGCCTCGACCGCGGCTCCCTCGCCCTCCGTCACCTCGATCTCGACCTCGGCGATCTCGGCGCCGGGCCGGGCCGGGGCCGCGGCCGGGGGGCGGCGGGAGGGCCGGGCGAGGGCGGCGGCGCGGACGTCGGCGTAGTCGCCGACCGCGGTCGCCGCCAGCTCGGCGTCGATCGCCTCGCTGTATTGGACCTCGCGGGCGTGGGCGCGCAGGACCGACCAGGCCGCCGCCAGGGCGGAGGCCAGCGCGGCGGCCAGCACCCCGGCGCGGGCGAGCCAGCCGATGGTTTCGTCGGCGAGCACGATCAGCAGGAATCCCTGGGCGACGATCGTCAGCAACGGAGCAAGCCAGAGCCCCTGCCAGGTCTCCCCGCGGCGCCGCTCGAGTCTCTGCAAGGTCAGCAGCTCGGGCTGTCTATCCACGGGCCATCTGGGCTCGATGATTGCAGGCTCGCCTGAAGCCGCTACTATTACGCAATGCGATACATCAGCGAGCGATCTACTGATCCGGGCCTGCTCGTGCTCTCCAGCCTCGCCGCCGGGCCGAAGCACGGCTACGCCATCACCCGGGACGTCGAGGAGGTCGCCGGCGTGCGCCTCGGCCCCGGCACCCTCTACGGGGCGTTGTCGCGGCTCGAGGAGCGCGGACTGATCGAGGCGCTGCCTGCAGAGGACCGGCGCCGGCCCTACCGGCTGACCGCGGCGGGGGCGACGGCGCTCGACGAGCAGCTGCGGGCGCTGGACCGGGTGGTGCGGACGGGGCTTAACCGGCTGGCGGCGGAGGCGGCGACGTGAGGGCGCTCGCGCGCGGTGTCCTCGCCCTCTACCCGCTGGCCTACCGGCGGCGCTACGGCGAGGAGATGGAGGCGCTGCTGGAGGACTCCGAGGTGCGCGTCTCGACCGTCGCCGACCTAGCGAAAGGGGCGGCGCTGGCTCACCTGCGGCCGCGTCCCGAGCTGCGCGGTGCCGCGGTTCCGGCCGCCGACCGGGTCCGTGCCGCCGCGGTCGGTGTGCTCGCCTGCTGGCTGCTCTTCGCCCTCGCCGGCCTCGGCTTCTACAAGACGACCGAGGACGGTGGCTTCCACCACGCCGGCGAGGTTCACCGGCTTCTCGGCTACGCCCACCTCTCGGTGCAGCTGCTGGCGGTCGTCGGCTCGCTGGCGGTCCTCGCCGCGATCGTCCCCTTCGCGGCCGCGGCGCTCGCGGGTGCCGGTGCCGATCGTCGCCTCCGCGGCGCCGCGCTTCTCGCCGGCGGCAGCGTCGCCGCGCTCCTCCTCGCCACCGCCGCCCTCGTCGCCTTCGCCAACGTAGTCGGCACCGCGTCCGCCGGCGTCTCGCTGCTGGTCCTCCTTGCCTGGGCCACGGTCGCCCTCGCCGCCGGCGCCGGTTGCGCCCTCGCCGCCCGCCGCGGCCTGTTCGCGCTTCCGATCGGGCGCCGCGGCCTCGTCTTCCTCGCCGCCCTCGGCGGCGTCGTGGCGCTGACGATGGCGGCGATCGCCGTGGCCACGGCGATCTACCTCGTCGCCCTGGCCAGCGCCGCGCCCGGCCTCGGCGCCGAGTCGAACGGCCCCCTCGGCCTGCTGAGCGTCACCGCCTCGCTGGCCCTCCAGCTCGGCCTGATGCTGGTCGCCGTCGCCCTCGCGGCCCGGGCCGCCCTGCACGCCCGCGCCGCCCTCACCCCCGCGAGCACGCCCTGACAGGCTCCAAGCCCCCGCCCCCGATCCATCCCAGCTGACAAGGGACGAAACCCTTGCGTAGCCCGGCGAGCGGCGGCCGCACTCGGGGCGCTTTGTCCCCGCATAGCGGGGACAACGTCACGCGAGTCACGGGACGGCTTCGTCCCTTGTCAGCTTTGAGAGAGCTGGGGTGCTTCGTCCCCGCATAGCGGGGACAACGTCACCCGAGTCGCTGATGGAGCTTCGTCCCTTGTGAGCTCAAAGAGAGACGGGGTGGCCCGAAGCTCTAAAGAGAGATGGGAAGGTCTGAACCCTGGGCGCCCGAACCCTGGGCGTTCGCAGCTACTTGGGAGGTGAT
>JAFDWC010000283.1 GCA_018268655.1 Actinomycetota bacterium
CCGCCGATGATCAGGTGCACCTCGCTCCGCACCAGCTCGAGCCGCGGCTCCATCTCGTAGGCGGTGACCGCGGCGTGGCCGCCGGCCGCGTGCTCTTCGCTCTTGAGGGCGTCGATCAGGTAGCGCTCGAGCAGCTCGGCGCTGTCGTCCGGGTAGTGCGGCAGGCGCTGGCCCCAGAGCTCCGTCAGGTGCTCGCCGCCGGCACTGCGCTCCGCTTCATCGACCCCGAGCGGCTTGCCCTCGTGCGCCTCGCGGAAGGCCGATTCGACCAGTGGGGTCGAGGAGAGGACCAGGGTGCCGACCCGCTCCGGCGCCGCCGCGGCGACCTCGATCGCGACCACGCCGCCGGTGTGGTGGCCGACCAGGTCGACCCGCTCGAGGCCGAGCTGGTCGATCAGCATCAGCGCGCCCTCGGCGTAGGCCTCGATCGTGATCGCGTCATCGCGCGGGTCGCAGGAGTCGCCGAACCCGACCGTGTCCATCGCGATCGCCCGCCGCTGCTGGCCGACCAGCGGCAGCACGTCGCGGAACTGGTCCCAGGAGCGCGGCGTTTCGTGCAGGAACAGCACCGGATCGCCGGCGCCGGTTTCGGCGTAGTGGATCTGGCCCAGCTCGGTGTCGGCGAATGCCCGGCGCACGCGGCGCCAAATATACGCCGGTCAGCCGTCGAGCCGCTCGCCCAGCGAGTGCCAGGCTTCAGCCAGCGTCTCGAGGCCGGCGGCGAGGCTGCGGTCGCCGGCGGCGACCTCGACCGCGTTGCCGCCGACCTCACCGAGGTGGACGGCGCCGATCGCCTCGAGCTCGGCCCGGGCGCCGCTGACGAGGAAGCCGCCGGGGCCCTCGCCGAACAGCGCCTCCTCCGGGGTGCAGCCGCGCTCGCGCAGCGGCTGCAGGTCGACCTGGGCGCCGAGCCCGGCGGCGATCGCCGACTCGGCGAGGGCGACTGCGAGGCCGCCGTCGGAGACGTCGTGGGCGGAGGCGAGGCGGCCGGCCCGGACCGCGTCGCGGACGGTCGCGCAGGCGGCGGCGACGGCGGCGACGTCGGGCTGGGGGAGGCCCTGGTCGAGCTCGCCGCGCTGCTTGGCCAGCTCCGAGCCGGCCAGGCTCGGTTCGAACGGCCCGACCAGGCCGATCGCGTCGCCGGCGCGGACGAAGGCGGAGCCGGCGACCAGCGAGGGGTCGGGCAGCTCGCCGACCATCGCCACCACCGGGGTCGGGTAGATCGGCCCGTCGGGGCCCTCGTTGTAGAGGGAGACGTTGCCGCCGACGACCGGGACGCCGAGCTCGCGACAGGCCGCGGCGAGGCCGCTGACGGCGCGGTCGAGCTGCCAGGCCGGCGCCGGCTTCTCCGGATTGCCGAAGTTGAGGCAGTTGGTCAGCCCGAGCGGCTCGGCGCCGACGCAGGCGAGGTTCTGGGCGCACTCGAGCACCGCCTCGACCGTGCCGGCGTGGGGGTCGCAGGCGACGCGGCGGCCGTTGCCGTCCATCGCCACCGCGATCGCGGTCCCGGCCTCCGGCAGCTGCAGGACGGCGGCGTCCGCGGCCTCCGGCCGCTGCACCGTGCGCGAGCCGACGATCGAGTCGTACTGCTCGAAGACCCAGCGCTTGGAGGCGATGCTGGGGGCGGCGAGCAGGGCGAGCAGCGTCTGCTCGGGGTCGGCGCCCGGCGCCAGGGTCGCCCGGTTGCCGTAGATCCAGCCCTCCGGCTCGACCGGCTCGAGGTCGTAGAGGGGACAGCCGTCGACCAGGGCCTCCACCGGCATCTCGCCGACCGGCTCGCCGTCGCGGCTGACCTTGATCATGCCGGTGTCGGTGACGACGCCGATCTCCGCTGATCCCGTCTCCCATTTGTCACAGACCGCGCGCACCTCGTCGACCCGGTCCGGCTCGACCACCGCCAGCATCCGCTCCTGGGACTCGGAGACCATGATCTCGAACGGCTCCATGTCGGGCTCGCGCAGCGGCACCGCGGCGACGTCGAGGTCGAGCCCGACCCCGCCGGCCGAGGCCATCTCGGCGGCCGAGGAGGTGAGGCCGGCGGCACCGAGGTCCTGGAGCGAGACCAGCAGCCCTTTCTCCAGCAGCTCGAGGCAGCACTCGAGCAGCTTCGACTCCTCGAAGGGGTCGCCGACCTGGACCGTCGGCCGCTTCGCCTCGTCGCCCTCGCCGAGCTCGGCCGAGGCCAGGACAGAGGCGCCGCCGATCCCGTCGCGGCCGGTGGTCGCGCCCATAAGCACGACCGAGTTGCCGACCCCGGCGGCGGCGGCGC
>JAFDWC010000284.1 GCA_018268655.1 Actinomycetota bacterium
CTGGTCGAGATCTCGCGCGCGCTCGAGGACGCCCGCGAGGATCCGGCCGTCGGGGTGATCGTCCTCACCGGCGAGGGCGAGCTCGCCTTCTGCTCCGGCGGCGACCAGAACGTCCGCGGCGACACCGGCTACCTCTCCGAGGAGGGGGGCGTCGGCCGCTTCCACGTCACCGACCTGCAGATCCAGATGCGGCGGCTGCCGAAGCCGATCGTGGCGATGGTCGCCGGCTACGCGGTCGGCGGCGGCCACGTCCTCCACGTCTGCTGCGACCTCACGATCGCCGCCGACAACGCTCGCTTCGGCCAGACCGGGCCGCGGGTCGGCTCCTGGGACGGCGGCTTCGGCGCCTCGCTCCTGCGCGACCTGGTCGGCCCCAAGAGGGCGAAGGAGTTCTGGCTGCTCTGCCGCCAGTACGACGCCGCCGAAGCGCTCGAGATGGGCCTGGTAAACACGGTCGTGCCGCTGGCCGAGCTCGAAGCGGAGACGGTCCAGTGGTGCCGCGAGATGCTCGCCCTCTCGCCCTTCGCCCTGCGCCTGGTCAAGGCCAGCTTCAACGCTCACGAGGACGGCTACGCCGGGATCCAGCAGCTCGCCCACGACGCCAACCTCCTCTTCTACGCCAGCGACGAGGCGAAGGAGGGGCGCGAGGCCTACAAGGCGAAGCGGCGGCCGGACTTCTCCAAGTTCCCGCGCCGCGCCTGATTCACCGCGCCCTCACTCGCTGAACTCGAAGCTGCCGGGCTTGGTGATGCTCGGCTGCCAGCGCATCCCCCGCAGCAGCTCGCTGGGGTCGACCTCGAGCGCCCCGGCGACTTTGACCACGGTGTCGATCCGCGGCGTCCGCTGGCTGTTCTCGAGCAGGCTGATCTGGGTGCGGTTGAGCGAGGCGCGCATCGCCAGCTCTTCCTGGGAGAGGTTGGCGGCGAGCCGGCACCGGATCAGATTCTCGGCGAATCGGTCTCGCAGATCCACCCTGAGACTGTCTCTGGGCTGATGACCGATGTCCAGCTACAAACCGTAACGACGTTTTGTCTGCGGAGTAGACGGTACCCTTGGGATCGCCCCGCCCCAGAGGGGGTGAAAGACGCCGTCGCCAACCCTTGGAGAGCCGATGACCGCCGCCGTCCCCGAGCCGACCCGCCAGTTCGTCTCGAACCTCGAGCGCCTGATCGCCGAGCGCGGGCTGACCCCGGCCGCGGTCGCCGACCGCGCCGACGTCCACCGCAGCCACCTGAGCCTGATCCTCGCCGGCAAGCGGACGGTCCAGCTCGACACCATGGTCAAGCTTGCCGGGGCGCTCGAGGTGTCGCCACCGCGGCTGCTGGCGGGCGTCGAGTGGGTGGTCGACCGCCGGGGCGGCGGCGAGTACCGCCTCGCGCCGGGCTCCTAGCCGCTCGCGGCCCCATCTGGCCGGCCGCTACCTCCCTGCCGCCGGGATTTCGACGATTTCGCCGGAGTCGGTGACTTCGGTGTTGGGGGTGGCGGCGGTGATCGCGGCGATGAAGGTGCCGCCGGGAGTGACTCCGCTCGCGGTCTTCGCCGTCGCTTCGCCGCTGAGCCCGGCCCCGACCGTGTAGTGCAGGGCGTAGTGGCCCTGCCGCACCGCGCTCAGCTTGAACACCGCCGCGATCTTCTGACCCGGCTTCAGCGGGCCGAAGGCGAAGGTCTTCGGGTCCGAGGTGGTGGCGCCGCCTTTGGCGGTCGAGCCGGCGAGCTTCGGGAAGTGTTCGGCCAGGACCCAGACCGGCCGGGTCGGGTTGGCGAGGCCGACCTGCGGTTCGTGCACCCCGAACGGCAGCCACGAGGTCGCCCCCTGCCTGCCGGCGAGGCTAAAGGTGACGACCAGGTTCGGCACCTCCTTTTCGCCTTCGTTCACGAAGCTCAGCCTCAGCAGCGAGGTCTGGCCCAGCCGCTGCAGGGTCGGGAAGGAGGCGGAGCTGACGCCGAGCTCGTATTCGCCGCCCGGTTCCTTGTCCGAGGACGATTCGCCGCAGGCAGCGAGCAGCATCGCCGCGGCCGCGACCGCCAGCCCTGTGGCGGCAACTCGGAGCCGGGCCCGCCGGAAGAAATGTGTTCCCTCCCCCCGCAAACCGGGCCGAACATAGCACGGAGTTACCCCGCATTTGACCGCTTTCCAGGCCGCCCGGGAGGGTTAGCCGGATCTCAACACTGGGCTAATGGAAGGCGCTTGGCCATCCCCTAGACTGCGGCTCAGCGAGTGGGGCGCCGGCCGTGGCGCGGCTCGGCGGAGGGA
>JAFDWC010000285.1 GCA_018268655.1 Actinomycetota bacterium
CGCCGCCGGCCCGGTCGCCGACGGCTGGCTGACCACGCTCGGCATCGGCGCCGCCGGCTTCCTGCTCCGCGACAGCGTCGAGATCGACGAGATGAAGTACCCGATCCGGGTCCACGAGCAGCGGCTGCTGGCCGACAGCGAGGGCGCTGGCCGCCGCCGCGGCTCGCCCGGCGCCTACGTCGAGTACGGGCCGGTGGGCTGCGAGATGGACGTCGTCTACCTCTCCGACGGCACCTTCAACTCGCCGGCGGGCGTCCGCGGCGGCCTCGACGGCACCCGCGCCCAGCAGCTGCGGCGCGACGCCGAGGGCGAGCTCTCCGGGGAGCTCGGCGCCTACGCCCGGGTGCCGCTGGCCGAGGGCGAGACGATCGTCTCGATCTGCTGCGGCGGCGCCGGCTACGGGCCGCCGGCCGAGCGCGAGCCGGAGCGGGTCGCCGCCGACGTCCGCGAAGGCCTGGTCAGCAGCGAGCGCGCCCGCGACGTCTACCTGGTCGCGGTGGCACCCGACGGCAGCCTCGATCGGGACGGCACCGCCGCGCTCCGGCGGGCCGCCGGAGCGTAGGGTTCGTAGGTAGCAGTTCTGCTACCGCGGTTCGGTGGCGACCATCCCCCAGAAAGAGCTGCGCAACAACGTGGCCGAGGTGCTGCGCCGGGCCGAAGCCGGAGAGGAGATGACGATCACCGTCTCGGGCCGGCCGGTTGCTTCGCTCGGGCCTGCTCGCGGCCGCCGCTGGGTCCAGGGCTCCCAGCTGTCCGCGCTCTGGCAGGCGCCCGCCGACCCGACCCTCGGGGACGACCTCGACAGGATCGGCGGCGAGTTGCGCGACCCCTGGGTGGAGTAGCCGCTCGGTGCCGGCGCTGCTCGACACCTCGGTCCTGATCGGTGGGCGCGAGGATCCCAACGACGAGGTTGCGATCAGCGTCGTCTTGCTCACCGAGCTTCACTTCGGCGTTCTCGTCGCGGCCGACGACGAGGTTCGGGCGCTGCGTCTGCGCCGCCTGGCGATGATCGAGGAAAGCTTCGAACCGCTGCCGTTCGAGGCGGCGGCTTCGCGTGAGTGCGGCCGCCTTCATGCCGCGGTGCTCCAGCGTGGCGGCGGCCCACGCCGCCGCGCCTTCGATCTGGCAATCGCCGCGACCGCGAACGTCCACGGGGTGCCCCTGCTGACCCTGAACGCGAGCGACTTCAAGCTGATCGAGGACCTGGTCGATGTACGGGTTCCCTGAGCTCTGCGGCGGTGACCCTGGGTCAGGGTGACGATTGGGGCGCCTTTCTCTCCGCCGGCGAGAGAAAGGCGCCCCGCGCCATCAGGCCAGGCGGGCGCTGAGGTTGATCTCGGGGACGCCGGCGAGGGCGCGGGAGACCGGGCAGCCCTGCTTCGCGCCTTCGGCCGCGGCGACGAAGGCGGCCTCGTCGATGCCGGGGACCGAGCCGACGACCTCGAGGTCGATCTGGGCGATGGTCGGGGCGTCGTCGACGCGGCGCAGCTGGACCCCGGCGCTGACCTTGACCGAGTCGGGCGGGGTGCCGGCCTCGGCCAGGGCGTTGCTCAGGGCCATCGCCAGGCAGGCGGCGTGGGCGGCGGCGATCAGCTCCTCGGGGTTGGTTCCCGCGCCCTCCTCGAAGCGTGAGGCGAACGAGTAGTCGGCGCTCCAGACGCCGTCGCCGACGGTGACCGTGCCGCCGCCGCCTTTGAGGTCGCCCTTCCACTCCGCACTGCCTTTGCGAGCTGCCATCTGCACTCCTTCGTCGGGGGACCGAGGTCCCGATGCGGTTGTGCCCGAAGGTCTACCCGATCGCGGTCGTCGGGGCGGGCGGGCCGCTTGCGCGGCGCCCTTGACGTGCCGCTCCGGCGGTGAGAGCGTCGCATCGCTCGGCCGCATCTCCAGACGAGGAGGAACACATGGCTGATGGATTGATCCTCGAGTTCGACGGCTTAAGCACAGACACCTACGAACGGGTCAACGAGGCGCTCGGAATCGAGATGGAGACCGGCGAGGGCGATTGGCCGGCGGGACTGATCTCCCACACCGGGGCAGCCGCCGACAACGGCTTCGTCGTCTTCGAGGTCTGGCGCTCGAAGGCCGATCAGGAACGATTCATGGACGAGCGGCTGGGGGCGGCTCTCCAGGCGGGCGGGGTCGACGGTCCGCCGAGCCGGGTCGAGTGGCTCGACCTGGCCGCGCACCACGAGCGTCCTGAGCAGGTCTGACCGCGGCCGCTGCAGCGGCCG
>JAFDWC010000286.1 GCA_018268655.1 Actinomycetota bacterium
CTTGGTCGCCATGTCGGCGATCATGAACTGGATCGCCTGGTGCATCGCGATCGGGACCCCGAACTGGACCCGTTCCTTCGAGTACTCGGCGGCGAACTCGAAGGCGGCGCGGGCGATCCCGACGGCCATCGCGGCGACCCCCGGCCGGGTCCGGTCGAGCGTCATCATCGCCAGTTTGAACCCCTTGTTCTCCTCGGCGAGGAGGTTCTCGGCCGGCACCTCGACGTCGTTGAAGGAGATCGTCGCGGTGTTCGAGGCCCGCTGCCCCATCTTGTCCTCCTTCTTGTCGACGGTGACCCCGGGGGCGTCGGCGTCGACGACGAAGGCGGAGATCCCGCGGTGGCCCGCCTCCGGGTCGGTCTTCGCGTAGACCGTGAACCAGTTGGCGTAGGTGCCGTTGGTGATGAAGCACTTGGAGCCGTTGATGACGTACTTGTCGCCCTGCCTGACGGCGCGCGTTTTCATCCCGGAGACGTCGGAGCCGGCGTCGGGCTCGGTCAGGCAGAAGGAGGCAAGCTTCGGCGCTTCGGCGAGCATCCCGAGGTACTTCTTCTTCGTCTCCTCGGAGCCGCCGAGGCCGACCGGCGCCGAGGCGAGGCCGTTGGCCATCAGCGAGGTGCCGATGCCCGAGCAGCCCCAGCCGATCTCCTCCTCGATCACACAGCCGGAGAGGTAGTCGAGGCCGGGGCCTCCGTACGCCTCCGGGATGTGGGTGTTCATCAACCCGACCTCCCAGGCCTTGTCGATCACCTCCTGCGGCCAGGTGCCGTCCTTGTCGTACTCCCAGGCGACCGGGCGCATCTCTTTCTCGGCGAAGCTGTGGGCCAGCTCGCGGAGGTCTTTCTGCTCGTCGGTCAGGGTGAAGTCAACCACCGGTCGGGGCTCCTTTTTCGTCGTGCTTCCAAGTTGAGAGGTCGAAGCGCCGCTCGAATCGGGCTGCGCTCCCGATTGACTGGTCAGTCAACCAGGAGACAGGGTACCGAATGGTGACCCCCCGTGCGGGGGGATCGCCGCGCCGCGCGCGGCGCGGACCGGCGCGACGCCGCAGGCCGTCACCGACCCTGCTGGCACCGCTGATCGGCCTCGTCCGTGGGCCGAGACCAGACGCGAGCTCGCCGATCTCGTAGGATCGCGCTGATGCCGCCCAGTCCCGAGGAGAACCTCTACGAGATCGAGGAGCTGCTGGTCCAGCCCGGCACCTACTTCAACCCGCAGACGGAGGTGGTGGTGGTCGTCGACGACTCGGTCTCGATCGACCAGGAGGTCTTCAACCTCGAGGCCTACGAGGGGGCCGAGTGGGTCCGCCTCTCCGAGGAGACGCCGATCGACGAGGACAGCCGCGACCGCATCCTCGAGACCTTCCAGACTCACTACCACCCGGGCTTCGAAGGCTCCGTCTCCGAGACCGCGCTGGAACAGGACGACGAGGAAGAAAACGAAGGCGAGGACGGCCAGGAGCCGGGGCGCGAGGACTGATGGCGACCCTGGCCGAGGGCGACAAAGCTCCGGACTTCACACTGCGCGACCAGAACGGCGACGAGGTGACGCTGTCGGACCTGCGCGGCGAGACTGTCGTCGTCTACTTCTACCCCCGCGCCGACACCCCCGGCTGCACGACCCAGGCCTGCGGCGTCCGCGACCGCTCCGACGAGTACGCGGCGATGGGCGCTCGAGTGCTCGGGATCTCACCCGACGAGGTCGAGGACATCGCCAAGTTCGCCGGCAAATACGACCTCGGCTTCACCCTCCTCGCCGACTCCGACCACGCGGTGGCGGAGAAGTACGGGGCCTGGGGCGAGAAGTCGATGTACGGCAAGAAGTACATGGGGGTCCAACGGTCGACCTTCATCGTCAACGGGGACGGGAAGATCGCGCGAGTGTTTCCGAAGGTGCAGCCGAAAAAGCACGATCAGGTCGTGCTAAAGGCGCTGGGAGAGTTGACGGCCGCCTGACGGCTGGCCTGGCGGAGTGCGGCGGCCGATATGGCGGAGAGCACGCCCGTCTGGCGCGAGAGCCGGCCCGTCTGTCGCAGCGCCCGGCCCGCCTGTTGCAGGCCCAGCGGCCCATCCGCCGCAGCCCCCACCACCCATCCGCCGCCACCCCCACCGCCCATCCGCCGCAACCCCCGACCCTAGAAACCGCCAAAGGGGACGGGGTGCCTCCCCCCGCTTGCTGGGTTTTTCGCTGGGGAGTGCAGC
>JAFDWC010000287.1 GCA_018268655.1 Actinomycetota bacterium
CCCAGAAGCCGGCGACGGCACGCTCATGCGCCGACCAGCCGTACGAGCCCAGCTCGCGGCAGAGATGGCGGTCGTAGGTGCTGCCGCCGCTCGGCCGCAGGGGATCGTCGATGCCGTCGGGCACGACGAAGTACACCGAGTTCACAGCGGCCGTTCGTAGCTCGCCCAGGCGATGTGGGACTCGTGCAGCGTGACCACCAGGGCGTCGAGCTCTCGGGCGGGCTCGCCGAGGGCCCCGGTGAGCAGGCGCTCGGCGAGTCGGTCGGCGATCACCCGGGCGAGCGCCTCGGTCGTCGTGTTGATGCCCGCCAGGCCGGGCTCGTCGTCGAGGTTGCGGTAGGTGAGCTCGGCCAGCACCGCGCGCAGCTCCTCTGTCGCCCGCCCGATGTCGACCACGATGCCGTCGCCGTCGAGGGCGGCGCGGCGGAAGCTGGCGTCGACCACGAAGGTGGCTCCGTGCAGGCGCTGCGCGGGCCCGAAGGTCTCGCCGCTCAGGCTGTGGGCGATCATCATGTGGTCGCGGACGGTCACGCTGAACACGGTCACTCCTCCTCGTAGGTGATGGTGTGGCACAGGGCCGGCAGCCGCCCGGCGGCGAGCCGGGGCATCACCTCGGGCAGCTCGCGGAAGCGGGACTGCCCGGTGAGCAGCACGTCGAAGGCGGGGTCGCGCAGCAGCGCGAGTGCGAGCGCCAGGCGCTCGGCGGTCGTGCGGCGCCCGGCGCGGGCCGGGGAGAGGGTGCCGACCTGGCTGGCGCGGATGCCGAGACGGCCCGAGTGAAAGGCGCCGCCGAGCGAGAGCCGGACCTCCGCGTCGCCGTACCAGCTGAGATCGATCACGGTGCGCTCCGGCGCCAGCAGCTCGAGCGAGCGCTGCAGCCCGGCCGGGCTGGCGCTGGCGTGGAAGACCAGATCGCGGTCGCCGGCGGCGTCGGCGGACAGCGCGAAGTCGACACCCAGTGCGGCCGCCACCTCGGCCCGGCCGGGATCGACGTCGACGAGGGTGACCTGCGTCGCCGGGAAGGCGCTCAGCAGGCGTGCGACGCAGCAGCCGACCATGCCGGCCCCGACGACGGCGACCCGGTCGCCGAGCAGTGGCGCCGCGTCCCACAGCGCGTTGACCGCGGTCTCGACCGTGCCGGCGAGCACGGCGCGAGCCGGAGGCACGTCCTCGGGCACGACGGTCACCGCGGTCGCCGGTACGACATACGCGGTCTGGTGGGGGTGGAGGCAGAAGACCATGCGGCCGCGCAGCTCAGCGGGTCCCTCCTCCACCGTCCCGACGTTGAGGTAGCCGTACTTGACCGGAAAGGGGAGGTCCCCCTCCTGGAAAGGCGCCCGCATCGCCGCGTACTGGTCTGGCGGCACGCCGCCCCGGAAGACCAATGCCTCGGTGCCCCGACTGACGCCGGAGCACACGGTGCGGACCAGCACGTCCTCCGGCCCGGGGTCCCGTAGCCCGGCCGCTCGGATCTCGCCGCGGCCAGGGGAGCGCAACCAAAACGCGCGTGCGTCGACCCGCCCCGGCATCACGCCGCCGCGTCGAGATCGGGGGCTTCCATCGTCTCGGTCTACGCGGCGGTCGCCGCGCAGGTTCAGCCGGCCGGTGAACCAACCGCTACCGCGGGGATCCCCCAACGGGCCCGCGGCACCCTCACCAATCGATCACTGCGGCCAGGTACTCGGCCTGCCCGCGAAACTCCTCACCGCCGCTGTCGTGGGCGGTCGCGACCTCGACCAGCTCCCGCCGCAGCGGCGACCAGGCGCCGGCCGGCTCGAGCCGGGTCCGGACCCCCAGCAGCGGCCCGTAGGAGGCGGCCATGTAGTCGACCCACTCCGCCGCCGAGCGAGCCGGCATCTCGACCAGCTCCCGGTCCACGGCGATTTCGCCGGAGCGTCCGGCGAACAGCTCGTCGAGCCGCTCCTCGCGACCCCAGTCGAGCGGCGAGGGCCCGCCCGGCATCGCGCCGCTGGCCCGGCCGACCGCGGCCAGCACCTGGCCGATCAGGCCGGCCGGGGTCCAGGCGATCAGGCCGAGCCGGCCGCCGCGGCGGCAGACCCGCCCCAGCTCCCTCGCCGTCGCCTCCTGGTCGCCGCAGAACTGGGCGCCGACGCAGGAGAGGACGCGGTCGAAGCCGGCGTCCTCGAACGGCATCGCCGTCGCGTCACCGTGCACCCAG
>JAFDWC010000288.1 GCA_018268655.1 Actinomycetota bacterium
GCCTTTGCCATTTACATTCATACCGAATGTATGTTATGACTTGGCGCGGACGTCATGTGGAAGTAGGCGGACATGCACGAGAAACATGAGATCGAGCTGAGCGCGGGTCGGATCCGCTACCGTGACGCCGGCACCGGGCCGGCGCTCGTCTTCGTCCACGGCTATCTGGTCGACGGTCGGCTCTGGGACGGGGTCGTCGACGCCCTCGCCGACCGCTTCCGCTGCATCGCCCCCGACCTTCCCTTCGGCGCCCACCGGCTGCCGATGAAGCCCGACGCCGACCTCTCCCCCGCCGGCCTGGCGGGGTTGCTGGCGGAGCTGATCGAGCGGCTCGAGCTCGATCACGTCACCGTGGTCGGCAACGACTCCGGCGGCGCCGTCTCGCAGGTCCTCGTCAGCCGGCGGCCGCAGCGGATCGCCCGCCTCGTCCTCACCAACTGCGACACCCACGAGAACTTCCCGCCGGGGATCTTCAAGGCGCTGCCGCCACTGGCCAAGCTCCCCGGTGGCACCTGGCTGCTGCTGCAGCCGTTCCGGATCGGTGCCCTCACCAGGCTCGCCTTCGCCCCCTTCTCGCAGGCCGGAGTCCCGGCCGCCGACGTTGCCGCCTGGAGCGAGGGGGCCCTCGCCGATGCCGGCATCCGCCACGACCTGGGCAAGGTAACGGCGGGCATGGACAAGCGCTACACGCTGGCCGCGGCCGCCGCGCTGCAGGGCTCCCCGCTGCCGATCCTGCTCGCCTGGGCCCCCGGCGACCGCTTCTTCCCGATGCGCTACCCACAGCGCCTCGCCGCCGCTGCCGGCAACGCCCGGATCGTCGAGATCACGGGCGCGAAGACGTTCGTCCCGCTCGACCAGCCCGCCAGGCTGGCGACGGAGATCGCCCAGTTCGCGGAAACGGCCTGAGTCGTCAAACCACCCAAAATCCTGCGTTTTTCGCAAAGTGCAGGAATCTCGTCCGACCGGCGAGGGAGTCTTTCTCAACCCTTAAAGGGCGGAAGCCCCCCAACAGGAGGACGGAGAGTCCCAATGGCCAAAGAGATCTTCGACCAGGATCGCCCTCGCAGCACGATGGCGCAGCGCCTAGACGAAGCCTTCGCCGGTTGCGATCAGTGGACGGTGGTTTCGGCGCCGCCGCGGCGCAACAGCCTCGACGCCAGTCCCCGCGCCTCGAGCGCCTCGAGAATCGCCGGCAGAGCGGCCACGGTGCGAGCCCAGGAATCCGGCGCGCTGTAGTAGTCGGCGTCGTGGAGGAGGATGACGTCGCCGGCGCGGGCGGCGGCGGTGCAGCGACGCGCGATCGAGGTCGCGGTCGCGTCGGCGTCCCAGTCCCGCCCCCACTGCGACCACAGCACCGGGCGCCAGCCGCGCCGGCGCACCGCCCGCAGGCCTGAGGCGCTGAAGATCCCGTACGGCGGCCGGTAGTCGGCGACGGCCTGGCCGCCCGCCTCCTCGATCGCCGCCCGCGCCCGTTCGGCATCGTCGAGCAGCGTGCCCGGGGTCAGGCGCAGCTGGTTGCGATGGCGGTGGCAGTGCAGCTCGACCCGGTGGCCGGCGGCGACGATCTCCGCGACCAGGGCCGGGCGGCGCTCGACCTGCTCGCCGGCCAGGAAGAAGGTCGCCGCGGCGTCGGCCTCGCGCAGCAGCTCGAGCACCGCCGGCGTCCCCCGCGGGTGGGGGCCGTCGTCGAAGGTGAGGGCGACGCCGTCGAGCCCCTCTTCGCGCAGCACCACCCCGAGCGCCCGCCCCAGCGGCGGCACCACGGGCGCCAGCGAGGGCACCGAGTGGACGACCCCCGCGGCCGCCAGCGCCGCGCCGGCGGCGAGCCCGCGCCTCAAGGCGTCGAGACGGCTTCCGCCTGGTTCACGCCCGCAGCGGCCGGCTGCTGCTGTTGCTGCTGCGAGGTCGTCGTCGTGGTGCCCGGCGTCTGGTCTTCGTCTTTGCCGAGGTGGATGCGGCTCTCGATCGGCTTCGCGATCACCCGGTAGGGCGATTCCCAGTTGAGCCAGAAGGCGACGGCGATGAAGGCGACGACGGCGACCACGGCGGCGGCGGCGGCGGTCGCGGTGCGGCTGGCGCGCAGCTTCCAAACCGGCTGCGGCCGCACCCGCTGGCGCGCCGCCAGGACCCGGGCGGAGATCGGCGGCAGCGAGGCAAAGGAGGAGTCGGGGGAGCG
>JAFDWC010000289.1 GCA_018268655.1 Actinomycetota bacterium
CGCGGCAGGCCCTGGCGCCGTTTCGGCGGCTCAGCCACCGGCGATCAGGCCCTTCTCGCCCTCAGCGCCTCGGTCAGCTGGGGAACGATCGTGAACTGGTCGCCGACGACGCCGAAGTCGGCGATCTCGAAGATCGGCGCCTCCGGGTCCTTGTTGATCGCGACGATCGTCTTCGCCGTCTGCATCCCGACCTTGTGCTGGGTCGCCCCCGAGATGCCGATCGCGAGGTAGAGCTGTGGCGAGACCGAGACGCCGGTCTGCCCGACCTGCCACGACTGCGGGGCGAAGCCCTCGTCGACCGCCGCCCGGGAGGCGCCGAGCGCGGCGTCGAGGCTGTCGGCGAGCTCCTCGATCAACGGCAGCGAGTCGGCCGAGCCGAGCGCGACGCCGAAGGCGACGACCCGCTCCGCCTCGCGCAGCGCCGGCCGCGAGGAGGTCTCGACCCGCTCCTCGAACCCGGTGACGCTCGCCGCCGGCTTGCCCGACGGCTGCACCGCCAGCTCCTCGGCGGCGACCGGCTGGGCCTCGGCCCGGGCCTCGATCGCGCCCTGCCGCACGGTTACCACCAGGGTGCCGAAGGTCGCCGCCGACTCGGTCTCGTAGGCGCCGCCGAAGACGCTGTGGCGGACGACGACGCCTTCCTCGTCGCGCGCCAGGCCGACCGCGTCGACCGCAAGCGCCGACTTCGAGCGCGCCGCGAACCGCGCCGCCACCTCGCGCCCCTCGATCGAGTGCGAGACGAGCACGACCTCGGGCTCGACCAGCTCCGCCGCGGCCCCGAGAGCGTCGACCGCGGGCACGGTCAGCGCGCTCGCGGCGTCCGCGCTCTCGGCCACAAGCGTCCGGGTGGCACCGAGCGCCGCGGCGGCCTCGGCCAGTCCCGAGCCCTGACCCGGCCCGGCGAGGGCGAGGGCGACCGGCTGGCCGATCGCCGCCGCGGCGCCGAGCAGCCCGGGGGCGCTTGGCGCGAGCTCGCCCGAGGGGGTCAGCTCGAGCAGGACGAGTACGGAATCCTCTGCCTGGGTCATCGCGCTCCTCCTAGACGAGCCGGTTCTGCTCGAGGAACTCGGCGATCCTGGTGCCGCCGTCTCCCTCGTCGTTGATCTTCACCCCGCCGTTCCGCGGCGGCCGTGCCGCCACCGAGACGAGGATCGAGCGCGGCATCGACGGGTCCTCGGCCGCCACCCCGAGATCGGCCAGCGAGAGGTTCTCGATCGGCTTCTTCTTCGCCGCCGAGGTGCTCTTGAAGTTCGGGAACCGGGGGTCGGGGAGGCGGTCGGTGATCGAGGCGACCGCGGGCAGCGGCGCCGTCAAGGAGATCGCCCCGTGGTCCGAGGCGCGCCTGCCAGAGACGCCGTCGGCGCCGATCTCGATCGCGTCGAGGTTGGTCGCGGCGGGGCGCTCGAGGAGCTCGGCGAGGATCGCCGGGACGACGCCGCCCAGCCCGTCGGTCGACTGGTTGCCGGCCAGCACCAGGTCGGCGCCGAGGCGCTCGACGACCGCGGCCAGCACCTCGGCGGTGAGCTGGACGTCGGCGCCGCTCAGCTCGGGGTCGACGACGTGGACGGCGGAGTCGGCGCCGATCGCGAGCGCCTCGCGCAGCGCCGTGGTCGCCGACTCGGGCCCGACCGTGACCGCAACCACCTCGGTGCCGTCGGCCGCTTCGGCCTGGGAGACGGCGACCTCGAGCGCCCGGCCGCCGATCTCGTCCAGCACCGACTCGCTCGCCCCGCGATCGGCGAGGCCGGTCTCGAGGTCGAGGTGACGGTCCTCGTAGGTATCGGGGACCTGCTTGACGAGGACGGCGATCTTCAGGCCGGCCTCAGACAAGGAGCTCACCCTCGACCACCGGCCGGGCATCGCCGAGCTTCGGAATCGTCGGCGCGCCCCAGATCTGGCGCTCGCGGATGAACGGCAGCGGCCGCTGCGGGTCGGGCGACTCGAGCTCCATCCCGATCCGGTGACCGTCGAAGATCGCGTCCAGAGCGTGGCGGGGCTGAACGCAGTCGCCGATCCGGTAGACGCCACCGATCTCGGCCTCCCCCCACTCGGCGCTGCGCTCCATCAGCTCCCAGTAGAGAGCATCGTCCGGCACCCGCGAGGTGGTGAGGATGAGCGCGTCGCACTCGAGCTCGACCACCTCGTCGCCGAAGCGGCG
>JAFDWC010000028.1 GCA_018268655.1 Actinomycetota bacterium
TTCAGGGGCTCCGCTCCGATGTTGGAGCGCCCCCTTTCAGGGGGCGCAGATACCGGATTGCATTTCCGCCGCTTCGCGACATTCCCGGGGAGGAGTGCCGAGTACCCCGCTACGGAAAGCTCCCGTCCAACGCCGAGGGTTCGGGCCACCCCATCTCTCTCAGAGCTTCGGGCCACCCCATCTCTCTTGAAGCTGACAAGGGACAAAGCGCCTCAGCTCTCGCTTGAGCTGACAAGGGACAAAGCGCCCCAACTCTCTTGAGCTGACAAGGGACGGGAGCTGGTTGGCCACTTCCGTGCGGTTGTCCCCGCATAGCGGGGACAACGTCACCGGGAGTGCGGCCGGCGCTTGCCGAGCTACGGCAGGGATTCGTTCCCTGGCAGGAGCCGGGAGGACGGCGATCTGGGACGGCGAGGTGGTGAGCGGGCCGACAGTTCGGACATTTGTCACGGAGCAACGTGGCGTATATCGTCTCGGCGGTGGGGCGAGCTGATAGTGACGCGGTCGTCGATCCGATCACTGTCGCCGTCGTGGAGGGCGTCCTCTCCGCGACGCAGAGGGCGATGACCCACACGATGGAGAAGACCGGGCGCTCGACGGTCTATGCGATCGCGCGCGACTACTCCAACGCGATCTTCGACTGGGACGCCCGTATGGTCCTCCAGGGCGAGGACATCCCGACCCACCTCGGCTCGCTGCTCCTGGCGACGAAGACGGTTGCGCGGTTCTTCGAGGGCGACATCAACCCCGGAGACGTCTTCTTCCACAACGACCCGACCTACGACGGGGCGCACATCCCCGACATGTGCATGTACAAGCCCGTCTTCTTCGAAGACGAGCTCGTTTTCTGGGCGGTGGCGAAGGGACACGTGATCGATGCCGGGGGGCCCGTCCCCGGCACCTATAACCCGGACGCGAAGGAAATCTACGCCGAGGGGCTGCGCATTCCGCCGATCCGGATCGTCGATCGCGGACGTCGGCGCGAGGACGTGATCAACCTGATCCTCACCAACGTCCGCTCGCGCGCCAATCAGCGCGGTGACATGAACGCTCAATTCGGCGCGGTCCGGGTCGCCGAGCAGCGATTGACCGGTCTGCTCGAGCGCTTCGGGAAGGAGACGGTGAAAACCGCCTGCGAGGAGCTGCTCGACCTGGCGGAGGAGCACATGCGGGGGCGCATCGCCAAATTGCCGGATGGTGTCTATCGCTCGTCCGTGCTCGCCGAGGACATGGGCCACGGCCACGGCGACCAAGAGCTTCGGTGCGAGGTCGAGGTGCGAGGCGATGACCTTCACGTACGTCTTGACGCGCCACCTCAGCTCGACTTCTTCATCAACTCATACCGCTCCAACACGATGAGTGGGATCTGTGCGGCATTGATGATGTTCACCCAGGTGCGGCCGCCGTTCAACGAGGGCCTCTACCGCCCGCTTCACGTCGACTTCGGACCGCCGGGGACGATGGTGAACGCAGCCGAGCCGGCCCCGCACGTCAACTCCACCGGCGGCGCTCAGGAGACGATCTGCGACCTCGTGCGGTCGGCGCTCGTCAGCATCGACCCCACCAACGCGCCGGCCGGCTGGAACCACACCTGGGCGATCAACATCGCCGGCGTCGATCGGCGCCGGAATGCTCCCTACCTCGAGTTCATCGTCTCGTCTCTCGTCGGCGGCGCGGGAGCGGTCGAGGGCGTGGCGGACGGCTGGGAATGCGTCGGGTCCCAGGCGGGGCTCGGCGGAGCCCAGATCGGCGGCGCCGAGCTGCTCGAGCTGCTGGCACCGGTGATCGTCAGGGAGATGTCGATCGAGCGTGACTCCGCGATCCCCGGACGTTGGCGGGGAGGCTGCAGCGTCGTCACCGAGATCGAGCCGCTCGACCACGAGATGACGGTGATCGGCTGGGGCGAGGGAGCGAAGATCCCCTCCGCCTCGGTCGCCGGTGCCGGAGCGCCGGCGGAGACGCTGGCGCTGAAGCTGGCCCGCGGCTGGCATCTGCGGAACGGCGAGGTCCTGCGTGAGATCGACCGCAACGAGATCGTCGTCGTCCTGCCGGGAGAGCGCTACCGCAGCCGCGCCGGCGGCGGCGGCGGGGCCGGCGATCCATTCCTGCGGCCGATCGAGCGGGTCAGGGCGGACGTGCTCGAGCGAAAGGTCTCGCTCGAGGCGGCTCGGATCGAGTACGGCGTGGTCCTGGACCCGGCATCGCTCGAGCCCGACCTCGGCGCCACCGAGACCCTCCGCGAGGGAGCGCGATGAGCTTTGCGGTCGGCGTCGATTCCGGCGGGACGTTCAACGACCTGGTCGCCGTCGACGACGACGGCAGCGTGCTCGTGCACAAGATCCCATCGGATCCAAGCGCACCGGATCGCGTCCTGCTCGATGGGCTTTCGGGCCTTGCCGCGCGGGCGGGCCTCGACCTGACCGCCTTCCTGCACCAGACGCGCTCGCTCGTGCACGGCTCCACCGTGGCACTCAACACGCTGATCCAGCGACGGGGAGCGCGGACGGGCCTGCTCGCGACCGCGGGGCACGAGGACGCGATCGAGATCCGCCAAGGCCACAAGGAGGACGGGCACCGCTGGGACTTCCGGTTCCCGGCCGCCGAGCCGCTGGTGCCGGGGAACCTTCGCCTCGGTGTGCGGGAGCGGGTGCTCGCCGACGGCAGCATCCTCGAGCCCCTGGACGAGCAGCACGTCGGCGAGCAACTGGATCGCCTCGCCGACGCCGGAGTCGAGGCGGTCGCGGTCTCCCTGCTCTGGTCGTTCCTGATGCCCGACCACGAGGAGCGGATCGGCGAGATGGTCCGCGAGCGCCTGCCCGACGCATTCGTGTCCCTCTCCTCCCGCGTCCTTCCTCAGGTGGGCGAGTACACCCGGACCAGCACCACGGCGGCGAATGCCTACATCGGGCCAGGCCTCTCGCGTTACCTGGCGCGGATCGAACAGGCCCTGACCGAGCGTGGCTTCTCCGGGCAACTGCTCTTCATGCAGTCCAACGGCGGTGTCGCAAGCCGGTCGCTGCTTGCGGACAAGCCCGTCGCGGCCCTCAACTCCGGCCCCGCCGGGGGTCCTGTCGCCGCTCGATGGTTCGGCCGCCTGGGGGGCTCCGACAACGTGATCGCGGTCGATATGGGTGGCACCAGCTTCGACATCAGCGTGATCCAGGCAAGCGAGCCCGACATCGTCACGAGTGGGGACATCGCCCGCGTGCGTCTCGGGCTGCCGATGGTGAACGTGACCAGCATCGGCTCCGGAGGTGGCAGCATCGCGCGCGTCAACGATCGCGGCCTGCTGCAGGTCGGCCCCGAGAGCGCCGAGGCCGATCCGGGCCCGGCCTGCTACGGACGCGGCGGAACGGCTCCGACCGTGACCGATGCGCTGCTCGTTCTCGGGCTCCTCCCGGAGAGCGGTCTGCTGGCGGGCAAGATGCCGCTCGACAGGGATGCCTCCGTACGGGCCCTCCGCGATGCGGTGGCGGAGCCCCTGGGCATCTCCACTCTCGCCGCCGCCCGAGGCGTGGTCCGGCTGAGCGTGACCAACATGATCGACGGCATCCGCACCGCCTCGGTCGATCGGGGCCACGATCCGCGTGATTTCGTGCTTCTCGCGGGTGGCGGCCTCGGCCCGGTCTTCGCCGGCCTCCTCGCCGAGGAGCTCGGCATCTCCCGCGTCGTCCTACCGCGTCCGGCAGGAGCCCTCTGCGCCTTCGGAGAGGCCATCGCCGACCTTCGGTACGACTCCGTGCGGGCGGTCCCGGCCCGTCTCGGCGAACTCGATCCGGCTTCCTTCGCCGCGCTGGTCGAGGAGCTGGAGCAAGAAGGACGCGATGCCCTGACCAAGGTGGCTCCGGCAGGCTCCTCGTTCCGATTCGAGCGCACGGTCGAGATGAAGTACGTCGACCAGATCCACTATTGCGATGTCCGCGTTCCCGACGGGCCGATCGACACTGCCGCCCTCCTCGAGCTCCGCAAGCGCTTCGATGCGCGACACGAGCAGCTCTACACCTACTGTGAGCCGGAGAACGAACCTGAGCTCCTGTCGGTGCGTGTCGGAACCACGATCCCGGCTCCGGTACCCCGCTCGGCAGCGACCGCCGAGAACGTGATCCCCGCCGATCCGACGAACCGCGAGGCAACGTTCTCGGGATCGGATCCTCAGCTCGTGCCGGTGTACGGGTCACTGCCGCCGGGCTCCCGCGTTGAGGGTCCCGCGATCATCGAGGAGGAGACCACGACCGTGGTCGTCTGGCCCGGTGGGACCCTCGAGGCGTTGCCGGACCTCTACCTGCTCCGAACCACAACCGCAAAACGTACTGGAGGTAATAACGGTGGCAGTGCCCAGCCTTAAGCCCTACGAACACGTGCGCTTCGAGGAAACGGTACCGGGGCTGCTCGAGGTGCACCTGCACTCCGGTGGCGAGTCGTTGCAGTGGAATGGACGTGCGCACGACGAGATCGCGGAGGCGTTCGGCGACATCGCGCGCGATCCCGACGTACGCGTCGTGATCGTAACCGGGACGGGCGATACCTTCTCCGGCCCCGACGCCCAGGAAGCCGGGATGCCGTCGCTCTCGACGCGCCAATGGGAGCACATCCGTTGGCATGGCGAGCGGCTGGTGATGAACCTGCTGGAGATCCAGGCCCCGGTCATCGGCTGCCTCAACGGACCGGCCCTGCGCCACCCCGAGATCCCCCTGCTCGGTGACATCGTCCTCGCGGCTGACGACTCGGCGGTGCAGGACACCGGCCACTTCCTCATCGGCGCGGCGCCCGGGGACGGCATGCACATCGTGATGCCGGCGCTGCTGGGCCCGACCCGTGGGCGCTACTTCCTGATCACCGGTCAGAAGCTGACCGCAGGCGAGGCCCAGCAGCTGGGGCTCGTCAACGAGGTGATGCCGCGCGAGGACCTCCTGCCCCGCGCCCGTGCGCTGGCGGCCGAGATCGCCACTCGCAATCCGCTCGTCCTCCGTTACACACGCCTGCTTCTCACCCACCAGCTCAAGGCCATGTGCCACGATCTGCTCGGCTATGGGCTCGCGCTTCAGGGCCTCGGGGTGGTCGACGAGGGGCTGCGGCAGGAGGCGCGAGCATGAGCGGGTCGTGGGCCGAGATGGACGAGCGCCATCTCGTCCACCCGTTCACGGCGGCGGATCAGGCCACTGAGGAGAATCTCCTGATGCTCGTCAGCGGCCGCGGCGTGCGGGTCAGCGACGAGCGCGGACGGAGCTGGATCGACGCTCAGGCCGCCCTCTCCAACGTCGCGCTCGGCTACGGGCGCGAGGAGCTCGCCACGGCCGCGGCGGCGGCGTTGGCTGAGATCGGCTTCGCCACCCTCTTCACCGGACGGGGGCACCGGTGGGCCGCGGCGCTCGGTGAGCGGCTGGCAGAGTTGACCGCGCCGGGGATCGAGCGCTTCCTGTTCACGGTCGGCGGTTCGGATGCGATCGAGAGCGCGATCAAGCTCGTCCGCTACGCCAACGCTCTCGCCGGCCGGCCGGAGAAGCGCAAGGTGATCGGCCGCCAGGGCGGCTACCACGGCGTCTCGCTGGGGGCGCTGAGCGTGACCGGCCTGGCGCCGCTGCGCGAGGGCTTCGGCCCGCTGCCCGAGTACGCCGGGCATGTCCCGCAGGCGCACGAGCCCGGGGCGGCTGAGGCGCTCGAGAGGCGCATCCTCGAGGAGGGGCCGGAGACCGTGGCCGCGTTCGTGGCCGAGCCGGTCTCGCAGAGCGCGGTGGTCGCCATGCCCCGGGACGGCTACTGGACCCGTGTGCAGCAAATCTGCCGCGAGCACGACGTCGCGCTGGTCCTCGACGAGGTGATCACGGGTTTCGGCCGCACGGGACGCATGTTCGCCGGTGAGCACTGGGACATCCGACCCGATCTCGTGACGATGTCCAAGGCGCTGACCAGTGGCTATCTGCCGCTCGGGGCGCTCGGGATGACCGAGGAGTTCCACGCGCGCTTCGCCCGGCCGGGCCAGACGCTGATGCACGGCTTCTCCGGCGGCGGTGGGCCCGCCGCCTGCGCGGTTGCTCTCGCCACGCTGGACGTCCTCCGGGACGAGGGCTTGGTCGAGCGGGCCGCCGCCGCCGGCGAGTACCTGCGTGGCCGGCTCGCGGACCTGCAGGCCCGCTGCGGCTGGATCGCCGAGGTGCGCGGCATCGGGCTGCTCGTCGGCGTCGACCTCGCGGCCGAGCCGGGGGTCGGCGGGCGTGTGTACGCCGAGATGCTGCGCCGGGGCGTGATCGTGCGCGCCTACGGCGACTCGATCGTGTTCACGCCCCCGCTGGTGATCACCGATGAGGAGCTGGACGAAGTGGTCGACGTATTCGAGGCCGCGCTGCAAGCGTCCGCCAAACGCTGACAAGGGACGGGAGCGGGCCGCTCTCTCGAGAGCTGACAAGGGACGGGGCCGGTCAACTGACATCAGTGACGTTGTCCCCGCATAGCGGGGACAAAGCGCCCCGGAGCGAGCCCGCCGCTCGCCGAGTTACGCAGACCTTCGTCCCTTGTCAGCTTTAGGCAAGGGGGGGTGGCGATTTCATGCGTTTCGTTGCCCCTCACGCACCCGCTACTCGACCAACCTCGATCCCCAAAGAGTCCTACGAGCAAGGTGTATACTGTTTTCAAGATGCCTGGGTGGAGAGTCGACCTACCGGATGCGGCTGCTTTGGTCACCGGCGGCGCCGGCGATCTCGGCCGGCCGATCGTCGCCGCGCTGCGCGAGGCGGGGCTCGAGGTCGGGGTGCTCGACCTCGAGGGGGGCGAGGGGCCGCACGCGATCGCCTGCGACGTCACCGACCCCGACGCGGTCGAGGCGGGGGTGGCGCGGCTCGGCGACGAGCTCGGCGAGCTCGGCGCGGTCGTCTGCGCCGCCGGCATCCAATCCGAACACGAGCTCGCCGAGCTCTCGCTGGAGGAGTTCCGGCGCGTCCTCGACGCTTCGCTCACCGGCGCCTTCCTGACCGCCAAGGCGGCGGTGCCGCGGATGGCGGCAGGCGGCGCGATCGTCGTCCTCTCCTCCGGTCTCGGCACCCGGGGAATGGCGCGCGGCGCCCACTACGCGGCCGCCAAGGCCGGCCTGGTCGGGCTGACGAAGTCGCTGGCGCTCGAGCTCGGCCCGCGCCGGATCCGCGCCAACGCGGTCGCCCCGGGCCCGATCCGCAGCCGCATGGTCGACGGCATGGACCCGGCCGGCATCGCCAGCCGCGGCGGTGGCGCGATCCCGCTCGGCCGCCTCGGCGAGCCGGAGGACGTCGTCGGCCCGGTCCTCTTCCTGCTCAGCTCGGCCAGCGCCTTCATCACCGGCGCGGTCCTCCACGTCAACGGCGGGATGTTGATGCCGTAAGCGCGGCGCGGCGCCCACGAACCCACGAGACCACCCGGAAGAGGAAAAAGGAACATGGCACTTCCCTACAAGCGCTCCGAGGTAAAGGAGCGGGCCCGCAACGAGTGGCGCGGGCTGACCAACGTCACGATGCCGTCCTTCAACGAGGACTTCAGCGGCCTCAACGAGGCCGCGATCGCCCACGACGTCCGGCTCGCCGCCGAGCACGGCTACTGGGGGACGCTGGTCGCCTCGGAGAGCGGCACCACCCTCGAGGAGTACAAGCGCTTTCTCGAGGTCGCCGCCGACGCCGCCCCGGAGGACTTCAAGATCGTCGCCCACCTCAGCTTCTCGACCGTCGAGGAATCGCTGCAGGCCGCGGACGCGGCCGAGGGAGTCGGCGCCGAGGCGGCGCTGCTCGCCTACCCGCCGAGCTTCCGCCCGGGCTCTTCCGCCGAGATCGTCGAGCACACCAGGTACGTCGCCGACCGTACCGACCTGGCGCTGATCCTCTTCGGGGTGCCGACCTGGGGCTTCAAGCCACTGCACCCGGCCGGCTTCCCGATGGACGCGCTGGAAGGGATGGCGAAGCTGGAGACGGCGGCGGCGCTGAAGTACGAGGGGGGAGGTGGCGCCGTCTTCAGTGCCCTCGACGAGATCTTCCACCGCTGCTCCGACGACGTCCTCGTCTACCACCCCTACGAGATGCACATCCCGGCCCTGGTCCGCAACTACGGCACCCAGTGGCTCGGCACCAGCGGCTACGAGTCGCTCCGCGACCGCCCGGTCAAGGTGCTGGAGACTGCCGGTGCCGGCGACTTCGCGGGGGCGATGGAGATCTTCTGGAGCTGCCAGCCCGCCCGCGAGGCCAAAGGCGCCTTCCACGCCACCTTCCCCGGCGCCAACCTGATCCACCGGGTGGGGTGGAAGTACCTCGCCTGGCTGCACGGCTACAACGGCGGCCTCCTGCGGATGCCGCAGATGCGGCTCAACCCGGGGCAGATGAAAGCCCTGCGCGCCGGGATCGAAGCATCCGGGTTCGAGGTCGCGGACAAGGACGACTCCGGCTTCTACAGCGGGCGCAACTAGTGATCGACCGGTTGGGATCGTCGCGGTGACCCTCTACCTGGGAGCCGACGAGGTCAACGCCCTCGTCACGCCGGAGCTGGCGATCACCGCCGTCCGCAGCGCGGTCGCCGCCGAGCGCGCCGGCGAGACGACGCTGCCGGCGCGGCTCGACCTCGACCTCCCGAGCGGCTTCATGCGGTTGATGCCGGCGGCGCTGAGCGAGGTGATGGGGGCGAAGCTGATGACCGTCGTGCGGGGGGTCGGAAACCGCTACCTGCTGCTCCTGTTCTCGCGCCAGACCGGCGAGCTCGAGGCGATCCTCGAGGCCAGCGAGCTGACCAGGATGCGGACCGCCGCGGTCACGGTCGTCGCCGGCGAGATGCTCTGCCCGCAGGGCGCCGGCCGCCTGGGGCTGATCGGCAGCGGCTTCGAGGCCGAGGGCCACCTCGTCGCCTTCGCCGCGGCCTGGGAGCTCGACGAGGTGCTCGTCTACAGCCCCTCGCGCGAGCGCCGGACCGCCTTCGCCCAGCGGATGAGCGCCGAGCTCGGCCTGCGGGTGACCGCCGTCGACTCGGCCGCGGCGGCCGCCGGCGAAGCGCCGGTCGCGGTGCTGGCGACGAAGTCGAGCGAGCCGGTGATCGGCGGCGGCGAGTTCTGCGCCGCCGGCACCGTGCTCTCGATCGGCTCGACCCGCCCCGACCTCCGGGAGCTCGACGCCGCCTGCTTCGCCCGCTCCGCCGTCCTCCTCTGCGACCGGGTCGAGCAGGTGCGGAGCGAGTCCGGCGACGTGATCGACGCGGTTACGGCGGGCGCGATCGAAACCGAGAGAATCGTCGGCATGGGCGAATACGACGGGGGCGGGCGACGCGAGGACGGGCGCGACCTCTTCGTCTTCAAGTCGGTCGGCACCGCGCTGCAGGACCTGGCTCTGGCCGAGGCGGTGCTCGACGCCGCCCGCCGGGACGGCTACGGCCGCGACCTCGGCGAGCTGGCGATGCTGAAGCCGTCCTCGGCGCCGCGCGGGCCGGGCCTCTCGACCGCGGGGACCGGGGCCTGAGCTTGTCCGCTGAGGCGACGACGCTGGGCAGGCTCGGCGGCGCGGTCGTCTCGGTGCCCGACCCCGACGCCAGCGCCGGCTTCCTCGAGGCGGCGCTCGGGTTCGAGATCAGGCCGCTCGACGGCGGCCTGCAGGTCGTCTGCGCCGGCGACTACGGCGAGTCCGGGCAGGTCGCGCTCGAGCTTCGCCCCGGCTCCGAGACGGGCCTGGTCGAGCTCGTCTTCGAGGTCGGCGCGGGCTATGACCTCGAGGCGCTCGCCGAGCGCGCCCGCGGCGCCGGGCTGGCGCCGGCCGCGGCGGGCGGGGAGGAGGTTGCCTTCGTCGACGCCACCGGGATCGGGCTGCGCTGCGTTCGCGCCGCCGCCCGCGAGGTCGCGCCGCCCGCCGCCGACGGGCTGCGGCCGCGCCGGCTCGGCCACGTCAACCTCAAGGCCGCCGATCCCGGCGCCGCGGCCGGCGGCTGGGAAGCGGTGATGGGGATGATGCTCTCCGAGCAGATCGGCGAGGCGCTCTACTTCCTGCGGATCGCCCGCGAGCACCACAACATCGGCCTCCGGCCGGGCCCGCGCGGGGAGCTCCACCACCTCGGCTTCGAAGTCGCCGGCTGGCACGTCTACGAGCCGATCCTCGACCGCCTCTCGTCCCTCGGCCACCGGGTCGAGTACGGCCCCGGCCGCCACACGCCGGGGAACAACATCTTCACCTACCTGCTCGAGCCCAGCTCCGGCCTGCGGCTGGAGCTGTTCGCCGACATGGGCCAGATCGCCGCCGGCGCCGAGCACGAGCCGAAACGCTGGCAGGCCGGCGACCGCATGACCCAGACCCTGAACCGCTGGGGGCCGCTGCCCCCGGAGAGCTTCCTAGCGTGAGCCGCTACGGCTCCGACCTGATCGTCGACCTGCTGGTCGAGGCGGGGGTCGAGCACGTCGCCCTCAACCCGGGCGCGACCTTCCGCGGGATCCAGGACTCGATCGTCCAGCGCGACGACGGCCCGGCGCTGGCGCTCTGCATGCACGAGGCGGTCGCGGTCGCGGTCGCCCACGGCTACGCCAAGGCGGCCGGCCGGCCGATGGCGGCGCTGCTGCACAACGTGGTCGGGCTCCAGAACGCCAGCATGGCGGTCTACAACGCCTGGTGCGACCGCGCCCCGATCCTGCTGATCGGCGGCACCGGGCCGAAGTCGAAGTCCGAGCGGCGGCCCTGGATCGACTGGATCCACACCGCCAACGCCCAGGGGGAGGCGGTCCGCGACTTCGTCAAATGGGACGACGAGCCGCACGACGCGGCCTCGATCGGCGAGTCCTTCGCGCGGGCGCTGGGGGCGGCGCGGAGTGAGCCGCAGGGCCCCGTCTACCTCTGCTACGACGTCGCCCTGCAGGAGGACGAGCTGCCGGCGGGGGTGGCGCCGCCGGCCCTCGACCGTTACCCGACGCCGAGCGCGCCGGCCCCGGCCGAGGCGGAGGCCGAGCGGATGCTGGAGCTGCTGCTGGCGGCCGAGCGGCCGCTGATCATCGCCGGCTACGCCGGCGGCGACGCGGCGGCGATGGAGTCACTGGGGCGGCTCGCCGCCGCGCTCGGCGCCGCTGTGATCGACACCGGGGTGCGCTTCCCGCTTGCCAGCGACCATCCCCACAACGCGACCGGGGTCGAGGGGGTGTTGGAGGAGGCCGACGTCGTCCTCGCCCTCGACGTCGACGACCTCCAGCTCCGGCTCGGCCCGCGCGCCGGCGACGAGCGGCTGACGGTGCTGGCCGCCGGACTCGGCAACCTGCGGCTGCGCGGCTGGTCCCACGACTACCAGGCGCTGGTGCCGGCGGCGATATCGGTGACCGCCTCCGCCGCGACCACGGTGGCGGCGCTGCTGCGGCTGCTCGGCGACCGCGAGGCCGACGGCGCGGCCGAGCGCGGCGGCGAGCTCGGCGAGCGGGTCGCCCGCGCCCGCGCCGGCTGGCGCGACGAGGCTGGGGCGGCGACGGCGGACGGCGCGGTGCCGCTGCCGCGCCTCCTGCGCGAGCTCGGCGCTGCTCTCGGCGAGCGCCCGTTCCGGCTCGCCAGTGGGACCAACGGCCGCCTCGAGCACCGGCTCTGGTCGCTGCGCGAGCCCCGCCAGTACCTCGGCTGGCACGGCGGCGGCGGCCTCGGCTACGGCGCCGGGGCGACGATCGGCTGCGCGCTCGGCAGCGAGCCGGGGGTGATCAGCGTCGACGTCCAGGCCGACGGCGACCTCCTCTACCTGCCGTCGGCGCTGTGGACGGCCGTTCACCTCGGGCTGCCGGCGCTGTTCGTCGTCAACGACAACCGCCAGTACGGCAACACCGTCGAGCACGCGATCCGGATCGCCGAGCAGCGCGGCCGCGGCGACCGCCGCTACGCCGGCGCCGGCCTCGCCGACCCGCCCGTCGACATCGCCTCGATGGCGAGCTCGTTTGGCCTCTGGGCGCGGGGCCCCGTCAGCGAGGTAGCCGAGTTGCAGGAGACGTTGGCGGAGGCGGTGGCGGTAGCGGCCTCCGGCAGACCAGCCCTAGTCGACGTTCTCACCCCGGGGTTCTGAGCTAGATGACCAGCGTCACGAAGAGACAGGGATCAGGGCTTTGCGAGGGGGGCGATCGCGTACCCCTCCCGAAAACGCTCCGCCTTCGGCTCCGCTGGAGTGTTTTCGGGAGGGGCACCCGATCGCTCCCAACGAAACGGGTGGCGCCCTCGCGACGTCCTGAAGCTGACGACCGGAGCTGCGGGCGTTCCCGCTTGCGTTGGCGGGGGCGCCTCGTCCCCCTTGTCTCGAAGCTGACTTTGCGCGGGAGGGGGTCGGGGGACCCTCCGAACGTTTTGCGGCTGAGGCCGGGCGCTCGACCGGGGCGTCAGCCGAATCCGATCCAGCCGACAGGCCGAGAGAGGACGGTCCCCCGACCCCCTCCAGACCACAGACCTTTGCCTAGATCTGGGCGACCTGGGCACCCAAGCTGACCAGCGACATGGAGGACCACATGGAGACCAAGATGGAGAGCACCCCCGAGAGCCACGTCGAAGGCCGCGAGTTCCTGATGACGATCGGCGGCGAGCGCGTCGCCGCCGAGGACGGCCGGGTCGAGGTCACGGTCGACCCCTCGACCGGCCAGCCGCTGGCCGAGGTGCCGCAGGCCTCGGCGGCCGACGTCGGCCGCGCGATCGAGGCGGCCGAAGCGGCCTTCCCGGCCTGGGCGGCGACCAGCATCGAGGAGCGCGGCGAGTGCTTCCGCCGCTTCGGCGAGCTCCTCGTCGAGCACCGCGAGGAGCTGGCCGCGCTCGACGCCCTCGACAGCGGCAACCCGATCAAGGCGATGCGGCTCGACGTGATGATCTCGCTCGACTACGTCAAGGGCTGGCCGCCGCTGGCGCAGGCGCTGACCGGCGAGGTGATCCCCGCCAGCCCCGGCAACCTCCACTACACGAGCTCGCGGCCCTACGGCGTGGTCGGCCGCATCACCGCCTTCAACCACCCGCTGATGTTCGCGGCGACGCGGCCGCTGGCCTCGCTGATCACCGGCAACACGCTGGTGCTGAAGCCGGCGCCGCAGACCTCGCTCTCGACCCTGGTCCTCGGCGAGCTCTTCGACCAGGCCTTCCCGGCCGGCGTCGTCAACGTGATCAGCGGCGGCGCCGAGCCCGGCGACGCCCTCGTCAGCGACGGCCGGGTGAAGCGGATCGCCTTCACCGGCTCGGTCCCGACCGGGCTGCTGATCCAGCGCCGCGCCGCCGAAAGCGGCTGGGTCAAGCACCTCTCGCTCGAGCTCGGCGGCAAGAACGCGATGGTGATCTTCCCCGACGTCGACGTCGAGGCGGCGGTCGACGGGGCGATCTTCGGGATGAACTTCAACGTCTGCCAGGGACAGTCGTGCGGCTCCAACTCGCGGGTCCTCGTCCACCGCGGGATCTATGACGAGTTCGTCCAGCGGGCCGGCGAGGCGCTGGCGCGGACCCGGGTCGGCCCGGCCGCCGAGGAGGCGAGTGAGATGGGGCCGCTGGTAAGCGCCCAGCACCTCGAGCGGGTCAACGGCTTCGTCGCCGCCGGCCGCTCGGAGGGGGCGACGCTGGTGACCGGCGGCGAGCGGCCCGAGGGGGTGCCCGAGGGGGGCTTCTTCCTGGCGCCGACGATGTTCGCCGACGTCGCGCCGGAGATGAAGATCGCCCGCGAGGAGATCTTCGGGCCGGTGATGTCGGTCACCCCGTGGGACGACTACGAGGGGATGATCGAGCTCGCCAACGGCGTCGACCTCGGCCTCACCGCCAGCATCTGGACCCACGACCTCGACCTCGCCCACCGCACCGCGGAACGGATGGACGCCGGCTACGTCTGGGTCAACGACAGCACCAGGCACTACTTCGGCACGCCCTTCGGGGGAACCAAGAACAGCGGCATCGGCCGCGAAGAGTCGGTCGAGGAGCTGCGCTCCTACCTCGAGACGCGGGTGGTCCACACCCGGCTCTCGGACCCCGGTGCTGCGCTCGAGCGCATGCTCGGCGGCGACGCGACCAGCGACTAAGGAGGAGGAGAGGGAGATGGGACAACTGGACGGCGAGGTGGCGATCGTCACCGGCGGTGGCTCGGGGATCGGCGCGGCGGTGGTCGACCGCTACCTCGAGGAGGGCGCGAACGTGGCGGTGGTCGACATCGTCGAGGAGCGCCTGGTCGAAGCGCGCCAGAAGGCGCCGGGCCGGGTGCTCGGGATCAACGCCGACGTGACCCGGATGGAGGACAACGAACGCGCGGTCGCGGAGACGGTCGAGGAGTTCGGCAAGCTCGACGTCTTCGTCGCCAACGCCGGCCTCGGCGACGCCTTCCGCGAACTCGTCGACATCGCCCCCGAGGACCTCGAAAAGACCTACCGCGAGATCTACGACCTCAACGTGATGGCGGTGATCATGGGGGCGCGGGCGGCGCTCGAGCAGCTGGTGCGCACCAACGGCACCTTCATCATCACCCTCTCCAACTCCTCGTTCTACCCGGACGGCGGCGGCGTCATGTACATCGGCAGCAAGCACGGCGCGCTCGGGGTGATGCGCCAGCTCGCACACGAGTTCGCGCCGCGGGTGAGGGTCAACGCGGTCGCCCCCGGCGCGACCCGGACCGACATCCGGATGCCGGCCTCCTTCGGCCTCGACGAGAACGGCCAGCGGATCCGCACCCACACCCACCCCGACAACAAGGACGCTGCGGTCGAGCGGGTGGTGCCGCTGGCGCTGCACGCCGACCCCCAGGACCACGCCGGCGCCTACGTGCTGCTGGCATCGCGCCGCGACGGCCGGGCGATGACCGGGTCCTGCGTCGAAACCGACGCCGGCCTCGGGATCCGCGGCCTGCGCCGGGTCCGCGGCGGCGACGACCTGGCGGAGCGCTTCTCGGTAGCGCAGCAGAGCAACTAGGCAGCAGAGGAGATGAGGACGAAATGAGCGAGAACCCGACGACCCTCCCGACCCAGCTCGGCGGGGGCGAGGACCTGGCGGCCCTCGTCAACGTCGATGACGGCCTGATCTCGCGCCGGATCTTCACCGACCCGGCGATCTTCGAGCTCGAGAAGGAGCGGATCTTCGGCCGCGCCTGGTTCTTCGTCGGCCACGAGACCGAGATCCCGGAGCCCGGCGACCTCGTCGCCCGCCCGGTCGGGATGGACCCGGGGATCCTCGTCCGCGACGACGAGGGCGAGATCCGCGTCCTCCTCAATTCCTGCCGCCACCGCGGCATGCGGGTCTGCCGCACCGACCGCGAGAACGCCCGCTTCCTGCGTTGCCCCTACCACGGCTGGGTCTACAAGACCAGCGGTGAGCTGGTCTCCGCCGCGGCCGAATCCCACTACGGCCCGGACGAGCTGCGCAAGGAGGAGTTCGGGCTGATCCAGGCGGCGCAGGTCGACCAGATCCAGGGCCTGATCTTCGCCACCTGGGATCCGGAGGCGCCGCCGCTGCAGGAGTACCTCGGCGACATGGCCTACTACCTCGACCTCGTCTTCGGCCGCACCGACGGCGGGCTCGAAGTGGTCGGGACGCCGCAGGTCTGGGAGGTCGACACCGCCTGGAAGTTCGGGACCGACAACTACACCGACAACTACCACGTGTTCTCGACCCACCACAGCCTGGTCGACCTCGGGATGCTCCCCAACGACCCCGACTTCGCCTCGCACGGGCACATGATCGACGCCGGCAACGGCCACGTCCTCCACTTCGTCCAGGGCCCGCCCGACGACGAGGAGTTCAGGGCCTTCGGGCTGCCGGAGGAGCTGCGCGAGCAGATGCGGCGCAACCTCCCCCCGGACAAGCTGCAGATCGCCGAGCCGTCGGGGATCAGCGTCGGCACCGTCTGGCCGACCTTCCACTACATGCACCTGCAGTCGAGCGACGTGATCGACGGCAAGCAGGAGCCGTTCATGAACCTGCGGATGGAAGAGCCGATCTCCCCGACCCGGACCCGGATGTGGGCCTGGTTCATGGTCGACAGGACCGCCTCGCCGGAGTTCAAGCGGCGCTCGCAGGAGTGCTACGTGCGGACCTTCGGCCCGGCAGGGCTGTTCGACCAGGACGACATGGAGAACTGGGAGGACTGCACCCGGGCGAACATGGGCCCGGCGGCGCGGCGCTACACCCTGCACCACCGGATGGGGGTCGATCGCGAGCCGATCTCCGACTGGCCGGGGCCGGGGAGGGTCTGGGCCGACAGCTACGGCGAGATGACCCAGCGGGCCTGGTACGGGCAGTGGCTGCGGCAGATGCAGGGCGAGTGAGCGGAGGCGAGATGACAGAGTCGATCGACAGCGGAACCCGGATCAAGCCCGGCACCGACCTCTACGCCGAGGTCAGCGACCTGCTCCTGCGCGAGGCCGACGCGCTCGACAACTACCGCTACGACGAGTGGCTGGGGATGCTGACCGAGGACGTCACCTACGTGATGCCGGTGCGGACCTCGCAGTTCCTCACCGACGGCAAGGGCTTCCACGGCGACGCCACCTTCTTCAGCGACGACCGCGAGTCGCTGACGACGCGGGTGCGGCGGCTGGAAACCGAGTTCGCCTGGGCCGAGACGCCGCCCTCGCGGACCCGGCACTTCATCAGCAACGTGCTGGTCCACGAGCGCGAGGACGGCGAGCTCGGCGTCCGCTCCTCGTTCATGATCACCCGCACCCGCCAGGACCACGGCTACCAGATGTTCACCGGCGAGCGCCAGGACCGGCTGCGGCGCGGCGAGGATGGCGAGCTGCGCTTCGCCGGCCGCGTCATCCTCCCGGACCAGACCGTGATCACGGCGACCAACCTCAGCGTCCTCTTCTGATCGTGGGGAGCTGATGGCGGCAGGGGTCAACGGCGAGGCGGCGGCGGAGTTCGTCGCGGTCGCCGCGCTCGAGGACGTGCGCGAGGGCTACGTGACGATGGCCGAGGCGGAGGGGCTGCCGATAGTCCTGACCCGGGTCGAGTCGACGGTGCGGGCCTTCGACGGCACCTGCACCCACGCCGACTTCACCTTTGAAACGGCGCGGCTGACCCGCAGCTGCGAGATCGAATGCCCGATCCACGGCGCCCGCTTCAGCGCCGTCGACGGCACCGTCGTCAAAGGGCCGGCGACCGAGCCGCTGCCCGAGCTCCCCTGCCGGGTCGAGGGCGACGCGGTGCTCGTCGCCCCCTTCGCATGAGGGTGGCGCCGGCGTGAGGGTCCTGGTCACCGGCCACCGCGGCCGCCTCGGCGGCGCCGTCTGCGCCGCCCTCGAGGCGGCCGGGCACGAGTGGGCCGGCTTCGATCGCGAGGAGGGCGACGTCCGCGACGTCGCGGCGCTGACCGCGGCGGCCGCCGGCGCCGGCGCGATCGTCCACCTCGCCGGGCTCGCCGACGACGTCAGCGACGACGCCTTCGAGAAGATGTCGGTCAACGCCCTCGGCACCTGGAGCGTCCTGCTCGCGGCCGAGGCGGCGGGGGTGGGGCGGGTCGTCAACTTCTCCTCCGGCAAGGCGCTGGGGATGACCGAGCGGCTGCCGGATTACCTGCCGATCGACGACGACCACCCGGCCGCGCCGACCCGGGCCTACGGCCTGGCCAAGCTGCTCTCCGAGCAGATGTGCGAGGCATTCACCCGCCGCACCGGCGTCCCCACCGTCTGCCTGCGCCCGGTCGCCGTCTTCGACCGCGACGACTACGGGCGCTGGGAGCGGCAGCTGGCGGCGGAGGAGCCGAGCGTCGACGTCCCCTGGCACATGGGGGTCTTCGTCGACGTCCGCGACACCGCCGCGGCCGCCGTCCTCGCCCTGACCCGGCCCGAGCACGGCCACGTGCGGCTGCTGCTCTGCGCCGAGGACCCGGCGATCGACGGCGAGACCGCCGCGCTCGCCCGGGAGCGGATGCCGAGCGTGGCCTGGCGCTGCGAGCCGGGCCCGCGGGCCGCCTTCGTCGACTGCCGCGGCGCCGAGCGGGTGCTGGGCTGGCGGCCCTGCCATCGTTGGGACCGTCGCCCTTGACTTCATCCCTGTATAATGAATACAGTTTGGGAGGTAGTTGATGTATATGCCGAACGCCGACATCCGCGCCCGACTGGAGGCCACCGTCGACCCGGAGGCTGGCGCGATCCCGATGTTCGTCTACACCGATCCGGACGTCTACCGGCTCGAGCTCGAGAACCTGTTCGGGCGCACCTGGCTCTACGTCGCCCACGAGTCCGAGCTGCCGGAGGCCGGCAGCTTCGTGGTGCGGCGGATGGGGGAGCAGTCGGTGATCGTCGGCCGCGGTGACGACGAGACCGTCCGCGTCTTCCTCAACTCCTGCCGCCACCGCGGCATGCGGCTCGCCAACGAGGACTTCGGCTGCACCGAGATGTGGCGCTGTCCCTACCACGGCTTCACCTACGGCAGCAAAGGCGAGTTCCTCGGCACCCTGATCGGCGCTCCCTACGAGCGCCAGGCCTACCCGGAGGGGCTCGACAAAGAGGCCCTGCACCTGATCGAGGCGCGGGTCGAGAGCTACCGGGGGATGATCTTCGCGACCTGGAACCTCGACGGCCCCTCGCTCGACGAGTTCCTCGGCAACGTCCGCTGGTACCTCGACATCGTCCTCGGCCGGGCCGAGATGGAAGTGGTCGGGGTGCCGCAGAAATGGATCGTCCCCTCGGGCTGGAAGCTGCCCTCGGAGAACTTCTGCGCCGACGCCTACCACACCGCCACCGCGCACTCGTTCCTGGCCCGCCTGAAACTGGTCGAGGGGGTCGACTTCGGCCGCGACGGCTACCACGTCGACCCCGGCGGCGGCCACGGCCTAGGGATCGGGGTCCACGACCCGGCCGAGGGGTCCTACTTCCCGGACTCGCTGGAGGCCGAGTACGCGCGCAACCTCGACGCCGAGCAGCTGGGGCTGCTGCACCGGGTGAAAAACTTCCACGGCAACGTCTTCCCCAACCTCTCGTTCCTGATCCCGAACTTCATCCCGATGGGGGACCAGCTGGTGAGCGGGATGATGCTGCGGCTCTGGCAGCCGATCGGGCCCGACAAGCTCGAGGTCTGGTCCTGGCACCTGGTCGAGCGCGACGCGCCGGCGCAGTGGAAGCGGCTGGCGCGGAAAATGTACGTCCAGACCTTCGGCGTCTCCGGGATGTTCGACCAGGACGACACCGAGAACTGGGAGGCGCAGACCCTCAACTCGAACACCGCGCTGACCCGCCCCGACGAGGTGATGCTGCACTACGCGATGGGGATCTCGGCCGCGCCGCTCGACGACTTCCCCGGCCCCGGCGCCGCCTACGACGGCAAGTTCAGCGAGGCGGCGGGGCGGACCTTCTACCGCACCTGGCTCGACGCGCTGCTGGCGAGGGGCGCGGCGTGAGCGCCGGGCTGGCGGTCGACCTCGAGACCCGGCTGGCGGTCTCCGACTTCCTCATCGCCGAGGCGGCGGCGCTCGACGAGCGCCGCTTCGAGGACTGGCTCGAGCTCTTCACCGACGACGTCGAGTACGTGGCGCCGGTGCGGGTGACGCGGCGCTCGGGCACTCCCGACATCGTCGACGAGATCACCTACTTCGACGAGAACAAGCAGTCGCTGGGCCTGCGGGTGAAACGGCTGCTGACCGACGTCGCCTGGGCCGAGGACCCGCCCTCGATGACCAGGCGCTTCGTCTCCAACATCCGGATCACCCCCGGCGATGGGGAGCTGGCGGTGAAGAACAACCTGCTGCTCTTCCGCAGCCGCGGCGACAGCGGCGCCTACGACCTGATCGTCGGCGAGCGCGAGGACGCCCTACGCGAGGAGGGGGGCGAGCTGCGGATCTGCCGCCGCCGCGCCGTCATCGACCAGGCCGCGCTCGGGACCAAGAACCTCGGGGTGTTCCTGTGAGGAGGGTGCGCTGATGAAGGTCAAGGTCGACCTCACTCTCTGCCAGGGCTACGCCAACTGCGTCGACGCGGCGCCGGAGGTCTTCGACCTCGGCGACAACGGCCTCGTCGTCCTCCTGGTCGAGGAACCCGGCCCCGAGCACGAGCACGCGGTCCGCGAGGCGGCCCGGCTCTGCCCGGTGCGGGCGATCGAGATCGACGACTAGCGATGGGCGATTTCGCCGGCAAGTCCCTGCTGGTGGTCGGGGGCGGCTCGGGGATTGGGCTCGCGGCGGCGCGGCTGGCGGCCGAGGCGGGGGCGACGGTGACCGTCGCCGACCTCGACCCGGCGAGCGAGCGCGCGGTCGCCGAGCTCGGCGAGGCCGTCCGCTTCGTCCAGGCCGACGCCACCGAGCTCGACGCGATGCGGGCGGCGCTCGCGGTCAGCCTCGAGGCGAGCCCGCGCCTCGACGCCGTCTTCACCACCGTCGGCGGCGCCCACCTGGCGCCACTCGAGCAGCTCGACCCCGCCGCCTGGGACGCCGAGGTCAGCTTCAACCTGCGCTCCGCCTACGCGGTCGCCCGCGCGGTGCAGCCGCAGCTCGAAGCCCAGGGCAGCGGCGCGATCGTCACCACCAGCAGCGGCTACGCGCTCCTGGCCGGCACCGACCGTCCCGCCTATGTCGCCGCCAAGGCCGGGGTGATCGCCTTCACCCGTTCGCTTGCGGCGGCCCTGGCCCCGCACCGGGTCCGCGCCAACTGCATCGCCCCCGGCCCCACCGACACGCCCCGCTTCCGGGCGATGAACGGCGGCGATGAGGGGGTCGAGGCGGTCCGCCGCTCGATGCCGATGGGCGAGATCCCGACCCCCGAGGACTGCGCCCGCGTCGCTCTCTTCCTGCTCTCCGATGAGGCCCGCCAGGTCACCGGCCAGGTGATCCACGTCAACGGCGGCCTCCTCATGCCCTGAGCCCGCCGCCACGCGTGGCGGGCCACCTGGATGACGCGCCCGGTGTGGGACCCGGGGCGCTTAATGCATCCCAGGGATGAATAAAGCGCCCCAAACCCTCCCGCACCCCGGCGCCCTGCGTCCTTGGTCTGCCCGGCCGGGGGCGCCCGCGGTCACACGACGTCGTGGAAAGAGGAAACGCCCGCGCCGCGCCTTGACGCGGCTACGGGCAACAGTATACAGTTTGCACCTTCAGCGACCGTTCGCTCGACGCTCGAGGAGACCCCTGTGACGCCTGGAGGAGACCCAGTGATGACGACGCCCTACGCCGGTTCGCCGTACAGCTACTTCGAAGCCCCGACCGCGGCGCCGCTGGGGATCGTCGAGCTGATGCCGGGGGCGCGCAACCTGATGGAGTACGCCGGCGTCGCCGCCGGCGAGAAGGTGCTGATCCTCACCGAGCACACGGTCGACCCGGTCGTCCTCCAGGCCCTCGCCGCCGCGGCCGCCTACCGCAACGCCGAGGTCAGCCTGCTCTCGGTCGCCCCCTTCAGCCCCGGCGGCAGCGACCGCGAGAACCCGGGGGTCGACTCGATCCCCGAGGCCGCCCACGGCCGCGCCGACGTCGTCATCTCCTGCACCTGGTGGGCCGAGGTCCACTGCCAGCCGCTGTTCTTCTCGCAGGTGGCGCAGAAGGGGGCGCGCTTCGTCTCCCTGCACATGGCGGCGACGGCGGCCTGTCTCAACACCGGCGCCCGGCTCCCGCCCGAGGTCTACTACGCGATCATGCGGCGGGCCGCCGAGATCATGGACGGCGCCGCCGAGCTTCACCTCGCCACCGCCGCCGGCACCGACCTCACCTTCAAGGGGGTGACGCTGACGCCCGACGACGGGCCGCTGGTCCCGGGCGGCTGGCGCCCCTTCCCCTACGGCGGCGTCAACTTCTACCCGGAGAGCTGCGACGGCGTCTTCGTGATCGAGGACTCGACCGCGACCGGAGTGCCGGACGAGCGGCTGGCGGTGACGATGGTCGACAACCTCGTCGCCGAGATCGAGGGCGGGATCGCCGCCGAGCAGCTGCGCCGGTTCGGTCCCGATGGCTACTACATGCGGCACGCGCTGCTCGGGGTCAACCCGAAGGTCCGCCTCGCCGGCGGCACCCAGTTCGAGCGCGAGAAGCACGCTGGCGCCTTCTACCTCGGGATCGACGGGCTCACCCCAGACGGGGCGGCCGACCCATCGCAGCCTGGCTACGCCCACTGCGACTGCCAGTTCGACCGCCCGACCGTGACCGTCGGCGACACCGTGCTCTCGCGCGAGGGCCGCCTGACGATCCTCGACGAGCCGGCGATCCGCGAGGTCGCCGCCCGCTTCGGCCCGCCCGAGCTGGTGCTCGACGACAACCCGCAGCTGATCCTGCCCCGCCGCCACACCGGCGGCCCGACCAAATCCAACTGACCCAAAGAGGAGCCGTTTCATGCCCAAAGACCTCCGGACCTTCATCTCGCAGGTGGAGGAGGCGTACCCCGACACCTACCTGAAGACCTCCCACGAGGTGGACCCGCGGTTCGAGCTGACCGGCGTCCTCCGCAAGTTCCAGGACGCCAACCAGTTCCCGATGGTCCTGTTCGAGGACGTCAAGGGCTGCGAAGTTCCGGTCCTGGGCAACGCGCTCGGCAGCCGCGACCGGCTGGCGCTGCTGTTCGACACCGACAGCAAGGGCCTGGCCCGGGCCTACGACGAGCGCCAGGGGACGAAGATCCCGCCGGAGATCGTCGAGACCGGCCCGGTCAAGGAGGTGGTCCAGACCGGCGACGAGATCGACGTCACCAAGATCGCCAACATCGTCCACTGCGGCGACGACGCCGGCGAGTACATCTCCTCCGGGGTGACCGTCGCCAAGGACCCCGACAACGGCGCCTACAACGCCGGCATCTACCGGATCCAGGTGGTCGGCCCGAACGAGCTCCGCCTCGACCCCGGCCAGTACTCCCACATCTGGCACCTCCACCACAAGCACGAGCAGCGCGACGAGCCGCTCGAGGTGGCGATCGTGATCGGCCACTACCCGAGCATGTACATGGCCTCCCAGTACCGCGGCCCGCTCGAGGTCGACGAGATCGAAGTCGCCGGCGGCCTCGCCAACGAAGCGGTCCGGATGTGCCCGGCGGAGACCCTCGACCTGATGGTCCCGGCCGACGCCGAGATCGTGATCGAGGGCCGGATGCTGCCGCACGTGCGCAAGGACGAGGGGCCCTTCGGCGAGTTCAGCTGGTACCTCGGCCCGGGCCACCCGGCCCACGTGGTCGAAGTGACCGCGGTCACCCGCCGCGCCGACGCGATCTACCAGGACGTCTTCAACGCCCACCCCGAGCACAACCTGATCGGGATGGTCGGCCGCGAGGCGAACATGCTGGCCAAGGTGCGGGCGGTGGTGCCGACGGTGAAGTCGGTCTGCATGCCGTTCTCGGCCTGCTGCCGCTTCGCCACCTACGTCTCGATCGAAAAGGAGTACGACGGCCAGGGCCGCAACGCGGCGCTGACCGCGCTCGGCGCCGACCCCTTCGTGAAGCTGGCGGTGATCGTCGACGAGGACATCGACCCCTACAACGAGACCCAGGTGATGTGGGCGGTGGCGACCCGGGTACGGGCCGACAAGGACGTGATGATCATCCCCGAGAGCTACACCTGCGAGCTCGACCCGACCGCCTACTCGATCGAGGACGACACCAAGAACGGCGCCCTCAACGCGAAGTGGATCATCGACGCGACCAAACCGGTCGGGCTGCCGTTCCAGAAACTGGCGGACGTGCCGGAGGAGGTCTGGCGCGAGATCGACCTGGCCGAGTTCTTCCCGGCCGGGACCGGCGCCGGGGCCGCCCGGGCCAGCGACGTGCAGCCGCAGCTGGTGGGGGCCGAGCAGTCCTGATGGCCTCCGTCCGCGCGGCAGCCGGGCGGGGCACGACGCGCGGGCTGGCGCCGGGGCGCGTCCAGTGCAACGTCGTGATCCTCCCGGCCGCCGCCGCGGCCGGGTTCGGGCGCTGGTGCGAGCGCAACCCGGCGGTCGCACCGGTGCTCGCCCGCAGCGCCGCCCCCGGCGAGTCGCGGCTGCCGGAGCTGGGGCAGGTCGACCTCCGCACCGACCTGCCCGCCTACCGGGTCTTCGAGGACGGCCGCGAGGTGGCCGTGGTCGAGGACCTCGAGGAGCTCTGGAGCGACGACCTGGTCGGCTTCGCCTTCGGCTGCTCGTTCTCGCTCGAGGAGGCGCTGCGGCGCGAGGGGGTGCCACTCGAGTACGAGCGGCGCGGCTTCGGCGGCGCGATCTACCGGACCTCGCTGGAGACGGTCGCCAGCGACGGCTTCGAGGCGCCGCTGGTGGTCTCGATGCGGCCTCTGCCGGCGGCGGCGGTCGATGCCGCGCGTCGCGTCAGCGAGCGCTACCCGCAGCTCCACGGCGCCCCGGTCCACGCCGGTGACCCGGCGGCGATCGGGGTCGACCTCGACGATCCGCTCGACGCGATCGGCGCGATCGACGTCGCCGCCGGCGAGGTGCCGATGTTCTGGGCCTGCGGCGTCACCACCCAGCTGGCGATCGAGCAGGCGCGGCCTCCCCGCGCCTTCACCCACGTCTCCTCGCGGATGCTGATCACCGAGCTGCGGCTCGAGGACCTCGCGGTGAGCGGGCCGGGGTGAGCGGCGAGATCCGCAAGCGCAAGGCGGAGCACCTCGAGCTCGCCGGCTCGGGCCCGGTCGAACCGCCCTCGGGCCCGGGCTGGGACGACGTCGAGCTCGTCCACGAGGCGCTGCCGGAGGTCGCCGCCGACGAAGTCGAGCTCGGGGTCGAGCTGCTGGGGCGGCGGCTGCAGCTGCCGCTGGTGATCGCCGGGATGACCGGCGGCCACCCCGGCGCCGCCGAGCTCAACGCCGCCCTTGGCCGCGCCGCCGAGCGCCACGGCTGCGCGGTCGGGGTCGGCAGCCAGCGCGCCGCCCTCCTCGACCCCTCGCTGGAGCCGACCTACGCGGCGCTGCGCGAGGCGGCGCCGGGCGCCTTCCTGATCGCCAACATCGGCGCCGCCCAGCTGATCCCCCAGGGCGATCGGCCGGCGCTGGGGCGGGCCGAGGTCGAGCGGCTGATCGCGATGGTCGACGCCGACGCCCTCGCGGTCCACCTCAACTTCCTCGAGGAGGCGGTCCAGCCGGAGGGCGACCGCGCGGTTCGCGGCTGCGCCGAGGCGATCGCCGCCCTCGCCGACGGGCTGCCGGTGCCGCTGATCGTGAAGGAGACCGGGGCCGGGATGCACGAGGGGACGGCGCGGCGGCTCGCGGGGCTCGGCGCCGACGCGCTCGACGTCGGCGGCGCCGGCGGCACCAGCTTCGCCCTGGTCGAGCGGCTGCGGGCCGAGCGCCAGGGGGACGCCCGCGGCGTCCGCCTCGGCTCCCTGCTCGGCGACTGGGGGATCCCGACCGCGGCGGCGGTCGCCAGCTGCAGCCGCGCCGGCCTGCCGGTGATCGCCACCGGCGGCGTCCGCAGCGGCCTCGACGCGGCCAAGGCGCTGGCCCTGGGGGCGACCGCGGTCGGGGTCGCGCGGCCGCTGCTGCAGGCGGCGCAGTCGGAGGCGGACGGGCCGTCGCGGTGGGTCGACGACTTCGCGCTCGAGCTGCGGACGGTGCTGATGCTGACCGGGTGCCGCCGCGCCACTGACCTCGCCGAGCGACCGCGGGTCCTCGGCGGCCGCGTCGGGCGCTGGATCGAGGCGCTGGAGCGGGCGCCGCTGGGGGCGGCGCCGTGAGCCGGGCGCTGGCGCCGGCGGTACCGCCGGCACTGGCCGCGGTGCTGGCCCGCGACCCGGCCGAGAGCGAGGGCTTCACGCTGCTGCTGCTGAGCGTCGCCGACGGCTGGCCGCACCAGGCGATGATCAGCGTCGGCGAGGTGGTGGCGCTCGACGAGCGCCGGCTGGCGCTGGCGCTGTGGCCGACCAGCACCAGCGCCGGGGCGGTCGCGGCCAGCGGCCGCGCCACGCTGACCGCGGTCGTCGGCCCGACCAGCTACGCCCTGCGGCTGCGGATGCGCCGTCTCGCCGACCTGGAGACGCCGCTGGGGGGCACGCTCGCCTGCTTCGAGGCCGAGGTCAGCGCCGCCAGCGCCGACCAGGCCCCCTACGCCGAGCTCGAGTCCGGTGTCCGCTTCCGGCTCCTCGACCGCGAGCAGGTGCTGGCCCGCTGGCGCCAGGTGCGGCAGGCGCTGGCGGCGGTGGGGGAGGGCACGTGAGGCGGATCGCTGCCATGGTTGATCGATTGAGGTCGCTATGACGACACCAATCCATCAACCACGCGATGCGAGCGAGCGGCAGCGGGTGATCGTCGGGATCAGCGGCGCCAGCGGGCCGCACTACGGGGTCCGCCTGGTCGAGGTCCTGCGCGAGCGGACCGAGGTCGAGGTCCACCTGATCCTCAGCCGCGGCGCCCGGGCGACGATCGCCTACGAGCTCGAGCGCGATCCCGACGAGATCGCGGCGCTCGCCGACGTCGTCCACGACGAGGGCAACCTCGCGGCCTCGATCGCCAGCGGCACCTTCGTCACCGCCGGGATGGCGATCGCGCCCTGCAGCGTCAAGACCCTCAGCGGCGTCGCCAACAGCTTCAACGACAACCTCATCGTCCGCGCCGCCGACGTCTGCCTGAAGGAGCGCCGGCCGCTGGTGCTGGTCGTCCGCGAGACGCCGCTGCACCTCGGCCACCTGCGGCTGATGGAGCAGGTGACGGCGGCCGGCGGCGTCGTGTTGCCGCCGGTGCCGGGTTTCTACCACCGCCCGGCGACGATAGACGACCTGATCGACCACACGGTGACCAAGGTTCTCGACCAGCTGGGGATCCATCTGGATCTGATTCGGCGGTGGGAGGGTCCAGGTGGCGAGTGAGTGGCGGGGCGGGGCTGGACTCTCGTGCTAGGGACCAGGGTTTTGCCAGCGGGAGCGACGGCGTGCCCCTCCCGAAAACGCTCCGCCTTCGGCTCCGCTTGAGTGTTTTCGGGAGGGGCACGCCATCCCTCCC
>JAFDWC010000290.1 GCA_018268655.1 Actinomycetota bacterium
CGCCGACCCCGGCCTCACCCGGGCTCACCCTCGTCCCCTTCCATCGCTTCCTGCAACTGCTTGATCGCGCGGTGGATCAGCACCTTGGTGGCGCCGTCGGTGCGGCCCAGCGCCCGCGCGATCTCGCGGTTGTCCATGCCCAGCGCGAAGCGCATGATCAGCGCCTCGCGCCGGTCGTCGGAGAGGTGGTCGAGGTTGGCCATCACCGCCCGCAGCTCCTCGCGGCCCTCGGCGATCGCCTCGGTGTCGTGGCGGGCGGCGATCGGGTCGGCGCTCTCCAGCGGCGTCTGCGGCCGCCGCGAGCGGTCGCGGTAGTAGTTCGAGGCGAGGTTGTGGGCGATCCGGATCAGCCACGGCCGCAGCGGCCGGCCGTCGGACTCGCGGCGGGCTCGGTCGAAGTGGCGGTAGGCCTGCAGGAAGGCCTGCTCGGTGAGGTCCTCGGCGTCGTGGTGGTCGCGTACCCGGTAGTAGGCGTACGAATAGACGTCGCGCAGGTGCGCCCGGTAGAACTCCTCGAAAGCGCGGTCGAGCTCCGCCTTCGCAGCCGGCTCGAGCTCGGCTGGCTCGACGTTCCGCGGCGCCTCGTTCTCCTCCGCGGGGCTCACCGGCCCACTCTACGACGGGCCGGGCGGGATCGCCGCGCCGCGGCCTCATCAGGCCACCTGCCGCGAGCGCTCGACCTTGCGCAGCCCCGCCATCCAGGCCTCGCCGTCGACCTCGCCGCGGATCAGCTGGGTGAGGCCCTCCAGCGCGGCGGCGGGACCGCCGGAGGCGGCCACGGTCTCGGCCAGCAGCGGCGTCGTGTCGAGCCCCTCGGAGGCCTGGCCGATGATCCCGGGGATCTCGGCCGCCGGGGTGCCCTCGCCGAGCAGCTCGCCGGCGCGGCGGTTGCGGCTGGTCGGCGCCATCATCGTCGCCGTCAGGTCGCCGACGCCGGCAAGGCCGGAGAAGGTCTCGAGCTGGGCGCCGCGGGAGAGCGCGTAGGCGATGCACTCGCGCCAGATCTCGGCGACGGCGATGCCGGCGGCGTTGAGCCCGTGCGGCTCGGCCGCCGCCGCGGCAAGGGCGGCGGCGTTCTTGGCGGCGCCGGCCATCTCGACCCCGGTGACGTCGCTGGAGCGCTCGCAGACGAGCCCGGCGCGGTCGAAGACCTGGCCGAGCTGGTCGCGGAGGTCGCGGTCGGCCGAGCCGAGGACGAGCGCCGCCGAGCCCGAGACCGCCTCGCGGGCGTGGGCGGGGCCGCCGAGGCAGGCGATCGCCCGCGCCCGCACCCGTTCGCCGACGTATTCGGCCGGAAGCTGGCCCTGCGGCGCGATCAGGCCCTTGGTCAGCATCAGCACCGAAGCCCGCTCGCCGACCCGGTCGGCGATCGCCCCGACCGCCGCCGGCAGCGATTTCGAGGGGATCGCGAGGCAGACGATGTCGACCCCGGCCAGCTCGATCTCGGCCGAGTGACGGACGTCGATCCCCTCCGGCAGCGGCACCCCCGGCAGGTAGCGCCGGTTCTCGCCGCACTCGTGCATCGCCTCGACCTGTTCGTTGGTGCGGGCGCCGAGCTGGACCTCGAGGCCGCCGCGGGCCAGCAGCACCGCCACCGCGGTCCCCCAGCTGCCGGCGCCGATCACCGCGGCGCGGCGCATCGGCGGCAGCCCGCCGAGGTCTTCCCACTGCAGCTGGACGTTGGGCCAGATCCGCCCGGTCACCGTCTCCGCCAGCTGCGGCGAGGGCTCCTCGGCCCGCGGGAAGGTCATCGCCCGCCCCAGCCGGACCTTGCACTTGCGCGGCCGGATCCGCCAGCCGCGGCGCACCTGTTCGGTGCCGATCACAGCCACCGGAACGATCGGGGCGCCGGTCTGCAGCGCCAGCCGGCCGACCCCGCGCTTCGGCTTACCGAGGGTGCCGCGGCGGTGGCGAGTGCCCTCGGGGAAGATGCAGACGGTGCCGCCGCGTTCGACGATCAGCCGCGCCGTCTCCATCGCCTCGAGGTCGGATTCGCCGCGGCGGATCGGGAAGGCGCCGAGCCG
>JAFDWC010000291.1 GCA_018268655.1 Actinomycetota bacterium
CGAGGGCGCCGCCGGGGCAGCGGCCGCCGGGGCCGCGCCCGAGGCTGCGCCGGCGTCGGCCAAGTCCCAACCGCCCGCGCCTTCGGCCGGAGAGTCGCGGACCCCCAGGTCTTCGCCGGCTGAGTCACGCCGGCCCACGCCCGAGCAGCAGCAGCGCGAGACCGAGCCCGAGCCGGGGAGCCTCGCGAGCGAGCCCGCCCTGGTCCCGGTTCCGGTCGCGTCGGACCCCACCCGGCCCGCCACCGGCGAGCAGCCGATCCCGGACCCCGCCGCACCCCACCCGCGCGGCCAGACCAGCGAGGAGTGGGCGGCGGTGCCGGCGGCCCGGGTCGACGCCCTCGACCGCGAGTTCCACGACGACGGCCACCCGGAGATGACCGGCGCCGCCCGCACCGGCCGCCGCAGCGGCGACGGCGGTTCGCGCGGCCGCGCTGGCTTCCTCGGCGCCCTGTTCCGGCATCCGTTCCGGATCGCCGCGGTGATCCTGCTGCTGGTCGTCCTCTACCTCCTCAACGCGCTCTTCCAGCCATTCCACGGCGACGGCCACGGCCACGTCGCGGTGCGGATCCCGAAGGGGGCCAGCGTCAGCGAAGTCGGCGAACTGCTCGAAAAGCGCGGCGTCATCAGCGGCCCGGCGATCGGGCCCGACGCCTCGACCCTGTTCCAGGTCCGCGTCACCCTCGCCGGCAAGCGCTCCGACCTCTTCGCCGGCAACTTCAACCTCAAGCAGGACATGAGCTACGGGGCGGCGATCGACGCCCTCAGCCAGGAACCGAAGGCGCAGAAGCCGGGGGTGAAGACGGTCACGGTCCCGGAGGGCTACACCCGCAGCCAGGCGGCGCAGATCATCCGCGAAGACGGCGTCCCGGGCGACTACAAGAAGGCGACGGTGAAGTCGAAGTACCTGAACCCGGCCGAATACGGCGGCAAGGGGGCAAAGAACCTCGAGGGCTTCCTCTTCCCCGACACCTTCGAACTGAAGCCGAAGGCGCCGGTAAAGGACCTGGTCCAGCTCCAGCTCGAAGACTTCAAGCGGAAAATCAAGAAGGTCAACATGAAGTACGCGAAGTCGAAGAACCTGACGGTGTTCGACGTGGTCACGATTGCCTCGATGATCGAGCGCGAGGCCGGCGTCGCCAAGCAGCGCAAGCTGGTCGCCTCGGTGATCTACAACCGCCTCCGCGAAGGGATCCCGCTGGGGATCGACGCGACGATCCGCTTCGCCACCGGCAACTACGAACGGCCGCTGACCGAATCCGAACTGGCGACCGAATCGCCGTACAACACCCGCCTCAACCAGGGGCTGCCGCCGGGGCCGATCAACAGCCCCGGCCTGGCCGCGCTGCAGGCCGCCGCCCACCCGGCCGAAACCGAATACATCTACTACGTCAACAACCCCGACTCGTGTAACGAACTGACCTTCGCCAAGACCAACGCCGAATTCGAAGCCGCGGTCGCCAAGTACGAAAAGGCGCGGGAAGCAAACGGCGGCAACGCCCCGAGCACCTGCAAGGAATAGGCCCACGAGGCCGCGCTGATGCCAAGGCTGGCGGTGATCGGTTTCCCGGTCGGCCACTCGCGTTCGCCGGCGATGCAGAACGCGGCCCTGGCTGAGCTGGGCCTGCGGGAGGAGTGGGAGTACGGCGCTGTCGAGGCGGCGCCGGAGGAGCTCGAGGCCCGGGTTCGCGAGCTCGCCGCCGCCGGCTACGCCGGCCTCAACGTCACCGTTCCACATAAGGAAGCGGCGCTGGCACTGGCCGACGAGGCGAGCGCGGCGGCGACCGAGATCGGCGCCGCGAACACGCTGAGCTTCCATCCCGGGGCCGAAACGGGGGTGCCGGTGATCGCCGCCGAGAACACCGACGCCGGCGGCCTGCTGGCTTCGCTGCCGAGCCTGCCGCGCGGCAAGCGGGCGCTGGTGCTCGGGGCGGGGGGCGCGGCGCGGGCGGTGGTCTGGGCCCTC
>JAFDWC010000292.1 GCA_018268655.1 Actinomycetota bacterium
CGGCAGCTGGGCCCGGCGCTGGAAGCGGCCGCGGCGAGCCGCGGCGGTCGCGTGCTGCTGGCGAAGATCGACGTCGACTCGAACCAGGGGCTCGCGCAGCGCTACGGAATCCAGGGCATTCCTGCCGTAAAGGCGTTCAAAGGTGGCGAGATCGTCAACGAATTCGTCGGTGCCCTGCCGCCGTCGCAGGTCGAGGCCTTTTTCGACGCGCTGGTGCCGTCGCGGGTCGACGAGCTGCTCGCCAAAGGTGACGAGCTGTCGCTGCGCGAGGCTCACGAACTCGACCCGCGACGGGCGGACGTCGCGGTCGCCCTGGGCCGGGCCAGGCTCGCGCGCGGGGCGGAGGACGAGGCGCTGGAAGCGGTCGCGGGGCACCCCGGCGACTTCGACGCGCAGGGGATCGCCGCCCGCGTCCGGCTCTCGCAGGCCGGGGTCGGCAAGGAGGGGCTCGAAGCGCTCAGCCGCGGCGACCGCGGGGCCGCGATCGAGGCCCTGATCGCCGAGCTCCCCAACCACCCGAGCAACGGCGACGGCGACTCCACCCGCGATCTGCTGCGCCAGGCGATCGTCGGCGTCATCAACGAGGACCCGGCCGACCCCAAGGCCCGCGAGTACCGCAGCAAGCTCGCCGCCGCCCTCGGCTGAGCCCCAGCGCAGCGCCCCCTGCCACTCCCGCGACTTTGTCCCCGCATAGCGGGGACAATCCGCTCGACCCGTCCACCCACGCCTGACTCCCGTGATGTTGTCCCCGCTATGCGGGGACAAAACGCTCGGCGGGTCACAGGCCGAGTTCGCGGCGACGGCGCTCGAGGTGGGAGCGGAGGCGATCGGCCACCTCACGTGGCTGCCGTTCGATGCGGCGGGCGGTGACCCGGACCACGTCGATCCCGGCCAGCTTCATGTCCTCGGTCCGCAGGCGGTCTTCCTCGAAAGCGCGGCGGGTCCCGTGGGTCTCCCAGCCGTCGACTTCGACCGCGAAGCGCTCCGCTGCCCAGTAGGCGTCGATCTCCCAGCGGTCGACCCAGGTGTTCAGCGCTGGGCGGGGGAGGCCGCCGTTTCTCGTCAGATCGAGGAAGAGGAGCTCGGAACGGGCGCGGTCGAACGCGGGGTCTCGGTAGATGTCGATCGCCGCCCGTAGCCGGCTCGACCCCGGGGCGCGCGGGCGGTGCTCGAGCAGAGCGTCGACCCGATCGAGGTCGAGGAGGCCGCGGCGCCGGGCCCGGTCGACGACCGTGGCTAGGTCCTCGGCGGATCGCGTCGCCGCAACGTCGAACAGGGTCTGTGGAAGCGCCGTTACGGGAATCTGCTCGATGTGCCCCGATTCCGAATGAGCTCCGGCTGCGCGATGCACTCGAACGCCGTCGCGACGGCGGCGCGGGGTGGTGGTCGTTACCTCTATGTCGGCCGGGCACGGCGACTGAAGGCCCCAGAGCCAGGCGGCTGACCAGTGGCTGAGAATCGCATCCGCGCCGCAGGCGAGCACGGCCGCCATGCAGCGCCCGCGATCGCCGATCCCGTCGTGACCGACGGCGTACACGCCGCGATGGACCCGCCGCAGGCGGAACGCCTCGCTCGACCGCGCGATCTTCCCCTTCGAGAACCCCAGTTCGCGCAGCTGCCGGAACGAGACGACGCCGTGCTGGCGCGCCGCCAGCTCCGCCAGCTTCTGGTGAGAGCGCATTTCTCCCCGCATACCGGGGACAAGTGCGCGGGAGTGGCGGATTCTCCCCACGGGAACGTCTGTTCGCCTGCGTAGACTTATGTGAAGTGGCCGCCTCCGACCGGATCGTCATCAGCGGTGCTCGCGAGCACAACCTCAAGGACGTCGACCTCGAGCTGCCCCGCGACGCGCTGATCGTCATCACCGGGCTCTCCGGCTCGGGCAAGTCGAGCCTCGCCTTCGACACGATCTACGCCGAGGGGCAGCGTCGCTACGTC
>JAFDWC010000293.1 GCA_018268655.1 Actinomycetota bacterium
GAGCTCCCGGCCCCAGCCGCAAGACGTTCGGCAGCACCGGCATCATGGTTCTCGGAATTTGCTGGATCGCTATCGTCGTGCGTCCGCTATTGAGGCATCGGCCGCCTCGCAGCGAACCAGGCGGTGCCGGCCACGACTTGAGCGCCCCAGCCCGCTTGGCTATCTTGCGCAAGCACATTCGTAACGATCAAAACTTTTAGCGATGGAGGAACGGGACAAGATGCCGGCAGTCGGAGTCGAGAGTCAGGAGGAGCCGCGGCTGCGGTCGGTCAGCGCGCTGATCGACGCCGCCGCCGAGAAGATCGCCGCGGCCGGGGTCGAGGAGGCCCGGGCGGACGCGGAAGTGCTGGTCGCCGACGCGCTCGGGGTCGCCCCCGAGGAGCTGCAGGTCGACAGCGCCGATGAGGTCTCGGACGAGGTCGTGGCGGCGATCGACGAGCGCGTCGCGCGCCGGGTCGACCGACAGCCGATCGCCTACATCCTCGGGCGGGCGCCGTTCCGGGGGCTCGAGATCGCCGTCGACGAGCGGGTGCTGTGGCCGCGCCAGGAGACCGAGCTGCTGGTCCAGGTCGGGACCGAACTGCCGGAGGGGGCGCGGGTCCACGAGGTCGGGACCGGCTCCGGCGCGATCGCGCTGGCGCTGATGTCGGAGCGGCCGGACCTGCGGATCACCGCCTCCGACCTCTCGCCGGAGGCGGTCGAAGCCGCCCGCGAGAACGCCGAGCGGCTCGGCCTCGAGCTCGACGTCCGGGTCGGCATCGGCCTCCCCGACGACCTCGAGGACGTCGACCTGGTGATCGCCAACCTTCCTTACGTCACCGACGAGACGATCTTCGAGCGCTCGCCGGAGATCCAGAAGGAGCCGCGGGTCGCCGTCACCGGCGAGTGCGGCGCCGACGGCCTCGGCGTGATTCGCGGCCTGATCGGCGAAACGCCCTCGGGCTGGAAGATGGCGCTCGAGCACGACACCCACCACGGGCCGGCGATGCGCGAGATGCTGCGCGACGCCACTACCCTTCGCGACTATGAAGGTGACGAGCGGGTGACGGTCGGCTTCGCTCCATGAAGCTGACCCACGGCGATGAGTGAAGAGACGGTCGCCGAGGCGGGTGCCGGCGGCGACCGCTCGGCCGCGGTCTCGACCTACGACTCGCGGCTGGCGAAGCTGGCGAAGCTGCGGGCGGAAGGGGTCGACCCCTACCCGCACTCGTTCGAAGGCCGCACCCACGTCGCCGAGATCGTCGCCGCACACGACCCGGCGGCGCTGGGGGAGGGGCACCACGAGGAGCTCTCCTACCGGGTGATGGGCCGGGTCACCGGCGAGCGCGGCCACGGCAAGACCGCCTTCCTCGACGTCCGCGACATCACCGGGACGATCCAGGTCTACGCTCGGCGCGACGAGCTCGGGGAGGAGGCGTTCGGCCGGCTCGAGGACATCGACGTTGGCGACCTGGTCGGGGTCGAGGGCGTCGTCCACGTCACCAAGCGCGGCCAGCTGGCGATCGCGGTCCGCGAGCTGACCCTGCTGGCGAAGGCGCTGAAGGACCCGCCGGACCTCTTCCACGGGATCTCCGACCCGGAGACCCGCTACCGCCAGCGCGAACTCGACCTGATGGCCAACGAGGGCTCGCGGGAGATCTTCAAGCAGCGCTCGACGCTGATCTGGGAGATCCGCAACTACATGAACTCGCGCGGCTGGGTCGAGCTCGAAACGCCGATCCTGCAGCGGCTGACCGGCGGCGCCGCGGCGCGGCCCTTCGTCACCCACCACAACGCCCTCGACCGCGAGCTGTTCCTGCGGACGGCGACCGAGCTCTACCTGAAGCGGGCGATCGTCGGCGGCTTCGAGGACGTCTACGAGTTCGGCAAGTTCTTCCGCAACGAGGGGATGTCGCCCCAGCACAACCCCGAGTTCACGATGCTCGAGAT
>JAFDWC010000294.1 GCA_018268655.1 Actinomycetota bacterium
GTCGCCCTCGAGACCCTCTCGATCCCGCTCTACATCCTCTGCGCCACCAACCTGCGCCGCGAGGGCTCGCTCGAGTCGGGGCTCAAGTACCTGATCGTCGGCTCGCTCGGCTCGGCGACCCTGCTCTATGGGATGGCCTTCGTCTACGGCAGCACCGGCTCGACCGACTTCGAGGGGATCGCCCACGGGATCCTCGGCAACGGCGTCCTCGGCGACCCGCTGCTGCTGGTCGGGATCGGGATGTGCGCGGTCGGGCTCGCCTTCAAGACCTCGGTCGCTCCGTTCCACCAGTGGACGCCGGACGTCTACCAGGGGGCGCCGACCCCGATCACCGCCTTCATGGCGGTCGCCACCAAGGCCGCCGCCTTCGCCGTCTTCCTCCGCTTCTTCGACGTCGCCCTCGGCGCCCAGGGCAGCGACTGGCAGCCGGCGCTGGCGGTGCTGGCGGCGATCTCGATCGTGGTCGGCAACGTCGGCGCGCTGCGCCAGGACAGCCTCAAGCGGCTGCTCGGCTACTCCGGCGTCGCCCAGGCCGGCTACATGCTCGGCGGCGTCGTCGTCGCCTCGCAGTCGGGGGTCAGCGCGCTCGTCTTCTACCTCGCCGCCTACCTCTTCATGAACCTCGCCGCCTTCGCCGTGATCATCGCCCGTGAGCGCGAAACGGCCTGGGGGGATGACATCCGCGCGATCCGCGGCCTCGGCGCCGAGCGGCCCTGGCTGGCCTGGCCGCTGACGATCTCGATGCTCGCCCTGGCCGGGCTGCCCGCGACCGCGGGCTTCATCGGCAAGCTCTACCTGATCGAGGCGCTGGTCGAAGGCGACTACACCTGGCTCGCCGTCTTCATCGCGGTCGGGACGATGATCTCGCTCGCCTACTACCTGCGGGTGGTGGCGGCGATGTGGATGCAGCCCGATGCCGAGGCCGCTCGCGGCGGCGAACCGGCGATCGCCGGCGCCTCCCCCGAGGCCGACCCGATCGACCCCGACGCCGGCCGCCGCTGGTACCTGCTCGGCCCGGCGGTCCTCTGTGCCGCGGTGACCGTCTTCTTCGGCGTCATCCCGCAGCCGCTGGTCGACTTCGCCTCCCATGCCGGCGCTGCGATCTTCGGCTGAGCCGGGGCGGCTGCTCAGCGTCAACGTCGGCCTGCCGCAGGCCGTGGACACCGGCAGACGGGTGGTCGAGACGGCGATCTGGAAGCAGCCGGTGGCGGGTCGGGTGCGAGCTCGCGGCGTCAACCTCGACGGCGACCGCCAGGCCGACCTCGAGGTCCACGGCGGCCCCGACAAGGCGGTCTACGCCTACGCGATCGAGGAGACCCGCGAGTGGGAGCAGGAGCTCGGCCGCGAGCTCGGTCCCGGCGGCCTCGGCGAGAACCTGACCACCGAGGGCCTCGACGTCTCCGGGGCCCTGCTAGGCGAGCGCTGGCGAATCGGGACGGTGGTGCTGGAGGTGGTGCAGCCGCGGATTCCCTGCTTCAAGCTCGGCCTGCGGATGGGAGACCCGAGCTTCGTCAAGCGCTTCGCCCTCGGCTCGCGGCCCGGCGCCTACCTGCGGATCGTCGAGGAGGGCGAGCTCGGCGCCGGCGATGAGGTCGCGGTCAGCCGCGACGCCGGCCAGGACCACGGGGTCAGCGTCCGCCTCGTCGCCGACGCGATCCTGGTCGACCGGCGACTTGCGGCGCGGGCGCTGGAGGCGCCGCAGTTGGTGCCGAGGTTGCGGGAGTTGATGACGAGGTATGCGCCGGAGATGATCCTGGAGGAGTTTGGGACGTAGGCGCGGGCCGGGCGGTTTCTCGGGACGCCCGTCTCTCGGAACGCCCGTCTCTCGGACCGCGCCTTCCGCAGCACGCCGAGGGACCAGGGTCTTGCGCGGCGGGGCCCTCGGCACTCCTCCCCGGGAATTCAGTCGCGCGCCCT
>JAFDWC010000295.1 GCA_018268655.1 Actinomycetota bacterium
GTCGTCTCCCGCGCCGAGCAGACCGAGATCAACGAGGGCCGCGGCTTCCCCGACGGCACGGTCGCCCTCGACATCACGGTGGTGCCGAAAAAGCGCGTCCACGAGGCACTGCGCGAGATCGTCCTCGTCGGCCGCGACTTCGCCGGCGTCGACATCACCCGCGAACCGATCCACATCAAGCCCGGCAACCACTACACGATGGGCGGGGTCAAGACCGACGTCGAGGGCCGCACCGACATCCCCGGCCTCTACGCGGCCGGGGAGACCGCCTGCGTCTCCGTCCACGGCGGCAACAGGCTCGGCGCCAACTCGCTGCTCGACACGCTGATCTTCGGCCGCCACTCCGGCGTCGACGCCGCCCGCCGGGCGAAGCGGATCGACGCCTCGAAGCCCTCCAAGCAGGTGCTCGAGGAGGAGGAGGCGATGATCGCCGACATCAACTCGCGGGCCAAGGGCTCCGGCCGGCGCGTCTCGGAGATCAAGCTCGAGCTCGGCCAGACGATGGACAAATACGTCGCCGTCTTCCGCGACGAGGCCGGGATCCAGCAGGCGCTGGAGATCGTCCGCCGACTCAAGGAGGAGGCCGCGAGCGCCTACATCGACGACCACGGCAAGGTCTTCAACCAGGACCTGATCGGGGCGATCGAGCTCGGGTACATGCTCGACAACGCCGAGTGCACCTGCATCGCGGCGCTCGAGCGCAAGGAGAGCCGCGGCGCCCAGTACCGCACCGACTACCCGGAGCGAAACGACGAGGAGTGGCTCAAACACATCGACGTCGAGAAGACCGACGACGGTCCCGAGCTCTCCTACTCCGAGGTCACGATCACCCAGTGGCAACCGGAAGCGAGGACGTACTAGTGCCCCCCGCCGCGAGTTACGCCGCGGCTGGCGGCTGCAAGTCTTCGCCTGGCGGCGTCCTCGCTCGCTCGCGCACTTTTCAAGTGCGCCACGCTCGCTGCGTCCTTGCCAGACTCGACTTTCGCTCGCCAATCCACGACCTAACCCACGACGGGGGGCACTGATGGCCGAGTACACGATCAAAGTCCGCAGGTTCCAGCCCGAGAGCGGCGAGGGCCCCTACTGGGAGGAGTTCGGAGTCGAGCTCGACCCCTCGCTCTCCGTCCTCGACGCGCTGCTGCAGGCGAAAGACCGCGACGACGGCTCGCTTGCCGTCCGCTGCTCCTGCCGGGCCGCGATCTGCGGCTCCTGCGGGATGAAGATCAACGGCCAGTCCGGGCTCGGATGCAAGACCCAGATCGGCGAGGCCCAGGAGCTGGCCGACAAGAAAGCGAGCGTCTCGGAGAACCGGGTCGAGGGCCCGGCGCCGGTGGTGATCGAGCCGATGGGGAACATGCCGGTGGTCAAGGACCTGGTCACCGACATGGAGTCGACCCACTGGACCAAGATCCGCCGCGTCACGCCGTGGCTGCTGCCGCACGGCGCCCCGCCCGAGCGCGAGTACATCGTCGAGCCGGAATCGATGATCGACATCACCCAGTCGATGGCCTGCATCCAGTGCGGCGCCTGCGTCTCCTCCTGCCTCTCGATGGAAGCCGACGACCAGTTCATCGGCCCGGCGGCGCTGGCCAAGGCCTACCGCTTCGTCGGCGACCCGCGCGACGCGGAGACCGTCGAGCGCCTGACCGACCTCGCCGACGACCCGCACGGGATCTACGACTGCACCCACTGCTTCAGCTGCGTCGACGCCTGCCCCAAGGGAGTGGCGCCGATGGACCAGATCATGCGCCTCCGCCGCAAAGCCGGCGAGGCGGGCGTCGAGGACCCGAACAGCGGTCACAACCACGAGATCGCCTTCGTCAAGATCATCGAGAAGAAGGGCACCCTCGACGAGTCGCTGCTGCTGCAGGAGTCCTTCGCCCCGGGGGTGATGGGCAAGCTGAA
>JAFDWC010000296.1 GCA_018268655.1 Actinomycetota bacterium
CCCCAGGGCTCGGTCGACTCGTCGATGATCTTCTGCAGGTCCTCGTTGAGCCGCTCGCGGTCGGCCAGGAGCTGGTCGAGCTCGGCCTTGCCGAGGACCGAGCGCAGCGCCGTCTGGGCGATCTGCGAGGTCGCGACCAGGTAGTTCTCGACCTCGACCACGGCCCGGTTCTGGTCGACGACTTTGAAGTAGGCGACGGCGTTGACCCGGCAGGGGACGTTGTCGCGGGTGATCACCTCCTGCGGCGGGATGTTGAGCGTCACCGTCCGCAGGTCGACTTTGACGATCCGGTCGACGAGGGGGATGAGGAGGATCAGGCCGGGGCCCTTGGTCGCGATCAGGCGGCCGAGCCGGAAGATCACCCCGCGTTCGTACTCGCGCAGGACCCGGATCGACAGTGCGCCGACGATCAGCCCGAAGAACAGCAGCACCACGAGGACCCCGATGACGACTTCCATCAGCTGCTCCCTTCGCTTGCTTGCACCGGTTGCGGCAGCGGGCGCACGACCAGGGTCAGCCCCTCGACCGCCTCGACCACCACCCTATCGCCCGCCTGCGCGGGCTCGGCCCCGGCGGCGAGCCGCGCCGCCCAGAGCGTGCCGTGGGTGAAGACCTGGCCGCCACCGCCGGCGCCGATCCCGGTGCGGGCCTCGGCGGTGCCGCCGATCATCTCCTCCGGCCCCATCTTCGGCGGGTTGTCCTTGTGCACCTCGTAGACCTTGCGGGCGACGAACCAGAGCCCGATCGCGGAGACGATTCCCAGCACGATCAGCGCCGCCCCGAAGACGTCGGCGCTGGTGCCGCCTTCCGCGAGGCCGATGATCCCGGCGGCGAAGAAGCCGCCCACCCCGATCGCCCCGAGGATGCCGCCGGTCGGCAGCACCGCCTCCGCCAGCAGCAGCCCGGCGGCGACGAGGGCGACGATTACGTACGCTTCCACGGCCTCGATTATCCGCTCTGCAGGGCGTAATGGCGAACGTCTTCTTCGAGTTCGGCGTCGCTCGAGTAGGCGCCGAATTTGACGAAGACGACCTTGCCCTTGGGGTCGATGAAGACGGTGTTGGGGAAGCCCCGGTCGGCGCCGATGCTGCGGGCGATTTCGCGGTTCACGTCGGAGTAATTGGGATAGGGGACCGGGTCTTCGCGGAGGAAGGTCTTCGCCGCCGCTTCGTCGTCTTCGGCGTCGATGCCGACGAAGGCAACCCGTTTGCCGTAGCGGGCCGAGAGCTTCTGCAGGGCCGGGAACTCGAACTGGCAGGGCCCGCACCAGGAGGCCCAGACGTTGGCGACCACCGGGTAGCCGCGCAGCGCCGTCAGCTGCTTGTCGAACGCTTCGGTGCCCCCGGGCAGCACCTGGTTGCCCTTTGCGTAGAGCGCCGCCAGCGGCGCCGGCGCCCCCTTCAGCGCCTTCGCGTAGTCGGGATGGGCGCCGCCCCCACCGCCGCCGGAGGAGCCGCAGCCGGCGACCGCCAGCGCCGCGATCAGCAGCGCGGAAAGCGCGATCAGGGATGGGACTCGCCGGGACATCCGCTCCGTGATTACAATACGGAGGCGTAAGGTTCGTGGTTCGCGGACCGCTTGAGATCTCCGGGGGGACGGGATCCGCTCCCCTGGCAGCCTCGTAACACCCTTGCCTTAGCCGTACGTCTCGTGCTCGCGGCTTGGGCGTAACCCAGAAGCCTTCCATGGCCAAGACCAGCGACGTTGCCGCGACCGCGGCAGTTCCTTCAGGCGCCGACATCGAGCGGGCGGCGGCGTTCGCCCGCGAGCCCTTCCTGCTCGACGGCGAGGGCCCGGAGGCGCTGGCGCCGGGCACCGCCCGCCGCCGCGCCCTCGACGCCGCCCTGGCCGAGATCGACGCCGGCGCCGAGTACCCCTCGAT
>JAFDWC010000297.1 GCA_018268655.1 Actinomycetota bacterium
CGGCAGCGGGTTGAACTTCAGCCGCAGCCCGTGCTTGCGCAGCTCCTGGCCGGGCTGGATGAAGGTGCGGGCGACGTAGCGGTTCTTGATCAGGCCGTCGTCGCGGGGCAGCCCGGAGGCGCGGGCGAAGCCGGCGGCCGCGGGGTTGCCCGAGTCCGGCACCGAGATCACCAGGTCGGCCTCCACCGGCGCCTCGCGCCAGAGGATCTCGCCCATCCGCCCCCGCGCCTGCTGCAGGACCTTGCCCTCGAGCCGGCTGTCGGGGCGGGAGAAGTAGATGTGCTCGAAGACGCAGGAGGCGCGGCGCTCGGAGCGGATCACCTGCCGCGTCTCCAGCCCGCCCTCGGTCAGCGAGACCATCTCGCCGGGGTGGACTTCGCGCATCAGCTCGGCGCCGATGATGTCGAAGGCGCAGCTCTCGGAGGCGACGACGAAGCGCTGGCCGAGGCGGCCGAGGCTGAGCGGCCGGATCCCGTGCGGGTCGCGGAAGGCGACGATCGCGTGCTTGGTCATCACCACGGTCGAGTAGGCGCCCTCGAGCCGCGGCATCACCTCGGCGACCGCGTCCTCGACGGTGCGGCCGCCGTGCGAGGAGACCAGCGCCGCGATGATCTCCGAGTCGGAGGTGCCGCGGAAGTCGATCCCGCGCTCCTTCAGCTCGCTCCAGAGCTCGACCGCGTTGGTCAGGTTGCCGTTGTGGGCGAGCGCGACCTCGCGGCCGTCGTCGCGCCAGACCGGCTGCGCGTTCTCCCAGGAGCCGCCGCCGGTGGTCGAGTAGCGGACGTGGCCGATCGCCATGTCGCCCTCGAGCGCCCGCAGCTTCTCCTCGTCGAAGACCTGGGAGACGAGGCCGGCGTCGCGCAGGGTGGTGATGTGACCGCCCTCGCAGGTGGCGATCCCGGCCGACTCCTGGCCGCGGTGCTGGAGCGCGTAGAGGCTGAAGTAGGCGAGGCGGCTGACGTCGTGGCCCGGTGCGTAGACACCGAATACCCCGCATTCCTCGCGTGGCCCCTCGCGGTCTGCCGTGCACCGCAAATCGGGATTCAAGAGCGCGTTCTTCCTCGCTGGCTTAGGAGACGAAGCGCAGGCGTCTGCCTACCCCGGCAGGGTAGCAGCGGCTCAGGCCGGGCCGGCGCCGACGCCTTCGTCGGCGGCGGCGATGGCGAGGCCGTCGAAGGCCGGCAGGCCGTCGATGCTGATGGCGTTCTTGTCGGCGACGTTGGTCGCCAGCTCACCCTTGCGGCGGTGCTTTTCCGCCGCCAGCCGGTAGTGCTCGCGCTCGCCGTCGTAGCTCATCAGCGGCACCGAGTAGCCGCAGGAGTCGGAGATCCGGTCGAGGGCGACGAGGATGATCGCCCGCTCCGCCTCCACCACCGGGGACTCCGGGAAGCCGGCCCGCGCGAACAGCTCGGCGTAGCGCTCGTCGGCGCTCGGGATCACCTCGCCGCGCCCGTGCAGGCGCAGCACCCGCGGCGGTCCCTGGAAGGCGCACATCATCACCACGATGCGGCCGTTCTCGCGGAGGTGGGCGGCGGTCTCGGCGCCGCTCCCCATCATGTCGAGGTAGGCGACGGTGTGGTCGTCGAGCACCTTCAGGGTCTCGATCGGCCCCTTCGGCGAGATGTTGACGTGGCCGTCGTCCGCGAGTGGCGCGCTGCCGACGAAGAACAGCGGCTGGCTCGCGATCCAGCGGCGCTGGTGCTCGTCGATGCGCTCGAAGACCTTGCCCACGGGGCTGAAGGTAGCAGCGCCCTGCTCAGCCGAGCGCGGCGAGGACGGCGGCGGCGAACTCCTCCGGGTGCTGCTCGGGCAGCGGCACCAGGCCGTCCTCGATCACCACGACGCTGCGCGCCCCCAGCGCCTCCCC
>JAFDWC010000298.1 GCA_018268655.1 Actinomycetota bacterium
CCGCGAGGTCGGCGCCGAGCGCGTCGCCGCCTTCTTCGCCGAGCCGGTGATCGGCGCCGGCGGCGTCTTCCCGCCGCCCGAGGGCTACCTGCAGGCGGTGCGCGAGGTCTGCGACCGCCACGGCGTCCTCCTCGTCTGCGACGAGGTCGTGACCGGCGTCGGGCGGCTCGGGCGCTGGACGGCGAGCGAGCGCTTCGGCGTCGCTCCCGACCTGATGATCCTCGCCAAGATCCTCACCTCCGGCTACCAGCCGCTGGGCGCGGTGGTCGTCGCCGGCGCGGTGGCGGAGCCGTTCTTCGCCGACGGCGGCGCCTGGCTCAAACACGGCTACACCTACTCCGGCCATGCCACCGCCTGCGCCGCGGCGATCGCCAACCTCGACATCCTCGAGGAGGAGCAGCTCGTGGACCGCGTGGCCGAGCTCGAGGCGGAGCTGCCGCGGCTGCTGGGGTCGCTGACCGCGGTCGACGGCATCACCGAGGTGCGGATCGTCGGCCTCCTCGCCGGCATCCAGCTCGACGCGGCCTGGTTCGAGCAGCGCGGCGTCCCCCTCGCCGACGTCGCCGTCGCCCTCCGCGAGCGCGGGCAGCTCAGCCGCCTCCTCGCCAGCGGCGCCCTCCAGTTCTCGCCGCCGTTCGTCGCCACCGAGGAGGAGATCGCCTCCTTCGCCGAGGCCACCGCCGAGACGGTGGCGAGCTTCGCCTAGCGTCCCGAGTCGGCGAGGCCAAGCGTCACGCCTCGAGCTCGCGCTCCATCTCGGCGGCCGGCGCCGGCTGCTGGTAGGGGCCGGGTGCCCCGCAACGCCGCGATCGCTGCCGGCGGCCGACCTCGTCCTTGTCCTGGATGGGCGACGGTGAAGTTCCAGGTCGGCGCTCGGGTCGCGCCCGGCACATACCAGCTCGGCGAGATGTAGCCGTGCTGTCCCTGGACGATGATCAGGGCCTCGCCGCGGCCGAGCTCGTGGGGGACCTCGTCGGGGCGCCCGAGGTGGGTGACCAGCGCCAGGCCCTCGGCCTCCTCGTCGAGCAGCATCGGGTCGTGGGAAGCGACATTGTTGCGATGATCGGGCCGTGCTCAGGGTCGAGGCGCCGATCGAGACCGAGCGGCTGCGGCTGCGGCCGTTCCAGCTCGGTGACCTCGACGGCCTCGCTGAGATCCAGTCCCGCCCCGAAGTCGCCCGCTACCTGTACTGGGAGCCCCGCCGCCGCGAGGAGGTGGAGAAGGCGCTGGCGCAGCTGATCGCGGCGACCCGGATCGAGGGCAAGGACCAGTCGGTCTCGCTCGCGGTCGAGCCGCGCGCGGGAGGCGGGCTGCTTGGCTACGTCTCGATTTGGCTCCGATCCCTGGATCACCGCCAGGTCGAGATCGGCTTCGTCTTCCACCCCGACGCTCAGGGCCGCGGCTACGCGAGCGAGGCTGCGCGCGAGCTGCTCGTCCTCGCCTTCGAGCGGCTCCGCGCCCACCGCGTCTTCGGCCGCACCGACGCTCGCAACGCTTCTTCGGTGGCGCTGATGCGCCGGCTCGGCATGCGCCAGGAGGCCCACTTCCGCGAGGCCGAGGTGTTCAAGGGCGAGTGGGGCGACGAGCTCGTCTTCGCGATCCTCGAGGACGAGTGGGGTGGCGCTTTGGTCCCCGACGTGGGGGACTAAAGCGCCAACGGTCAGCCGCCGAGCCCGTGGCGGTGGGCGACGGCGGCGGCCTCGGTGCGGCTGCGGACGTCGAGCTTGGCGAGGATGCGGGAGACGTGGACGCTCGCCGTCTTCTCGGCCATGAACAGCTCGGCGGCGATCTCGCGGTTGGTGGCGCCGCGGGCGAGCGCCGCCAGCACCTGGCGCTCGCGGGGAGTGAGGCCGAAGGCGTCGCCG
>JAFDWC010000299.1 GCA_018268655.1 Actinomycetota bacterium
AGCTGTTCCTTATGTATGCGATTCCGACATAAGGAACAGCTCACTGCAGACCCTTCGTCCCTGATGGCTTCTAGACAGACCTTTGTCCCTTGTCAGCTTTAGACAAAGGGGGGTGGCGATTCATGCGTTTCGTGAGAGGGGCCTCGGGGTCCCCTCCCAAAACACTCCAGCGGAGCCGCAAGGCGGAGCGTTTTGGGAGGGGACCCCGAGGACCCTCACGCACCAACCCTGATCCCTCGCCGAAGCGCGTCGCCTACGACAGTCCCGCTTCTTCCAGCCCCGTCGCAATCCAGGGCAGCAACGTGCGCGCGAACGTCGCGGTCAGATGGCTTTTGTCGCGGTAGACGAGCGCGTTGCCGATCACCGCGCGGCAGAGTTCGCTCGGGCAGATCTCGGCGGTGAGGTCGATCAGGTGGGTGTTGGGGGTTTCTTCGGCCGCGCGCTTGTCGAATTCGCGGTCCCATTCGCGGGGCTGGGGGAAGGCGCAGGACTGGAGGTGCTGGAGGTCTTCGGAGACGCAGCTGGGGACGTCTTTCGCGGAGGCCGGGGTGTCGCGGATGACGACCGTGGTCAGGCCTGCCGCCTGGATCCGGCGCAGGGTCTTTTCGTAGCCGGTCTGGAGGGCTTCGGCGTTGGCGGCCCCCGACAGTTCTTCGCCGTTTTCGCCATAGGCCGTGTAGGCGGTGTCGCCGCTCATCACCACCGTCGCCGAGCCGCCGCTTTCTTCGATCCGCTTCAGCGCCGATTCGCGCCAGACGTCGCACTGCGAGTACTCGCGGTCGGCGACCATGCTGCGGATCTTCACTTCGCCCGGGGTGCATTCGGCCTTGGTCAGGGCGATCAGCCGCCAGTTGTTCTCTTCGGCCAACGCTTCGATCGGTGGGAAGTACTGCATCGCGTGCGAGTCGCCGAAGAGGATCACCGTGTGCTTGCCGCTCGGGTCGCCATAGAGGCAGCGGTTGGAGTTGGTGCCTTCGATCCCGACCAGGCAGCCGTCGTAGAAGACCTTGGAGCGGTCGGCGCGGGCACGCAGCGGGTTCGGCCGGACGGCGACGGCGGTCTGCTGCGGTTCCGGCTGTTCGGGCAGCGCCTCCGCACCCTTGACCTGGCTGACCGCGGCGGTGTGGAAGGTCGGCTGCGAGCTGGCGACGAGGACGCCGCTGAAGACGGCGATGCCGGTGCAGGCGGCGCCGAGGACTAGCGCCCGGTTCGGCAGCCGCGACAGCGAGCTGGCGCGGCGGACGGGGTCCTCGAGCAGCCAGTGGCTGAGCACCGACGGCACCCAGGCGAGGGCGACCACGGCGAGCCCGGCGCCGACCGAGAGCGGCCCGAAGAGGGCGGCGGCGAAGATCAGGAAGGGCCAGTGCCAGAGGTACCAGGAGTAGGAGACGCGGCCGATGTGGCGGACCGGCGGCAGCGAGAGCAGCCAGGCCGGGGCGCCGCCCGGACGGGCGTGGATCGAGGTGCCGGCGAGGATCAGCGCCGCGGCGCCGAGGGTCGGAATCAGGGCGGCGACGCCGGGGAACTTGGTGTTGGCGGTGAAGGCGAAGGTGGCGTAGACGATCGCCGCCAGCCCCAGCCAGCCGATCGCGGCGGAGGTCCGCCGCGAGAGCTTGACGACGCCGAGCAGGGCCAGCATCGCCCCCAGAGCCAGCTCCCAGGCGCGGCCGAAGGTCGAGAAGTAGGCGGCGGCCGGGGTCTGGTCGGTGAGGATGATGCCGGCGACCAGCGAGATCGCGAAGACGACGACCACGGTCACCGCCAGCACCGGCCGGACGCGGCGCCCGCGGCGGCGGAACCACCAGGTGACGAGCAGCATCAGCCCCGGCCAGACGAGGTAGAACTGCTCCTCGA
>JAFDWC010000029.1 GCA_018268655.1 Actinomycetota bacterium
GATGCCGCCGATCGAAGCCGTCACCTTCGACTTCTGGAACACGATCGCCCACGAACCGCCGGGGACGATGAGCGAGGCGCGGCGCCGGGCCGTGGCGGCCGCGTGCGAGCGCTGTGGCGTCGAGGTCGAGGCGGAGCGACTCGCCGAGAGCCTCGAGGAGGTCGGGCGGGCCCAGCAATCGTCATGGTCGCAGGGCGCCCATTTCCACCCACGCCAGGGGGCGGCGATGCTGGTGCGGGCGCTGGACCTGGAAGGGGCGGCCAAGGAGCTTGTCGCCGAGGCCTTCCTCGAGGCCGGTCGCGGCGCCGAGCTGAGGCTGGCGCCCCACGTCGCCGAGTGCCTGGTTGCTCTCGACGACAGCGGTGTGCGGCTGGGAATCGTCTGCGACACGGGCTTCACCGGTGGAGAGCTGCTGCGAGAGCACCTCGACCGCGCCGGTCTGCTCGAGCGCTTCAGCGGCTGGGCCTTCTCCGACGAGGTCGGCCACTACAAGCCCTCGCCGCAGATCTTCGAAGCGGCCCTCGGCACCCTCGGGGCCGAGCCCGCCGGAGCGCTCCACATCGGCGACCTGCGCCGAACCGACGTCGCCGGCGCCGCCGCGATCGGGATGCGCACGGTCCGCTACCGGGCCATCAACGACGACCCCGGAGCCGGCACCGAGGCCGAGTTCGTCCTCGACGACCACCGGGCGCTGCCGCCGCTGGTCGAGCGCCTGGGCTGACCAGCAGCCGGCGAGAACCGCCCGCGGAAGCTAGCGGGCTTCTCCAGCCTCGAACTGAGCTATCAGCTGCCCGATGCGGTCGATGAGGTCGAGCTCTTCCGGCGCGGCCTCGGAGCCGGACGCGGCAGCGGCGAGAAGCTCGGCCTCGGCGCCCAGGAAGAAATCGACGAGAATCGCGGCGAGAGCGCTGGGCGGCAGCGGGGACTCACGGTCCAGCGCCGGCAGGAGGCGTTCGAGCACAGACGTATAGAGCTCGCGCCATGCGGCGGTCACCTTCTGCCAGCGGTCGCTCAGCTCGGGATCGCCGAGCCCGACGATGAAGGTCTCCCACTCGGCGCGGATCGTTCCCGAGGCCATGTCTCGGCGGGACTCGTCGATCAGGATGCGCCAAGCCTCGGAAAGCGTCGTCGCCTGCTCCAGCAGTCGCTGATAGCGGCCCACCCGCGCCAGATCCTCGTCGAGGGCGGCGATCAGGAGGCCGCGCTTGCCGCCGAAGTGATGGTGCACCAGCGATAGGGCGACGCCGGCGCGCTCCGCGACGGCCCGCGTTGACATCCCCTTGAAGCCCTCGGAGGCGAGGATTTCCTGGCTGGCTTTCATCAGCTTCGCCCGACTGGTCTCGCCCCGACTGGTCTCGATCTCGTCAAGCGCCATCGCGGTGACCATAGCGACACGGACGGCAAATCCTCCGCTTGCGCGAAGGCCGGGGAGTGTGTACTCTTAGCGCTCGGTCGGTCGACCGACCAATTGGGATACCTAGGGAAAGGTGAGGCATTGTTCTGCTCGATTTACGTCTTCAGGGTGTCGAAGGGCAACCTCGACGCGTTCATCGACGCGCAGCGCGAGGCGGCGACGTTGTTCCAGGACCACGGATCGCTTGAAGACGCCACCTTCGTCGCGCTCGACACGAGCGCCAAGTATGGGTGCGAGCCCTTCGATCAGGCGCTGACGGCAACCGACGAGGAGGCCGTCATCGTCGTCGGGCTCGACCGCTTCGAGGACCGCGAGACCTACGAGAGGGCGATGAAGGGGATCACCGAGGACGATCGCTTTCAGCGGCTCGACGAGATCGTCGGCGAGGCGCTCGGCGACGCCGCCGGCCTCGCTCTCCGGGGCGAGTTCGAGCGAGTCATCGGATGACGCTCGCTCGCCATCTGATTGTCGGTGCCGGCCCGGCGGGGCTGGCCGCCATGCGGTCCTTCGAACTCGCCGGAATCCCGTTCGAGGCGGTCGAGGCGCACAGCGAGGTCGGGGGCATCTGGGACATCGAGAACCCGGGGTCCCCGATGTATGAGTCGGCGCATTTCATCTCCTCGAAATATCGCTCGGCCTACGTCGACCATCCGTTCGGGAGCGATGTTCCCGATTACCCCTCGCATCGAGACGTCCTCGCTTACCTGCGGGGCTACGCCGATCTCCACGATCTCCGCCGCCACGTCCGATTCGGCGTCACCGTTCTCAGCGCCGAGCCCGAGGCGGATGGCTGGAGCGTCACATTCGACGATGGCACCACTCAGTCCTACGCCGGTCTCTTCGCCTGCCCCGGCTTTCAACGGGTGCCGAATCTGCCGGAGATCCCCGGCCAATTCGCCGGCGAGATCTACCACGTCCAGGACTACAGGTCGCGCAACCAGTTCGCCGGTAAGCGGGTCCTGGTGGTGGGCGGCGGCAACTCCGGCGTCGACGTCGCCTGCGACGCCGCGATTGGAGCCGACGTCGCCCGGATCAGCACTCGTCGTGGTTACTGGATCTATCCCCAGTACGTCGAAGGCCTGCCGCTCGATTTCTTCTCGATGAACACCGTCGCCTCGCAGGAGGCGCTGGTGGAGTGGCTGCGGAGCCAGGTGGGGGACCTGACCCGCTTCGGACTGCCCGAGCCAGACCATCTGCCCCTCACCCACCATCCGATCGTCAATTCGCAGATCCTCCACCACATCGGTCACGGTGAGCTCGAGCACCGAGTCGACGTGCGGAGCTTTTCGGGGAAGACGGTGACCTTCGTCGACGGTCGCGACGAAGATTTCGACGTGGTGGTGCTCGCCACCGGTTACCGCGACGAGATCCCGTTCCTCGCGCCGCGTCACCTTCGGATCTCGGCCGGGCCGGAGTCGGACCTCTTCTTCTGGACCTTCCACAAGCGCTACCAGAACCTTTTTGTCTCTGGTGTCGCAAACCTCGACGACAGCGGCTACTACGGCTTCAACTCCGTCGGCGACATGGTCGCCAACCACATCCTCCTGCGCCAGGCTGACCCGGCGCGCTATCGCGCTCTGCGCTCGGTCATCGAGACCGAGCATCCGGACCTGACGGGAGGGTTCGAGTACTACGACCGTTCCGGCCACCTCGAGTACATCAACGGCGCGGTTGCCGATGCCTACGCGGACGAGCTCTTCGAGCGCTTCGCTCTCGAGACCTTCACCACCTGCCAGGAAGGAGCGACACCAATGCAGCAACGGCGAATCGCGGAGGGCGCTCATGTCTGAGGCCGCGCTGAAGCAGGATGCGCTCGGCTTTCGCCAGGCGTTCACGCTCTCGGTTGCCTCGCCAGCGCCCGGCTACGCGCTGGCGGTGAGCCTCGGTGTGCTCGTTGCCACCGCGAGCTTGAAAACGCCAGCCGTGCTGATTCTCGGCTTCGGCCTGATGCTGATGTCCGCGGTCGCCGGCTACTTCCTGAACCGAGTCGATCCCGATTGCGGAACGGTGTTCCAATGGGCGCGCCGAGCTGTCGGGCCGGCCGGTGGATTCATCGGCGGCCTGCTGGTCGTTGTCGCCGGCATCCTCCTCACCGGCATCCTCGCCCAGACGGCTGCCTACTACTTCTTCCAGCTGGTCGACTGGCACTCGGCGGCGAATTCGACGACGGGTCTGAACATCGCCACGGTGATCGTCATGGTCCTGGTTACCGTGGTCGCCTACCTCGGGATCCAGCTCTCCGCCAAAACGGAGATGGTCCTGCTCTGGTACCAGATCCTCACCCTCCTCCTGCTGGCAATCGTCGCCATCGTCAAGATCATCAGCGGCGACGCCCCGCAGAGCTCCGTCGACTTCAGCATGGCCTGGCTCTCGCCCTTCGGGATGGGGTCTGAAGCGCTCGTCCAGGGGGTTCTACTGGGGGTGTTCATGTACGCGGGGTGGGAGACGGCGTTGACCGTCGCCGAGGAGACCCGGAACCCCCGTCGGACCTGCGGGCGGGCGTCGATCTCGGCACTCTGCGCGCTGCTCGTCATCTACCTCTTCGTCTGCTCGGCGCTGATCGCGTTCGCCGGTCCGCAGTTCCTCGCCAAGTTCGGCGAAGCGGGGGCCCTCGATGCCGTCAGCAAGTTGGTCCTCGGCTCCAGCCTGGCCAAGCTGGTGATCATCGCGGTGCTGCTGTCGTCGCTTGCCACCGCGGAGTCAGCGATCCTCGCGCAGGCTCGGATCGTCCTCTCGATGTCGCGCCAGGGCGCTCTGCCGCGTGCTTTCTCGAAGATTCATCAGCGGTTCTTGACGCCGAGCACGGGAACCATCTTCGCCGGGGTCAGCGCCGGCGTCTGGCTGATCTTCTTCATCTACGCGAGCGAAACGTTCCTGTTCGACTCGATCACCGCCGCCGGCCTCGTCTACGCTGGCTTTTATGGCCTCATCGCGCTCTCGGGGCTCGTGTACTACCGGCACAAGATGTTCACCTCGGCGAAGGCGTTCGTCCTGACGGGTGTGCTGCCGGCGCTCGGGACCGCCGGGTTCCTCGCGGTCGCGATCAAGGAGTGCGTGGACCTCGCCCGCCACGATCCTGAAATCTCGACCTACTGGCTCGGCGTGCAGCCGCCGTTGGTGATCGCCGCGGCGATCCTCGCTGTGGGGATCGGCACCGTGGTGATCGGCAAGCTCGTGGGTGGGCGCTATTTCGTCGCGAAGACGGAGCGGCCCGACGCGATGCTGCTGCGTGACGAGGACGAACCGGTCGCGGCCATGGTCTCGGTGGGAGAGGCGCCGATCGAGGCGGTGACGGGCTGATGGACCTCGGGCTGGAGGGCAAGACCGCCGTCGTCACCGGGGCGACCAGGGGCATCGGCCTGGCGATAGCCGAGGCGATGGCCGCGGAGGGAGCGTCGCTGGTGATCTGTGCCCGCGACGCCGAGGCCGTCGAGGCCGTCGCGGCACAGCTGCGGGAGCGTCATCGGGTCGAGGTGACCGGGGTCCGCTGCGACGTCGCCAAATCCGAGGAGCTCGAGAGCCTCGTCGCGACCGCGAAACAGGCGCACGGGGCGATCCACATCCTCGTCAACAACCCGAGCGCCGGCGCCGAGGACGACGAGGACGGGTCCTGGGAAGCGAGCTTCGAGGTCGACCTGCTGAGCGCCGTCCGCGCCAGCCGGTTGATCGCGGACCTGATGCCCGAGGGCTCCGGGGCGATCGTGCACATCGCCTCGACCTCGGGGCTGGAAGCCGACGGCGGCCCAGCTTCCTACGCGGCGATGAAAGCGGCGCTGATCGCGCACGCTCGCAGCCTGGCGGAGGAGCTCGGCCCGCGGGGCATCCGCGTCAACTCGGTCGCCCCGGGGGCGGTCGAGTTCGAGGATGGCTACTGGGCGGGGATCCGCGAAAGCGATCCGGATCTGCACGCCGAGGTGGTCGGCCTGTCGGCGCTCGGCCGCTTGGGCGAGCCGGCCGAGATCGCAAGCGCGGTCGCGTTCCTCGCCTCGGATCGGGCGAGCTACATCACCGGCGCGATGCTGAGGGTCGACGGGGGCCAGTCGAAGACGTTCCGTTGAGGCGGCCGCGGCCGCGAGCGAATCCTGAGCATAAGGAATCGCCCGAATGGCGGAACCGATGTTGACGAGCGTGACCCTCGTCGTTTAGGTTCTCCTTGCCTCGTCCAGGGGTTCCATAGAGGCCGCCTTGGGTTGGCGGCTTGTACAGGAGAGGTGTGATGGGTCCAATCTGGGCGAGGGTCACGGTCATCGGCGCAGCGGTTGTCGTACTAGCCGCGCTCATCGCCCTGTACGTCGGGAACCTGGTTACGGAGCCGCCGACCGTTTCGGCCACTCCGGCCGCGGCACACGAAGTACAGCTGAAGCTCAAAACGGAGCCGGCGGTCGGTCCGCAAGGAGCCAACGCCCCCTGGGTCTCCTACCTCGTCCAGAACCCGGAAGGCAAGTGGATCCACAGCACCATCTACCAGGTGCCCGCCAATTCCCTGGTCCACGTCACCGTGTACCAGTTCGACAGCGACAGCGGGCTGCGGAACCCGTTTCTCTCACAGGTACAGGGGACCGTCGGCAACACGATGACGGTGGACGGCAAGACGATGCAGGCGATTCCGCCGGAAGAAGCCTCGCACACCTTCGCCGCTCCCCAGATGGGCCTGATCGTGCCGCTGCGTGGGGTGCCCGAAGAAGCCGAAAACCCTTGTGAAGAAGGCCCCTGTTCCCTGAAGCAGGCGCACGAGACCATCACCTTCACGATCCGCACCGGTAAGCCGGGACGCTACCGGTGGCAGTGCTTCGTGCCCTGCGCGGCGGGGTTCTTGGCCGGCTTCGGCGGCCCGATGCAGACGATCGGCTACATGGACGGATTCCTCGAAGTGGTGTGAGGTGAACGAGCCGAACCACATGCGCAGGATCGCGATCATCTGGTTCGCGCTGAGCGTGATCCTGACGCCGATCGTGGTCGCGGTGATCGCCCCGACGTTGCCGCCGGGGGACGCGACCAGCGCCGCCGACAACCAGCTCTCGGACGACACCCTGCTGCTGGGGATCGTCACCCCGATCGCGGTGGCGATGATCGTCTACTTCGCCTACACGATGATCGTCTTCAGGCGCCGCGGCGAGCCGACCGAGGAAGGCCCGGCGACCCGGGACAATCGGGCGGTCCACATTCCCTGGCTGGTCGGGACCACGGCCATCGTCCTCTTCCTCGCCACCTTCGGCACGGTCGAGTTGGCGGACGCGGGCGCGGGCGGCGGCGAGGGGCCGGAACCCGCCTTCAAGATGACCGGCGACGTGCTGCCGGTGCAGGTGATCGCCCAGCAGTGGGAGTTCACCTATCGGTACCCGACCTACGGCGGCGTCGAGACCGCCCACCTCGAGCTGCCGGTCGACAAGAACGTCGAATTCCACGTCACCTCGCTCGACGTGATCCACTCGTTCTGGGCGCCGCGACTGGGAGTCAAGGCCGACGCCAATCCGGGCGTCGACAACGTCGCCTTCGTCAAGCCGTGGCAGGAAATGTCCTTCGACATCCGCTGCTCGGAGCTCTGCGGCCTCTGGCACGGATACATGTTCGACACCGGGCAGGTGGTGAGCGAAAGCGCCTTCGAAGAATGGATCCATGAACAGCAGCGGACCTTCGCGCCGGCCACCAAGTTCCTGCCCAAGTACTCGACGCAGTACTTCCCCGAACCGGAAAGGAGGGCCGGATGACCGGCACCGTATCCGCGAGGCCGCTGTGGCGGCGGCTGATCGGCTTCAACCTCCTCTGGGGGATCGTGCTGGGGATAGTCGGCTTCTACTTCGGCTGGTGGCTGGGCCACCAGATCCACGCCGAAAGCCTCTCCTTCTTCGAATCGACCAACCAGAACGACGTCGCCCTGATGCTCGGCTACGTGTTTGCCCTGGTCGGGTTCCTGGTCGGCCTCGGCTTCCTCAACTACCCGCTCTCACGGATGCGCGGCCACCGGGCGACCCAGGCCGAAAAGGAGGAGGGGGGAGTCGGCCGCTACTTCACCCTCTGCACCGACCACAAGGTGGTCGGGATCCAGTACCTCGTCGGCATCGGCTTCTTCTTCTTCATCGGTGGGATGAACGCGATGCTGATCCGGGCCGAGCTCCTGCGCCCGTCGCCGCAGCTGTTCGGGGCGGGCAACTACCTCACCCTCGTCGGCCTCCACGGCACGATGATGATGGGGATCATGACCTCGGGCATCCTCGGCCCGTTCGCCAACTACTTCCTGCCACTGATGATCGGCGCCCGGCGAATGGCCTTCCCGCGGGTCGAGTCGCTCACCTTCTGGCTGCTGATGGCGGCCGGGGCGATCCTGATGACCACGCTCCTCTTCGGCGGCTTCCCCACCGGCTGGACGGGATACGCGCCGCTCAATGACGAGGCCAACTACGGCTTCGACTCATACATCTTCTTCTTCGCCCTGGTCGGGCTCTCGATGACCCTCCTCGGCGTCAACATGATTGTCACCACGATCACCATGCGCGCCCCGGGCCTGACCTGGGGACGCCTGCCGATCTTCTGCTGGGGCGCGATCAGCACCGCGCTGCTGATGGTGCTGGCGGCGCCGGTCCTGATCGCGGCGCTGCTGATGGTCGCCTTCGACCGCGGCGTCCAGACCTCGTTCTTCCTCTCCAGCGCCGGGGGAAGCCCGTACCTATTCCAGAACCTGTTCTGGTTCTTCGGGCACCCGGAGGTGTACCTGCTTGCGCTGCCGGGCTTCGGGATCGTCCTCGAGCTCCTACCCGTGTTCGCGCGCAAACCGCTGTGGGGCTACCGGATCGCCGTCGCCGGCATCGTCGGCGTCGCCCTGCTCAGCTTCTTCGTCTGGCAGCACCACCTGTTCGTCAGCGGACTGAACTCCTCGCTGCGGCCGTTCTACATGTTCTCCACCGAGGCGATCTCGGTCCCGACCGGGCTGATCTTCCTCTGCGGGATGGGCACGCTGTGGCGGGCGAAGATCCGCTACCGGGTGCCGATGTTGTTCTGCCTCGCCTGGTTCTTCAACTTCTTCATCGGCGGCGCTTCCGGGGTGTTCCTATCCGACGTCCCCAGCGACGTCGCCACCCACGGCAGCTTCTTCGTCATGGCCCACTTCCACTACACGATCATGGGCGGCCTCGTCTTCGCCTTCTTCGCGGCGATCTATTACTGGGTGCCGAAGATGTTCGGCATCGCCCTCAACGAACGCCTCGGAAAAATCCACTTCTGGACGATGTTCATCTCCTTCAACTCGACCTTCGCGCCGCTCTTCGCGCTGGGTCTGATGGGGATGCCGCGGCGCGTCGTCACCTACCCCTCGAACCTGCAGCCGCTGAATGACTGGGTCTCGGTTTCGGCGTTCGTGCTCGGCGCCTCGATGCTGCTGTTCCTCGCCAACGTCGTCTACTCGCTGGTGATCGTCCGGAAGCCGGCTCCCGCCAACCCGTGGGACTCGCATTCGCTCGAGTGGCAGACGCCGACGCCGGTGCCGCTCGAAAACTTCGATCGCCAGCCGGTGATCGATTCCGACCCCTACGACTACGGGGTGCCGCCGGTACCGGTTCCATTGCCGCCGCCGGCCGAGGCACCCGCACCCGGATAGGAGAGAGATGTCCGACCTCACCATCCCCTCGGACGGGAGCGAGATGTCCGACCTCACCCTGCGCGAGTCCGACGTCTACGCCGAGACCCCGGAGCTGCACGAGCGGATCGACCGGATCGGGTTCTGGCTGGTCGGCGGCGCAACGGTGATGTTCTTCTTCAGCTTCGTCTTCGCCTACTTCTACCTGCGCTCGCTGGACAGCAACGGCCTCTGGCGGCCGGCCGGAGTCGACCCCCCGACCGCCTACGGGATCCTGATCGCCGCGGCCCTGGCGCTGAGCGCGCTTGCCTTTCTCTACGCGGCGCGGGTTGCCAGGCAGAGGGGCCGCGGCTGGGGCCTTCCCTCCGGGGTGGCGCTGCTGCTCGGGCTGTTCGCCTGCGTCGCCCAGGCGGTCGAGTACGCGCACATCCCGTTCGGTCCGCAGAGCGGCGGCTACGCCAGCGTCTTCTTCGGCTGGACGGTCTTCTACGTGGTCATCGCGCTGATCTCCCTGTACCGGGTCGAGGTGGCGTTCGCGGCCGCGCTCCGGGCGCGGGGCGAGGAAGACGGCGCGGTGCCGGAGGGACTCACGCCGGCAGCCGTGTACTGGGCGTTCGTGGCGGGACTCGGCGTCCTCTCCTGGATCATTCTCTACCTGGTCTGAGCGGTGTCGGCGCTGACCAGTCCGCTCGACTGGACCGGGGGGCCGGCGCTCCTCTGGGTGATCGGCGCGGCGCTGCTCTACTGGCTCGGCGGCCGCGGGCGCCGCCCCTCGCGCGGGGAAGGGTGGCGGACGGCGTCCTTCGTCGTCGGCCTGCTGGCGATCGTGGGCGCGCTCGACACGCCGGTCGACACCCTCTCCGACCGGCTCTTCTGGGTTCACATGACCCAGCACCTGCTGCTGATCGGCGCGGCGGCGCCGCTCCTGGCGCTGGCGCGGCCGTGGAACCGGATGTGGCGCGGCTTTCCGCTCTCCTACCGGCGCGCGGTCGCCGGCGCGATCGCCTCGCCGCGGCGGCGGTGGCTACGAAGCGCCGCCGGCTTCTGCGGCGGCGCGGTCGTCTCCTGGCTGATCTTCAACGTGACCTTCTGCGCCTGGCACCTCCCGGTGCTCTACGACGCGGCGCTCCGCTCCGAATTCGTCCATGCCTTCGAGCACCTCACCTTCTTCGCCACCGCGCTCCTCTTCTGGACCCGGGTCGTCTACTCGCCGCCGTGGCGCTCGCACCTGACCGAGCTCGGCAAGCTCGCGTACCTCGCCTCGACGATGGTGGTCGGCTGGGTCCTGGCGGTGGTCCTCGCCCTGGCGGGGTCGCCGATCTACTCGGTCTATGCCGAGGAGGCGACCCGGCCCGGCCACATCTCCGCCTACACCGACCAGCAGCTCGCGGCGGGGGTGATGTGGGTGCCGGGGTCGATCGCCTACGCGACCGCGATCATCGTGATCGCCTACCGCTGGCTCGAGGCGAGCGGCTCGGGCGGCCGCCCGCTTCCCAATCCCGAGGCCCTGACGAGAGGAGTCTGAGATGGACGCTCCGGCGCTGATCGAGGCCGCCACCGGCTGGACCAGCTTCTCCGGTGTCTTCTCCACGTTCTTTCCGCTGGCGGTCCTGCTGGCGGTGCTCTGCGTCTATGGCATCGCCAGCAGGAGGAGGCGGCGCCAGTGACCGGGCGCGGCGTCGCCGCCGCGTCGTGAGCGCGACCGTGGGCCGGAGGTTGCGCATCGGCGCCGCGATCGCCGTAGCGGCGGCGATCGGCGTCGGGCTCGGGCTCGGCGTCCACAGCCTGATCGGCGGTCCGGCCGACGCCGGCGCCGGCATCCCCCTGCCGCAGGTCCGTGGTCAGGCGGTCTGGCCGCAGGGGGTGAGGAAGGCGCCCGAATTCTCGCTGCTCGATTCGCACTCGAAGCGCTTCACGCTCGCCTCGCTGCGCGGCGAACCGGTGGTGATCGTCTTCATGGACTCGCGCTGCCACCAGGAGTGCCCGCTGATCGGGAGGGCGCTCGCGGCCGGGTTCAAGCTGGTGCCCAAGCGCGACCGGCCGACCGTGGTCGCGGTCAGCGTCGATCCGTGGGAAGACACTCCCGGATCGGTGCAACGGGCGATCAAGCGGTTCGGCCTCTCGGGCTTTCGCTGGCGCTGGCTATTGGGGACGAAGGCGCAGCTCGCTCCGATTTGGCGGAAGTACCGGATCCAGGTCAGGCGGACGCCCGGCGACGTCGAACACACCGACGCGCTCTACCTCGTCGACTCCAAGGGCTACGAGCGCGCCGGCATGGTCTATCCGTTCCTGCCGACCTGGGTTGCCACCGACCTCAAGACCCTTGCGGCCGAATCCGGCTAGCCGATGGTGGGGAGGGGCTATTGCTCGGAGATGGCTCGCAGGCCGCGCCCGTCATATCGGCCAGGCTGGCGCTGGCTCCTCGCCAGCCGCAGTTCGCGGCGCAGGGCCAGTCTCTGCCGGTGGGTGTGGCCGGCGGCGAAGGGTTGCCGAAGGCGGCTCGGCGCCAGCATCACAGCCGCCAGGATGGCCGTAAGGGTTGCGGCGAGCGCAACGTTCAGGACGATGATCGTTGAGATGGACATGAGTTCACGCTACCCGGTTTTGAGTAGGCGAAATCGAGCTGAGTGGGGACATGCTGACCTCCAGGGAGAGGGTTGGGGAAGGCGGTCCGATCGAGTGGAGCCGCTCTTCGAGGATGCCCGCCGAACCTTGGACGGGTCTCAACCGACCCTGAGAATTCACTCAGGCAAATGCTGAAGAGCGGCCTTGCGGTGGGGATCGCAGGAATCGTCGCGATCGTCCTTGCGATCGGCGGCGCCTCCGAACCGGTCGAATCGCAGGAAGCGAACTTCGCCGCCTGCACGCCCCCGTCCGCGGCCCGCGCGGTGCGGGGAGACTGGGGGCAGGGCGTGGTCGCGGGGGGTCCGCTCGCCGTCCCCCGGCGGCCGTTGGCAGGCATGCTCGAAGCGAAGGGCGGCCAGCTCACCGCGGCGATGCCGGTCCGGGTCAGCGGCCACCAGTTCGTGGTGCTGAGCGTCCCGGCTTCGCTTCGCCACCGGGTCTTCCTCTACTACGGGCGCGTTCTCGACGCCGAAGGGCAGCCGACCAGCTCCTTGAGCCAGGCGCCCGGCTACGCGGAAATCGAGTTCCAGCCCTGCCGCGGCCGGTCGCCGACGACCTGGCCGGGCGGCATCCGCGTGCTCGGGCGCCGGCCGGTCCGGTTGCAGGCGACGATCGAGGGCAGGCCCCACTCGGCCTCGATCCCGCTCGGTTCCCCGACCCCCGTCGCGGCGCGATAGGGGGGCGTCGGGCCGGCTACGGTTCCGCGCGTGGATCTGCAACGCGGCATCGCCGCTCGGTCGGGCGAGTTCCTGCTCTTCGCGGTGACGCCACCGCGACTGACGACGAGTCCGCGGGAGGCCGCGGAGATCGCCCGGGTCACCCTCGAGCGGCTGCGGCCGCTGCCGATCGACGGCCTCGTCCTCTACGACATCGACGACGAGAGCGATCGCAACCCCGACCAGCGTCCGTTCCCGTTCCTGCCGACGATGGACCCCGCCGAGTATCTCGCGCGCGATCTTGGCGGGTTGGAGGTCCCCGCCATCGTCTACCGGGCGGTCGGCAAGTACGGAGAGGATCGGTTCCGCTCCTGGCTGGCGGAGCAGGATCCGTCCCGGGCGCTCGCGGTTTTCGTCGGATCCTCCTCGCGGGAGAAGGCGGCCCTCACCTCGCTCGCCCGGGCCTACGAGCTGCGCGACGAGGTGCGGCCCGAGCTCCCCCTGGGCGGGGTCGCGATCTCCGAGCGGCACGCGCGCCAGGGCGATGAGCACCTGCGGCTGATCGCCAAGCAGGCGGCGGGCTGCTCCTTCTTCATCACCCAGATCGTCTACGACGTCAACGCGGCGAAGAACCTGATCTCCGACTACCACCACGAGTGCGCCGCCCAGAAGCTCGCGCCGGTGCCGATCGTGCTCAGCTTCTCGGTCTGCGGATCGCTCAAGACCCTGGAATTTCTCCGCTGGCTCGGCGTCGCCGTCCCGCGCTGGATCGAGAACGAGCTGCGCCACGCCGACGACACCCTCGACGCCTCCTACGAGCAGGCGGTGGCGACGGCCATCGACCTGATCGCCTTCTGCCGGCGGTTGGGCGTCCCGTTCGGGCTCAACGTCGAGAGCGTCTCGATCCGCAGGGTGGAGATCGAGGCCTCCGTCCGGCTGGCCGCCCGGCTCGGAGTCGAGCTGCGCCGCTGACCGGTATGGGGCACGGCTGGTTCGAACCAGCGACCTCTCGCGTGTGAAGCCTCGTACACGCTTTGAGGCAGCCCCGGTGTAGTGCGTAATCCGGCCTACAGAGCGAAATCCTGCGTGGCCATGTTCGACTCTGTTCGGGCTGGTTCGGCAACGTTTGACCCCACGAATGACCCACGGCGCGATGCCACCCAAGTCTCGGGTCGCGGGTTCGAGGCCGATCGGGGGGATTCCGGCAGAGATCACCTGATTCGGAGAGTGGGATGGCGTTTGCCATCCCACTAGGCTCGGGTGGCAAATCACGCGACAAGGAGCTGGAATGGCCGCTGAGGACAGGCAGAAGATCGCAGTCGACATCCGCGACTCCGAGCAGGACTGGGAGCCTTATCTCGCGCCACAGGCTCCGGCGGGGGCGCCGAACGTCCTGCTCCTTGCCTGGGACGACATCGGCTACGGGACGATGGACGTCTTCGGCGGCCCGGTCGAGACGCCGAACATGAGACGGATCGCCGAGCAAGGGGTCCGTTATGCGAACTTCCACACCACCGCGCTCTGCTCGCCGTCGCGGTCCTCGCTCCTCACCGGGCGCAACGCGACCTCCAACGGGATGGCGACGATCGCCGAGTTCGGCTCCGGCTTCCCCGGGATCTCGACGCGCATCCCGTTCGAGAACGGCTTCCTCTCCGAGGTGCTGGCCGAGCGCGGCTACAACACCTACTGCGTCGGCAAGTGGCACCTGACGCCGGGGGACGAGACCACGATGGCCTCCTACAAGGGCCGTTGGCCGCTCGGGCGCGGCTTCGAGCGCTTCTACGGCTTCCTCGGCGGCGAGTCCAACAGCTGGTATCCGGACCTCGTCTACGACAACCACCAGATCGACGCCCCGGCGACGCCGGAGGAGGGGTACCACCTCTCCAAGGACCTCGCCGACCGCGCGGTCGAGTTCGTCCGCGACGCCAAGGCGGTCGACCCCGACAAGCCCTTCTTCATGTACCTCGCGCCGCAGGCCGGGCACGCCCCGCACCAGGTCCCCGAGGAGTGGGCGGACAGATACAAGGGCCGCTTCGACCAAGGATACGAGGCGATCCGCGCGGAGATCCTCGCCCGCCAGAAGGAGCTCGGCCTGCTGCCCGACGACATCGAGCTCACGCCGATCAATCCCCACGGTGAGCCGGAACGGACCGGACCAGACGGACAACCCTGGCCCCCGCTCGACACCGTCCGCCCCTGGGACTCGCTGAGCGACGACGAGCGACGCCTCTTCTCCCGCATGGCCGAGGTCTTCGCCGGCTACATCTCCTACACCGACCACCAGCTCGGCCGGGTGATCGACTACCTGGAGGAGTCCGGCCAGCTCGAGAACACGCTGGTCGTCGTCGTCTCCGACAACGGGGCCAGCGGCGAGGGCGGGCCCAACGGCAGCTTCAACGAGTGGCGTTTCTTCAACGGCATCGCCGACTCGACCGAGCTGACGCTCCCCCACATCGACGAGCTCGGCAGCCCCTCCTCCTACAACCACTACAACACCGGCTGGGCCTGGGCCTTCGACACGCCCTTCCCTTACTGGAAGCGCTGGGCCGGTTACGAGGGCGGGATCGCCGACATGTGCGTGATCTCCTGGCCGGCGAAGGTCGAGCCGCAGGCCGATCCGCGCCAGCAGTACGTGCACGCGGTCGACATCGTGCCGACGATCTACGAGCTGCTCGGGGTCGAGCCGCCCGAGGTGATCAAGGGCTATCCGCAGAGCCCGATCGAGGGGGAGAGCTTCGCCGCCTCGCTGGCCGACCCGCACGCCCCGGGCAAGAAGACCCAGTTCTACGCGATGCTCGGCCAGCGCTCGCTCTACCACGACGGCTGGCTGGCCTGCACGGTCCACCCGCCGCTCAGCGGCTGGGGGCGATACGAGCGCGACGAATGGGAGCTCTACAACCTCGAGGAGGACAGGGCGCAGGCGAGGAACGTGGCGGCCGAACACCCCGAGCGGCTGGAGCAGCTGAAGAGCCTCTGGTTCTACTACGCGGGCATCTACAACGGCCTGCCGCTCGACGATCGCACCGCGCTCGAACAGATCATGGCCGAACGTCCCCAGGCCGCCTCGCCCCGGGAGCGCTACCAGTACTACCCGGACACCGCCGATGTGCCGGAAACCGGCGCGGTGAGGATCACCGGCCGCCCGTACACGATCGCGGTCGGCGTCGAGCTCGACTCGGCCGAGGCCGAGGGCGTGCTCTTCGCCCACGGCGGCGTCGCCGGCGGCCACAGCCTCTACCTCAAGGACCGCCGCCTCCGCTACACCTTCAACTGGGTGGGGACCCACCTGCAGGACATAGTCGCCGACGTGGAGATCACCCCCGGCCGCCACCTCCTCACCGCGGATTTCGCGCTCGCCGGCAAAAGCGAGGACCCGGCGATGCCGGGCTTCAAGGGGACCCTGCGCCTGTTCATCGACGACGCGCAGGTGGGGGAAGGCGAGATCGTCACCCAGCCGGGTCCCTTCTGCGCGGTCGGCGACGGACTCTGCGTCGGGCGCGACAGCGCCTCCCCGGTGACCCCCGACTACAGCGCGCCGTTCCGCTTCGCCGGCGGGACGATCGAGAAGGCCGTAGTCGACGTCTCCGGCACGCCCTTCGTCGACCATGAGGCCGAGGTCCGCGGCTGGTTCATGCTCGACTGAGCTCGGCCGCGCGCAACTCACCCTGATCGAATGATGCAGTGGCCTTGACCTTGGCTTAGGCTCGCCGTCCCGCCCCCGTCCACCAAAGAAGAGGATTCAATGAGCAAGAAGCCGGTGTTCATCTACGCCGCGACGTACGCAACCGCCGACGACGCCCGCGCCGATTACGACAGTCTTCTCGATCTTCACGAGGCCGACCTGGTCGGAACCTATGACGTCGCGATCATCAGGAAGGACGACGCCGGCAAGGTGCATGTCGAGAAGCACGAGAAGCCGACCCAGCATGCAGCGTGGACGGGAATCGGTGTCGGCGCGGTGGTCGGCATCCTGTTCCCGCCGTCGATCATCGGCGCCGCTGCGGTCGGAGGCCTGGCCGGTGGGGTCATCGGGCACCTCGCGCGTGGGATGTCGCGCGGCGACATGAAGGAGCTCGGGGAGACGCTCGACGACGGACAGGCAGGCCTGGTCGTGATCGGCGAGTCGAAGGTCGGCGAGAAGATCGAAAAGGACCTTGCGAGGGCCCAGAAGTCGGTCGAGCGGGAAATCGACGCGGACAGCGACGCGCTCAGCAAGGAGCTCGAGCGGGCCGAGAAGGAAGGAATCGCGAGCTAGTCGGCGCTACCCGCAGGTACTTGTCGTCGAGTCAAGCAATCAACAGCCGGTGTCAATCCAAGAGTGAGCGAGAGAACTGATGAGTGATAAGCCCAACATCGTCTTTATCCTGTGCGACAACACCGGTTGGGGTGACTTTTCATGCTACGGCGGGTTGACCCCGACTCCGCGGATTGACAAGCTCGCCGGCGAAGGAGTCCGGCTCAGGAACTACACCGTCGAGGCTCAGTGCACCCCGACCCGCTCGGCGATCATGACCGGTCGCCAATCGGTGCGATCCGGCACGTATAAGGTGCCGCTTCCAGGCCAGGGAAAGGGCGGCCTGGCGCCGTGGGAGTACACGATCGGCAATCTGCTCTCCGACGCCGGGTACGCGACGTCGCTCTGGGGCAAGTGGCATCTGGGCGACGACGACTCTCGCCTGCCGACCGAGCAGGGCTTCGACGAATGGTGGGGGTATCGAAACAGCGCCGACGAGTGCGGCTGGACGTCCTACGCCATCTTCGACGCGCTCGCCAAGGAGCACGGTATTGAACCCCCCAAGCTCTGGGAAGGCAAGAAGGGTGGTAAGCAGACCGCCGTCCGCGAATTGGACCTGGAGGTCCGTCCCCTCCTCGATGAACTGATCACCGAGAAGGCGACCGATTACATCAAGCGGTCTGCGAAGGGCGACAAGCCGTTCTTCACCTACGTCGCTCTGTCCCACGTGCACCCGCCGGAGGAATCACACCCGGACTTCCATCAGACCGATCCGAACCGCAACCTCGAGTACTCGGACGTGATCGCCGAGATGGACTATCGAGTCGGGCAGATCCTCGACTCCATCGAGGATGCGGGCATCGCGGACAACACCGTGGTCGTCTTCTCCAGCGACAACGCGGCAGGTGAGATACCGGCCATGCTCGGCGGCTCGAACGGCCCGTTCAGGGGAAGCTTCTTCACCCCGCCGAGCGAGGGCTCGATGCGCACCCCGGCGATGGTCAGGTGGCCGGGGAAGGTGCCCTCCGACGTGGTCACGGACGAGCCGCTGACCGCTCACGACTGGTACAAGACGTTCGCCCAGCTGGCGGGTGCCTCGGACAAGGTGCCGACGGATCGGCCGCTCGACGGCGTCGATGCCTCCGAGTTCCTGCTCGGAAAGAGCGAGACCTCGGGCCGTCAGTCGGTGATTTTCTTCGGTCCCGACGGCGAGTTGATGTCGGTCAAGTTCAAGAACTGGAAGATGTGGCTGCGCTACTCGGAAGGGGTCGACAAACCGATCGTCCAACCCCAGTTCCCGCTCATCTTCGACCTCGGGGCGGATCCCAACGAGCGGTACAACATATTCAGCGACAGGCTGGACATGGGATTCGTATTCGGAATCATGATGAAACCCATCGTCGAGTACGAGCTGTCCACCGTCGAGTACCCGAACATCAAGCCTGGCGAGGAGTTCGACGGGTACAAGGGCGCCGCGCATGTCGCCGACGAGGCCAAGGCGAAGCTGGCGGACCACAAGTACCACACCGGTCGTCCGGGCTGAGTGGCCTGAGGGGCTCGTCCACACCTCAGCCTGAAGAGAGTCGAATGCCATGAGCACCTCCCCGGCGCCCATCGAGGCCAAGCCGCCGACGGGGCCGGCGCGGTACGTCCCGATCATCCAGTGGCTCCCGAAGTACAAGGGCTCCTTTTTAAGCCATGACCTGATCGCGGCGCTGACCGTGTGGGCGCTGGTCGTTCCGGAGGCCATGGGGTATGCCGGTGTCGCCGGGATCCCCGTTCAGTACGGGCTATATGCGGCGCCCCTGGCGGCTCTGGCCTACATGGTGTTCGGGGGGTCCCGCCACCTCTTCGTCGGGCCTGACGCAGCACCCGCGGCGGTCTCCGCGGCGGTCGTGGTCACGGTGGTCGGGGCGAATGCGAGCACCGCCGAGTACGTCTCGGCGACCGCGATGTTGGCTCTGCTGGCCGGGCTGATCTTCATCGGTTTCGGGTTGTTGAGGCTGGGTTGGATCGCGAAGTTCTTCGCGCAGCCGGTGCTTACGGGGTTCATCTTCGGGCTGGGCTGGTTCATCGCCGTGAGTCAGCTGCACAAGGTCGTCGGCATCGAAAAGCCCTCCGGAGACACCGTGAACCAGCTGATCCAGAACGTCATTCACATCGGTGATTGGCAGGTGGCAACGCTCCTGGTGGGCGTGCTCGGGCTCCTCGCGGTGTTCGCGTTGTCGAAGTTCCTGCCCAAGCTCCCATCGGCCCTCATCCTGGTCGTTGCGGGGATCCTTGCGGTCAGCATCTTCTCCCTCAAGAGCCACGGCGTGGAAGTCGTCGGCTCCGTGCCCACCGGCTTTCACTTCGCGCCTTGGTCGTCGCTCAGCCTGCGCGACATCTATGAGCTCCTGCCGGGAGCGTTCGCGATTCTGCTTGTCAGCTTCTCCCAATCGGTCGCCCTCGCCAAGACCTTGGCGACCGAAAACAGCGAGCCGTTCGATCCGAACCAGGAACTGCTCGGCTACGGTGCCGCGAACCTGGGCGCCGGGGTGCTTCAGGGATACGCCGCGACCGGCAGCCTCTCCAAGACCTCCTTGGCGGAGGGCGCGGGCGCAAGGACCCCGATGAACCTCGGCATCACCGGCGTCCTCGTCGCCGTCACGGTGTTGTTCTTGACGGGGCTCTTCAAGAACCTGCCCGAGGCGATTCTTGGCGCGATCATCATCCACGCGGTTTCGGACTCGATGAACCCGTCGAAGATGATGCAATTGTGGCGGGCCAATCAGGGCGAGTTCCTGCTCGCTGCCCTGACCGCAGGGGGGGTCCTCGTCTTCAACATCCTGCCGGGCATCCTGATCGGCGTCCTGCTCAGCTTCGTCCTCCTCATCCGGCGCCTGGACCACCCGCGAACCGTCCTGATGGGCAGCTCGCCGGACGACCAGTACTTCGCAAATCTCGCCGATGACGGCACGACCGACCGTGAAGGCCAGGTCGAATCGGTTCCCGGGGTCCTCGTCTACGGGTTCCGAGCCCCACTGCTCTTCACCAACGAGGACTTCTTCACCAAGGATCTCGAGTCGCGCATCGACAAGGCCGACCCGCGCCCGAGCACCGTGGTGCTCGATTGCGATGCAATCGCCGAGGTCGATACGACCGGGTGCGATGCGGTGGCGCGGCTGCACGACACGCTGGAAGGTGCGGGCATACGCCTGCTCCTCGCGCGAGTCAACGCCGGCGTCGAGGATTATTTGAGGCGAGACGGGGCCCTGAAGAAGGTCGGCGACGACGCTCTGCTCCCGTCGGTCCGCGATGCGGTCGTCGCGGCGGGTGGCAAGCCGCCCAAACCCGAAGCTGTCAACTGACGGGCGCCCGGCGACCACGGAGATCACCTCATGAGCGACGGGCAGCTCGGCGTCCTCTTCGCCTGCTTCTCCGACCAAGACGGCGCCGGGAAGGCGCGACGTGCGCTAGACAGGGAGTTGAGCTCGCACGGGCAGAAGCCCCTCGACACCGTCGTGCTCAAGGTGAACGAAATGCACAGGGCATCCGTTCACGATCCGCGCCGGGTGCTGATGGGCACCCTGACCCCGGCACTGACCTGGGGGCTGTTGGGCCTGCTCGCCAATGGGTGGGAGGGGTTGCTGATCTGGGCTGTGGTCGGCGCGGCCTGCGGTGGCGCTTTGACCTATTACTCGATCCACAATCTGAGCAAGGACGAGCTGAGGCGCATCGGCACCGCGTTCCCGGCCCGCTCTTCGGCGCTGCTCACATTCGTCGAGACGAATGAACCCCAGGGACTATTGGTCGCGGCCTCCGCTCAGTCGCCTTCGGTCGCGAGCGTCGCGGCGATCGCGGACGATCTCAGAGTCGAGGTGTTGAACCAGGATTCGGCGGGTGCCGACACCACGCTGATCAGCATGATCCTGACCCGTTACCCGGATCCCGACGGCGCGGCGAAGGCCGCCGCGCGGCTCATGGCCCACGAGAAGCTCGCCGAGGAGGGCCAGGTCGTGCTGGTGGTCAAGACGGACGGGAACGGCCGCCGACACGTCGCCAATCCGAAATTCGGGGCCGCCGCCTCGGCCAAGTCCGACATCGTCAGCTGGGGAGTCTTCGGCGTGGTTGTGGGTGCGATCGCCGGCGCCGGCGGTGGGGGGATCGTCGAGGGAGGAGTCGTGTCCGGGATCGCCTGGGCGGTGTGCGGAGCCTTCGCCGGCTCGCTCTACGGCCTGTGGGCCGGGAGGAGCGTGTCGGCCCGGAGGCTGAAGAGCGTCGGAAAGCTCTTTGCCCCGGGAACCTCGGCCGTGCTCGCCTGGGCGCGCGGCCCGGCTCACAAGCCTGTGCGGGACACTCTCGCCGCGCCCGGAGCAAAGGATCTGGTCCTGCATCTCAACCCGGTCGAGACGGGCGCGGTGATCGCCGCGGGCGCTTCCTCGGCGTGAAACCTCACCTGAACACGTTCGGATGATGGCGATCCGGGCCTTCGGCCCCTCGACAGGGCTGGGCAAGGTCGCCGAGCGACTCGACGGCCGTGAGGGAGTGAGCTTCGTCAGCGCCACCGAGGCGACCCGTACCGGCCACGCCGTCCTCTCCGCCGTCGTTCGCCCGCGGGCGGTCGAGACGGTGCTCGGCGACCTGCGGCAGGCCGGCGTGGCGCCGGAGGACGTGACCGTCACCCGCATGGACGTCGTCAAGTGGACGGTCGACAAGCCGACCGAGTCGAGCCTGTCCTGGGCCGACGTCCTCGGCGAAGCCTGGCTCGTGTCGAAGCCGGTCCCGCGCTACCTGGCCTACATGGTCGTCGCCGGGGTGATCGCCTGCTACGGGGTCACCGATCGCAATGTGATCCTCATCGTCGGTGCGATGGCGATCAGCCCAGACCTGCTGCCGACCATGGCAACCGGCGTCGGCATCGCCGTTCGTCGCTGGCGCCTTGTCGCCCAGGGAGCGTTGACGTTCGCGCTCGGCATGGCGACGGCCTGTGCGTCGGCCGCCCTGTTCGCGTTTGCGATGAACCAGCTGAACGCCCTCCCCGCCGGCTTCACGCTCGCGTCGGCGTCCGCCGCGCTGGGCGGGCTCACGCACGTCAACAACGAGACGATCGCGGTCGCCTTCACCGCCGGTGTCGCGGGAATGCTCTCGCTCGAGACGCAGGCGAGCAGCGCTGTCGGCGTGGCAGTGTCGGTCACCACGATCCCGGCCGCGGCCTATCTCGGGGTCGCCGCCGGGACCGGCGACGCGGCCGGCGCGCTGGGCGCCTTCGCCGTGCTCAACGTGAACTTCGCGATGATGACCCTCGGCGCGCTCGGCACGCTGTCCGTGCAGTGGGGGCTGAGGCGGCGGCGCCAGAGCGGCGACCGGGGGCCCTTGTCCTGATGGCCGAGGCATTTGCATTCTCGTTGACCGCGGCGGTCAACCCGACCCTGTTCGCGGCGTTGATGGTGATGCTGGTCTCCGACAACGCAAAGAGGCTGATGATCGGCTACCTCCTCGGCGCTTATCTGACGAGCATCGTCTGCGGACTCGTGATCGTCTTCGCCCTGCCCGAATCGAGCGCGGTGAGCACCTCGAAGAACACGCTCAGCCCGGCGGTCGACCTGGCACTGGGCTTCCTCCTGATCGTCACCTGGATCACCCTCTGGAGCGGTCCACACGAGCGGGTTTCCGCGTGGCGCGAGACGCGGAAGCAGAAGAAGGCTAAAAAGGGACCGCCACGCTGGCGCCGGGCGCTCGACGAGGGCTCGCAGCGCTTGTCCTTTGTCGTCGGCATGGCGCTCAGCCTGCCCGGGGCCTCATACCTGATCGCCCTCGACCTGCTCCACAAGCAGGACGCCCCGACCCTGACGACCGTGCTTTGCGTGATCGCGTTTTGCCTGATCCAGCTGATCCTGCTCGAGATCCCCGTCGCCGGGTTCCTACTCGCCCCGAAGCAGACGGTCGCCGCCGTCGACCGGTTCCATGCTTGGATCGGCAGGGACGCCTACAAGATCCTCACCCGGGCGGCCCTCGTGGGCGGGGTCCTGCTGCTCGTCCGGGGCGCGCTCGAGCTGCTGTGAAGGATGCCTAGAGTGGGGGACATGCGGGACCCGGACGGCTCGACTTCGACGGACGCCGTGGGCAGGGACATGGTCCGTGTGCCCGGCGGCGAGTACCTGATGGGATCCGAGCGGCACTACCCCGAGGAGGCGCCGGCCCATCGGGTCCGGGTCGACGGCTTCTCGATCGATCGCCATCCGGTGACGAACGCGGAATACGCGGCGTTCGTCACCGCGACCGGCTATGAGACAGTTGCCGAGCGGCAGCTCGATCCGGTGGATTATCCGGGCGTGCCCGAGGAGCTCCTGGTTCCGGGCTCCCTCGTCTTCCAGGGCACGTCGGGGCCGGTGCCGCTGGACGATCCGGCGCGCTGGTGGGCTTACGTGCCCGGGGCACGTTGGCAGGAGCCGCTGGGCCCTGGAGCGGACGCCGGGGAGCTGGCGGACCATCCCGTCGTCCAGGTCGCCTGCGAGGACGCCGAGGCCTACGCGGAGTGGGCCGGCGTCTCGCTGCCGACCGAGGCGGAGTGGGAGTACGCGGCGCGGGGTGGCATCGAGGGGGCTGCCTTCACCTGGGGCGACGAGGACGTGCAGGACACCGAGCCGCTGGCGAACACCTGGCAGGGCGGCTTCCCGTGGCAGAACTCGCTGCTCGACGGCTGGCTGCGCACCTCCCCGGTCGGCTCGTACCCGCCGAACGGCTTCGGCCTCTCGGACATGGCCGGCAACGTCTGGGAATGGACGGCCGACTGGTTCGGGCCGCGGCACCCCGAGGACCAGGCGAGGGCCTGCTGCGCGCCCGAGAAACCCCGCGGCGCGCGCCGGGAGGAGAGCTTCGACCCCGCGCAGCCCGGCATCAGGATCCCGCGCAAGGTGGTCAAGGGCGGCTCGCACCTGTGCGCGCCCAGCTACTGCCTGCGATACCGGCCCGCGGCCCGCTCGGCGGAGATGATCGACACGGCGACCAGTCACATCGGCTTCCGCTGCGTGATCCGTGGCTCCGGCGGGCCAAAGCGAAGCTAGTCGTTCCGCCCATCATCCCGGCAGGTCGTCGGCGAGGCGACAGCTGAACGCTCGGCCGCCGAAGTGACTGAGTGCGACGAGGACGCGATGCCGATCGACCCCGGGGGTCGCCACCAGCAGCACCGAGGTCCCGGGCCGCAGTCTGGCCCGCAGCTGCTTTCTGAACGTCAGGTCGATCACTGCCGAGTCCTCGTCACCCAGCAACGTCCCGACCAGCACACCCCAGAACTTGCTCCAATGCGCGGTGCCGCCTGCTCGGCGGCCGATCGTCAGCAGGCGGCTGCCGTCGCGCCCGCAGACCAGCACCGAAGATGCATCGGGGTCCACCAGCAGCTCCTCGCAACACCGGCCGAGTTCCTCGCCGGCGCGGTAGGCGGCGGTTTCATCCTCGTAGGAGATCGCGACGAGATCGGACATGCTGCGTCGACCTCGGACCCTAAGAGCGGATCTGTGATCTCGCCTCGTACGAACTGGATGATTTAGCTAGGACTTGGTGGGGTTTGGCTGGGCGGCTGATTCACGGGCTCCGCGGGCGGAGTGTGTAGGAAGGGACGAGGCATGGGACGCGGGTCTGTGGTGAGCGTGGAGGGACGATCGCGGGAGGGTGATGGGAGAGAGCGGATCCGTCACCGATCTCCGACCTCGTCACGGAGATGCCGGAAACTCCGCGCTTCCTCCCGGGGTTATCCAACAGTCACGGACGCGCTGCAGCTTTTGTGGTCGCTATGGCGATGGTTAGAGCTGCAGCGCGGTTTCGGGCGCTCGATCGACTGCCCCCGTGGAATCAACCAACTCCGGACACTAGGAGGCGTCGAGCAGGCCCATCTCGCGCGCCCGCCGGACCGCCTCGTCGCGCGAGGAGCAGCCGAGCTTGCGGTAGACAGCTGCGGCCTGCGTCTTCACCGTGTTGGGCGAGACGTGGATCTGCGCCGCGATCTGGGGGAGGGAAAGGTGCCGCGGCAGGAACTCCAGGACCCGCAGCTCGGCCGGCGTCAGCTGGGTCGCCGCCGCGCTCGGGGAGCCGATGGCGGATCGGGTGTCCTCGATCCAGCGGCTCAACGCCGAGCCCTCGTCGGCTTCCGTGAGCCGGGAGGCGGCCGACTGCACCCACCCCTCGGCGTCGCCGCGTTTTCCCAGCTCCGCCGAGGCCCTGGCGAGCGTCAGCCTCGTCTCGATTTCGTACCAGGGCGCGAAATGGTCGAGCGCTTCGAGGTGACGTCTCCCGGTCTCGAGGTCGCTGCGAGCGTGCGTGACCGCGCCCTGTCTGGCCCGGATCAGGGCCGAGGTCGAGTAGGCGAGGGCCAGCATCGGGTACTCGGCGATGCCGGTGCGCTCGATCTGCGCCCGGGCGCGAGACATCTCCAGATCGGCGAGCTGCCAGTCGTCCTGCTCGATCGCGAGCAGCGCCAGCTGGGTGAGCGAGATCGCCTGGAGGTTCGGCGCGCCGATGGAGCCGCGGCGCACGGCCTCCTTCAGCCTGGCTCGGGCCGCGTTCGGCTCGCCCAGCAGGTGCAGGCCGGCGCCGTCGAGCAGGGCGGTGAGCGTGCGCCAGGGGTCGTCCTCGGGAAGGAGGGGCTCGACCGCGGCGACCGTCGCGCGCATCGCGGTCAGGCCATCGCGGCAGAGCGTGGCGGCGGCGAGGGCGAGGCCGGCCTCGATCACGGCGTCGGCGTCGGTCGCGGCCCGGCTGCTCAGGAGCCGGCGGGTGACGGCTGCCCAGTGCTCGGCCCGCGCCCCGCGGCCGAGCGTCAGCTCGGTCCAGGTCGCGGTCAGGCTGGCGCCGGGGCTGGCCGCCACGCCGCGCTCCCCGAGGCGCTCCAGCCAGCCGATCATGGTGGCGTTCCGTCCACGCGTCATGTAATCGGGCGCGGCGGCAAAGAGGAGGTCTCCGGCGACCTCCTCGTCCCCAGCCTCGACCGCGTGGTGGATCGCCTGGTCGGCGTCACCGGCCGCCGACCACCATTCCGACGCCCGGCCGTGCACCTTGGGTGCCGCCGATGCTTCCTGGCGGACCAGTTCGGAATGAAGCATCTCCCGCAGCAGCGGATGCAGCCGGTACCACTCGCCCCTGCGGTCGAGCGGGGCGAGCAGCATGTTCGACCTGCTCAGCTCCTCGAGCACGAGGCCGGAGTCGTCGCGCTCGAGGGCGAAGTCGCACAGGGGGCCGCTCAGGCGTTCGAGCACCGCCGCCTGGCGCAGGAAGACGGCCCGATTGAGGGAGGCGGGGAGCAGGAACTCCTCGCGCAGATAATCGGCGACGATCCTGTCGTCGCCGGTGAAGCGCGCCAGGGCGCGCCCCGGATCGGTGGACTCGCCCAACGTCAGCCCGGCGAGATAGAGCGCGGCGGGCCAGCCCTCTGTCCGCTGGGCGATCGCGTCGAGCTGGGGCGGCGAGAGGTCGATGCCGACCCCCGCCAGCAGCGCGGCGCACTCGGCTTTGGTCATCGCCAGCTCCTTGCTGCCGAGCTCGGTCAGCCGGCGCCCGGCGCGCAGGGGGTCGAGCCCGATCAGCGGCTCGGTGCGGCCGGCGAGGGCCAGCTGTGACCCCTCCGGCATGCCCAGGCAGAGGGCGGCGACGACCTGTAGCGCGGCGGGCGCCTCGATCCGCTCCAGCTCGTCCAGGACCAGGACGAACGGCTTGGTGCGGGCTTCCAGCGCCGTGACCAGGCGCGGGGCGACGGTCGTCTCGATGTCGGGACTGGGCGCCACCAGCGCATCGCCGAGGTTGTCCGGGAAGGGCTCGAGCGTCTCCAGCCGCTCGACGATCTCCTCGACGAGGACGGTCGGGTCGTTGTGCCGGGGCCCGAGCAGGATCGTGAAGGCGGGTCGTGGGTCCGCCGCGATCCACTGGCCCAGGAGCACCGACTTGCCGTAGCCGG
>JAFDWC010000002.1 GCA_018268655.1 Actinomycetota bacterium
GCGAGCGCGGCGCGGGCGGCGCTGGGGACGGCGGCGGGCCCGCGCCGGAAGCGGCGCTCGACCGCGACCGCGCCGTCCGCTTCGCGGCCGGCCGGCAGCCCGGGCTCGGTCGGGGCGATCACCGTCACCTCGAGGCCGCGGCCGCTCAGCGCCCGGGCCAGGTTGGCGGCATAGGAGGCGACGCCGCTGCGACCGGCGTGGCGCTCTCCTGGTGGCGGGTAGGGGCTGATCAGGGCGACGTCAGGCGGCGGCACGGGTCTCCTCGGCCAGCGCCGCGGCGGACTCCTCGAGCGGCTCCGCCTCGACCGGGATCACCCGGTGGTGGAGCCAGAGGCGCATCGCCGAGGCCGCCATCCGCTTCGCGTCGGCGGCGGCGCGCAGCCGCGACCCCTCGCGGTCGATCCAGATCGTCGGCACGGTCGCGATCCGGTAACCGAGCCGCCGCGCCACCAGCAGCACGTCGACGTCGAAGAGGAAGTCGCGCGAGGTCAGCAGCGGCAGGATCCGTTCCAGCGCCCCGCGCCGGAACACCTTGGCCCCGCACTGGGTGTCCGCGTAGGGGAGGTCGAACAGCCGCCGCACCCCGAAGGCGAAGCCGGCGCTGGTCAGCTCTCGCGCCAGGCTGCGCCGCGCCGGCAGCACCGCCGCCGGGTGGCGGCGGCTGGCGATCGCCCCGTCGCGCCCGTCCGCCGCCTCGACCAGGCGCAGCATCTCGCTCGGCGGCGTCGCCCCGTCGGCGTCGACGAAGCCGATCAGGTCGGCGTCGCAGCCGCGGAAGGTCTCCATCAGGACCCCTCCCTTGCCGAGCTTCGGGTAGCTGACGATCCGCACCCGGCCGTCGTCCGTCATCCGCTCGGCGACGACCTCGGCGGTGCGGTCCGTGCAGCGGTCGAGGGCGACGACGAAGCGCACCTCCGAGCCGCCGCAGCGGGTCAGGTAGGAGTCGAGCATCGGGCCGATCCGGTCCTCCTCGTTGTGCGCGGGAATGACGATGTCAACGCGCATACGGCCTCCTTCCGGGGGTCGATTGGGTGCCAGTTCCTTGCCTGAGACCGGCGAGAGCGGCGACATCGGGCCGAGAAAGAGACCGAGAGCGAGGCGTCGCGCTTCCTTCCCCAACGCGACAGACCGGCCGCGGTTATGGCCAATCGGGCAAATCCCCCCCGGCCGGGGGATTCGTGCAGATGCACACCCAACCGGAGCGCTCGCTACCGTCGAACAGCGCAATGAGCACGCTCGAACCGCTCGCCTACCGCCGCCCGCCGCCGCCGCGCCGGCGGCGCTGGCTCTGGCCGCTGCTGGTGCTGCTCGTGCTGGTGCTGCTGCTCGCCGCCGCGGTGGTGCGGGCGGAGACGGAGACGACGCCGAAGCTGTCGGTACAGCGAACCGCGCCGCGGGCAGTGCCGCTGCCGGGCGACCCCTTCCACCCCGCCTGGCCGCGCGAAGGCGAGGCGGCGGTCGCGGTCGAGGGGCTCGGCAGCGTCGGCGCCAGCGGCGGCCAGGCGCCGGTCCCGATCGCCAGCGTGGCCAAGGTGATGACCGCGTACCTGGTGCTGAAGCAGCACCCGCTGGCGGCCGGCGAAGAGGGGTTCCGGATCCGGATCAGCCGCGCCGACGTCGCCGACCTCCACGCCCGGATCGCCCTCGACCAGTCGGTGGTCGAGGTCCGCGCCGGCGAGGTCCTGAGTGAGCGCCAGGCGCTGGAGGCGCTGCTCCTGCCCTCTGCCAACAACGTCGCCGCCCTGCTCGCGGTCCACGAGGCGGGCAGCGTCGAAGCCTTCGCCGCCGAGATGAACGAAGCCGCGGCGGAGCTGGGGATGACCAGGACCCACTACACCGACCCCAGCGGCTTCGAAGCGACCACCGTCTCCACCGCCGCCGACCAGATCAAGCTGGCGCGGGCGGCGATGGCCGACCCGGCCTTCGCCGAAATCGTCGCCATGCCCTCGGCCCGGCTACCGGTTGCCGGCCTGGTCCCCAACTACAACGAACTGGTCGGCCACGAAGGCTTCGTCGGGATCAAGACCGGCTCCGACGAAGCGGCCGGCGGCTGCCTCCTCTTCGCCAAGCGGATCGAGGTCGGCGGCCGCGACCTGACCGTGCTCGGCGCCGTCTTCGGCCAGCGCGAAGGCGAACTGGTCCAGGCGGCGCTGGCCAGCGCCAACCGGCTCGCCGCCTCGGTCGCCGCCGCGGTCCGGGTCCGGACCGTGATCCCGGCCGGGACCAAGGTGATGGTCGCCCGCGGCCCCGACGGCCACCGCGTCGCCGGGATCACCGCGGCCCCGGTCCAGCAGCTCGGCTGGGCGGGGATGCCGGTGCGGGTGAAGCTGCGGCTCGCCGCCCCCGGCCGCTCGCTGGACGCGAACCAGCACCTCGGCACCCTGACCGCGATCGGCACCAGCACCGTCCGCGTCGCCGTCGTCGCCGGCGCCGCGCTGCCGGAGCCCTCGCTCGTCTGGCGCCTGCGGCACCTGCTCTGAGGCGAGGTCCACCGGGGACCGTCTGGCGGCGGCCAATGGCTAGGATCAGCCACAGAGGCACTGGCGCGGATGGGCACGGGAACAGAGGGGAAACCGCCGGTCGCGCCGCCGACGTCCGCGCGCCTCTCCTGGCCCGGGCTGGCGGTCGTCCTCACCGCCACCGCGGCGGTCGCGATCGACATCTTCATCGTCTTCGTCGCGGCGCCGACGATCGCCGCCGACCTCGGCGCCTCGAGCAGCGAGATCCAGTGGGTGGTCGCTGCCTACAACCTCGCCTTCGCCCTCTTCCTGATCACCGGCGGCCGGCTCGGCGACCTCTGGGGGCGGAAGCGGGTGCTGATGCTCGGCCTCTTCGTCTTCGGCCTCAGCTCCGCCGCCTGCGGGGCCGCCCCCGACCCGATCACCCTGATCGTCGCCCGCGCCGTACAGGGCGTCGGCGCGGCGATGATGCTGCCCCAGGTCTTCTCGATCATCCAGGTCGAGTTCACGCCCGAGCACCGCGGCAAGCCGCTGGCGATCGTCGGCGTGGTCCAGGGGATCGCGGCGGTCGGCGGCCAGCTCCTCGGCGGCCTCCTGATCGGCCTCGACCTCTTCGGCCTCGAGTGGCGGACGGTCTTCCTCATCAACCTGCCGCTCTGCGCCCTCGGCCTCCTCTTCATCCCGCGCCTGGTCCCCGAGTCCCGCTCGCCGGCAGCGCAGCGCCTCGACCTCGGCGGCGTCGGCCTGGCGCTGCTGGCGGTGAGCGCGCTGACGGTGCCGCTGGTCCAGGGGCAGAGCGCCGGCTGGCCGGCCTGGACCTTCGTCGCCTTCGCCCTCACGGTCCCGCTCGCCTTCGCCTTCGTCGCCTGGGAGCGGCGGGTGCGCGACCGCGGCGGCTCACCGCTGGTCGAGCTCGGGCTGTTCGGGATCCCGACCTTCCGCGTCGGCGTCCTGCTCTCGCTGGTCTTCTACCTGGCCAACCCGGGGGTGATCCTGCTGCTGATGATCTACCTCCAGGAAGGGCTCGGCCTCTCCCCGGTCGAGGCCGGCCTCGTCTACACGCCGGCGGCGATCGGCTTCGCCGCCGCGGCGCTGCTCGTCGGGCGGATGGGGATCGCCAGGCGAGAGCACGTGCTGATCCCGGGGATCGCCGTCACCGCGCTCGGGGTGATCACCTCGGCCCTGATCCCGACCGTGGTCGACCACCCGAACGCGATCCTGCTCTCCCTCCTCTTCGGGCTGATCGGGGTCGGCCACGGGATCGTGATCCCGGCCCTGAACGGGACCGTCCTCGCCGAGACCGGACCCGCCCACGCCGGCTCGGCCTCGGGGCTGCTGATCACCTCCCAGCAGCTGGGCGGCGCGCTCGGCGTCGCGCTGACCGGGACGATCTTCTTCGGCCACCTCGGCGACACCGTCGGCGCCGCCGCCTACGGAGACGCGCTGGCTGTTGCCTTCGCCGCCGCCCTCGCCGCGCTCGTGCTGGCAACCGGCCTGGCCTGGCGGCTGTTCGCGATCGTGCATCGGTCCGGGGCCCTGTCGGCGGCCGCCGAAGCCTGACCGACTACGGCTCGACCAGGATGCGGGCGCCGGCGGTGCCGCCGCGGAGCAAGTCCAGCGCGGCGTCGATCTCGCCCAGCGGCAGGCGGGTGGTGCGCAGCTGGAGCTCGCTGCCGACTTCGGAGAGCATCGCCTGGGCGGCGCCCCGCACCTCGTCCTCGAGCCGGATCGTGTTGACCGGCAGCAGGCGGACGTCGTTGACGATGAGATCGGTGATCGAGACGCTGAGGTCGTCGCTGGCGGCATAGCCGACCATCGCCACGGCGCCGCCCGGCTTGATCGAGCGGGTGGCGAGCAGCGAGAGGGCCTCACCGCCGACGACGTCGACGACGAGGTCGAAGGCATCGTCGCCGCGGAAGCGGTCCGCCGTCGCCGCCCCCTCCCAGACCACCGACTCGGCGCCGGCCGGGATCAGGTCGGCCTGGGCGGCGCTGCGGTGGAAGCCGACCACCTTCGAGGCGCCGGCCCGCAGCGCAAGCTGGATCGTCAGGTCGCTGACCGAGCCGGTGGCGCCGGTCACCGCGACGCGCTGGCCGGGCTGGAGCTGGCCGATGGTGTGGAGCGCGGCCTCGGCGGTGGTGGCGGCGTAGAAGCAGGTGGCGGCGATCCCGGCGTCGACCTCCGGCGCCAGCGCTTCGAGGGCGGCGTCCGGGGCGGCCACCCGCTCGGCCCAGGTCCCGGCCCGGACGACCCCGACGCCGGCGCCTCCGACCCTGACCCGGGTCCCGACCTCGAGGGTCTCCGAGGCGAGGACGCGGCCGCCGGCTTCGGCGCCGGCGATGAACGGGAGCGGCGGCGGCGCGAAGAATTCGCCGCTGAGGATGGTCAGGTCGAAATGGGCGACGGCGGCCGCTTCGATCGCGACCAGGCTCTCCCCCGGCCCGACCTCGGGCTCGTCGACCTCGCGGATCTCGACGTTGCGCCCGGCATCCAGCTGATCGGTGACGGCGGCGAGCATTCGGAGCGCAACTCTATGCGTCGCCGCCGCGGAAGCGAGGCTCCCTGCGCTCGAGGAAGGCCTGCTTCCCCTCGTCGGCGTCCGCCGAGGCCTCCAGCGCCGCCGCTTCGGCCACCTCCGCTTCCAGCGCCTGCTCGAGGTCCAGCCCCGGGGAGCGGTCGAGCAGGCGCTTGAGGGCGGCCAGCGAAAGCGGCGCCCGCCGGGCAAGGGTCGCCGCCATTGCGGCGGCCTCCGCCTCGAGCCGCTCGCCGGGGACGGCGCGATTGGCGAGCCCGAGCTCGGCCGCGCGGCGGCCGTCGAAGCGCTCGCCCACCATCACCAGCTCGCGGGCGACCATCGGCCCGACCAGCTGCGGCAGGCTGCGGCTGAGGCCGTTGGTGACCGAGAGGCCGACGGCCGACTCGGGGAACCCGAAGACCGCGTCCTCGGCGGCGAGGAGGAGGTCGCAGCTGAGTGCGATCTCGGCGCCGCCGCCGATCGCGTAGCCGTGCACGACCGCGATCACCGGCAGCGGCAGCGAGCGCAGGGCCCGGGTCACCTCCTGGGTCAGCTCGGCGCTGCGCCGCGCCTCCGCGAGATCCTCGGATGCCGGCCGCGGCGCCTCCTTGAGGTCGTAGCCGCTGCAGAACGAGCGGCCCGCCCCGCGCAGGATCACGACCCGCGCCTCGCCCCCGGCGCAGCCGCGAAGGCGGCCCACGAGCGTCCTCAGCAGCTCGTCGTCGAGCGCGTTCAGCCGCTGCGGCCGGTTCAGGGTGATCGTCGCGACCGGCCCGTCGAGAGCGAACAGCACCGTGTCCTCGGGGCCAGCCACAAGGCCCGGAAGCATATGCCGCCCCAGATCGGCGAAGCCTTCGACGACCGGGTCGACGAAGTTGGAGAAATCTCGCCTAACCCAAGCTCAAGTGCGGAACTTTGGATTGACGAGGGGGAGACCGACGCCGAGGTTGCCTCTTGCCCCGCATGTCGAGGCAAAAGGCAACCTCATCGTCAGGGCGTCGGGTCGAGCCCGCTCGCCGACCAGATGTCGGTGTTGCCGAAGGTCGCCGGGCATTCCGTCCCGGTCGCCGGCGCTTTGGCGGTTTTGACCCCGTTGACGATTTCCTGGCGGTAGCGATCGATCGCCGGGCAGACGGCGGCCTCGCGAGCGTCGTTGAAGAGCGCGATCCAGCCTTCGTTGGTCGCCGCGACGGAGTTGTAGTCGCCGAGGAAGCCATCGATCGGTTCGTTCGAGCTCGAGGCGCGCGAGTCGCCGATCGCGCCGCGGTAGAGCGTCGTCGTCGCCCCGAGGGTCGTCCCGGTCACGTCCGAGTGCCGGACCACACCCTGGAAGCGGCGGCTGGCGGTCATGTTTTCGCGGAACGGGTCGAGGAACGCGTCGTAGACGGTGTAGAGATCGCGGCCGTCGGGCGAGATCCCGACAAAGGCGAAGTCGGGACGGTCGCCGGGCGCCTCGACGGCTTTCGGCGTCGACCATTCGACCCCGCCGTCGTTGGAGAGCTGGACCAACGCGTGCTCGTCGTTGAGCCCTTCGGAGCCGTCCGACCAACCGACCGCGATCGTGTTCGGCGCGCCGATGCCGCTGGGGGCGCCGTTGGCGATGCTGAGCCCCGGGAAGGAGCTGGTCCGGGCGCCGGCGATCCCGTCGAAGGAGATCGAGCGGACGCCGTCGGCGGCGCCGACGTCGGTGACGTTGGCGATCACGCTCGGCTTCGAGAAGGTCGCGCCGCCGTCGGAGGAGCGCGCCATCTCGAACACGCTCTGCTTCTTGACCACGTCCTCCCAGACGACGTACACGTTGCCTTCGCTGTCGGTCTTCACCGCGCAGCCCTGGCGGTCGGGTGGGTTGCGCGGGTCGTTGTGCCGGCTCAGCTTCAGCGGCGCCGACCAGGTTTCGCCGCCGTCGCGCGAGCGGCTGAAGGAGATCGTCACGGCCGGGCCTTCGCCCTGGAAGCGGCTGTAGCAGACGTAGGCGTTGCCGAAGTAGGGGCTGGTGGCGGCGTCGTCGGCGGTGACCGCCTCCTTGTCGGAGAAGGTCGCCGAGGTCTGATTCTGGGAGGTGACGATCGCCGGTTCGCTCCAGGCCGAGGCATCGCCCGCCGCCGCGGCGCCGGTGTTGTCGGTGTGGGAGACGGCGATCGCCTCGAAGCCCCTGAAGGTGTACTCGCTGCGTTTGGTCGCGAAGTTCGAGGTCAGGTTCGCGTAGTAGAGGCGGGAGCCCGCGGCCCAGGAGAAGCCGTTGCCGCTCGGAGCGGGGCCGAAGGCCAGCGCCGGGTCGCCGTCCGAGACGAGGCCGTTCTCGTAGTAATGAGGGAGCGTCCCGATCGGACCGAACCCAGGGGTGCCGCCGCGATCGCTGTAGCCGCCGTAGGTCGGCTGGGTCCAGGTCGCGCCACCGTCGAACGAGAAGTAGACGCCGGAGTTGCCAACGCCCTGCACGAACGGGCAGGAGCTGCCCGCGCAGGCCGGCTCGTCGATCTCGTCGTTGGATCCGGCGGCGATCACTTCCGGGTGCTGGGGGTCGATGGCCACCGCGGGCTCGTTCTGCTTGTTCGTCGGGAAGGGCGAGGGTGGGCTGCCGACGTTGACCAGCGATTCGGCCGCGACCGCCGCCGGAGCCCCGATGGCGAGCAGGCCAGCGGCCACGAGCAGAGCCGTCGACAACGCCGGAATCTTCCTCATCCCAAGCCCTCCTAACGAGTGTGAACCCGATTCCCGGTACCCGAGCCTAGTCGCTCGGGAACGATCGCCGGGGATGATGTTCGAATGCTCCTGGATTGCCGCCGGTTAAGATCGCGCGACTGATCGGGGGACGGCACTCCTTGAAGGAAGAGACACAGGGCGCCCAACACCGGCGTGCCTACCTCGCCTCGCACCCGCTCGTCCTGACCCGCAGCGACGAGGTGCTGCACGACGCGGTCGCCAACTACGGCGTCGGCCATGACCTGATCCCGCGCGGGCAGCGGCTGCTGAAGGGAGTCGCGAACGGGACCACGATCGGCTCCACGGCCGTGATCTTCATCCGCCACGGCGCGCCGGTCGACGTCGAGGCCTACGCGACCGGGTCGCGCATCGTGATCTCGGCCTCACTGGCTCCGGTCGAGGTGCGGATCGGCGCCGACTCGGCGCTCGAGTCCTCCTGGTTCGCGCTCTCCAACGGCCGCGAGACGGTGATCCGCGAACCGCGCGCCGGCTCCTTCATCCTCGCCTTCGACCGCGACCTGATCGACCACACGATCACCCGTCTGACCGGCGCCATGCACGCGCCGGTCGAGTTCGGCCCGCGCTGGACGCGGGCGGCCCTCGGGCGCGGAATGATCTCCGCGACCCTGCGCCACGTCGAGTCGACGCTCGCGGCGAACCCGGTGCCGCCGCCGCTGGCCGCGCGGATGCTCGAGTCGATGCTGGTCGACGCGCTGCTGCTGGCGATGCCGCACTCGCACTCCTCCCTGTTCCTGGCCCAGCGCGAGGCCGGGAGCGGACACGCCGAACGGGCGAAGGCGTGGCTCGAGGAGCATCTCGGCGAGCCGGTCTCGATCGCCGACCTCAGCGTCGCCGTCAACCTCAGCACCCGCCAGCTGCAGGCGGTGGTCCGCGACCGATTCGGCTACGGCCCCGTGCGGCTGCTGCGCGAGCTTCGCCTCGAACGCGCCCACACCCTCCTCCGCAGCGGCGCCGCGACGAGCGTCTCCGAGGCCGCCCTGGAGTCGGGCTTCACCCACCTCGGGCGCTTCGCCGCCGCCTACCGCGAGCGCTACGGGGTGCTGCCCTCGACCGAGCTCGAAGCCGGGTGATCCCCGGCCGCGGCGCTCGCGGTCACGCCGAACCGCGGCATGATCCGCTCGCAGAAGAGCTGCTGGGTCTTCAGCGCCCCCTCGTGCTCCATGCCTCCCATGTTCGAGGTGATCGCGACTTCGGTAAGTCCCGCGCAGACGTCGACGACCGCCTGGATCCGCTCGGCGATCTCGTCCGGCGACCCGACCCACACCATGTCCTCGTCGATCAGCTCCTGGTAAGGCTTCGCCGCGACCGACTCGAGGACGCCGGCCGCGTAGAACCCGTATCCCGCGGCGACCAGCTCCTCGGCGGGGGCGGCCTCGGGCATCGCGACGATCTGGGCCTGCATGAACCGGCCGATCGCCCGGGCCGCGTCGCGCCGGGCCAGCTCCGCGTCCTCGTCGAGGTGACAGGCGTGGATCCAGACGATGTCCGGCTCGTGCCCGGCGGCGGCGCAGGCCTCCCGGTAGAGGTCCAGCGGCGCCCGCAGCATCTCGTAGGACAGCAGCGGCGGCACCGCGATCGCCCACCCGCGTTCCCCGGCCCGGACGTAGGTCGAGTCACTGGTGCCACCGACGAAGATCCGGAACCGGCGCGGCGGCAACGGGGCGAGGTGACTGTCGTCGACGCTCCAGAAGTCACCCTGGTGACTGAACCGTTCGTTCTCGAGGGCGGCCAGGAGCAGCTCCGTGGCCTCGTCGTAGCGCGGCCGCGACTCCGCCAGCGGCACCCCGATCTTCGGCGGCAGCCAGCCGTGGCCGCGGCCGATGCCGAACTCGTAGCGGCCGCCGGTGAGGATGTCGAGCGCGGCGATCTGCGAGGCGAGCACGACCGGGTTGTGGGCGGGGAGGTTGTGGAGGAGGGTGCGGAACCTGATCGCCTCCGTCCGCTGGGAGGCGGCGGCGAAGAAGGCAAGGGGGTTCGCCGAAACCGAGAACTCCGGGAAGCAGAAGTGCTCGATCAGCGAGTAGGTGGCAAATCCACACCTCTCACCGTGAGCAACCTGCTCGAGCGCCTCGCCGTAGACCTGGGCCGGTGTCTTTCCCGGCCAGTTCTGCAGCTCGCTGTACAGACCGAAATCCATCCGTGGCTCCTCTCCGTCGCTTCCTCCAGCCCGACGGACCGCGTGGGGTCGCCGGCAGCCGCGATCTAAGTCGCGGCCGGGGCCAGGCGCAAGGCCCACCGCGCGATCTGGACAGCGGGCCCACGGTTTGTGGATAGGAGGGACGACGTGGAGGCGCACCTCCCCCGCGGCTCAGCGGGAGCGGTGAGTCGCTTCATCGTTGATCGATTCAGGTGGCCATAGCGACGCCAATCCATCAACGATGCGGCGATCGACCCAACTGGCGGCGGGCGCATGAGGGCGAACGGCCGGCCCGGTGCCAAGCGGAATCTCCCGGGCGAGTATCGTCGCCGCGCCGAATCGGAACGACTGCTCACCTCAGCAGTCGTCTTCTCCATGCCCTCGCTGGAAACACAAACTCACAAGAACCGGGCGCTGATCCTGCTCGCGCTGACGCAGTTCATGATCGTGATCGACGCCTCGATCACGAACGTCGCCCTGCCCACGATCGGGCGGGCGCTCGAGATCGACCAGACCAACCTCAGCTGGGTCGTCAACGCCTACACGCTGACCTTCGGCGGCTTCCTGCTGCTCGGCGGACGCCTCGCCGACCTGATCGGCCGGCGCCGGATGTTCATCATCGGCCTCGCCATCTTCGGCGCCAGCTCGCTGCTCGGCGGTCTCGCCGGGTCGGCCGCGTTTCTCGACGGAGCCCGAGCGCTGCAGGGCATCGGCGCCGCATTCGTCTCGCCGGCGGCGCTCGCCCTGGTGACGACGATCTTCGCCGAGGGCTCCGAGCGAAACCGAGCGCTCGGCGTCTGGGGCGCCGTGGCGGGGGCCGGCGGTGCGGCCGGGGTGCTGCTCGGCGGGATCCTGACCGAGATCGACTGGCGACTCGTCCTCTTCGTCAACGTTCCGGTCGCGATCGGCGCGATCATCGCCGCCCCGCGGATCCTGCCGGCTGGAAAGGACCCGGCCGAGGTCAAGGGCTTCGACATTCCGGGGGCGATCAGCGTCACCGCCGGGCTCGCCCTGCTGGTGTTCGCGATGATCAAGGCGAGCGAGGAAGGGTGGGCGACGACGGGAACGATCGCGCGCCTGGCCGGCAGCGCGCTGCTGCTGCTCGCGTTCGTGGTCATCGAGCTCCGCGCCGAGCACCCGCTGCTGCCGTTCTCGATCTTCAGGTTGCGCACCCTGCGCGGCGCGAATCTCGCCGGAGTCCTCACCGGCATGTCGATGTTCTCGGCGTTCCTCTTCATCTCCTACTACCTGCAGTACGTGCTCGGCTACAGCGCGATCGAGACCGGACTCGCCTACCTGCCGTTCTCGGTCGAGATCCTCACCGCCGCCCTCGCCGCGCAGCTGGTGACGCGCATCGGCTTCAAGCCGACTCTGATCGGCGGGCTCCTGGTCCTCGCCGCCGGACTGTTCTGGTTCTCGCGGATCAGCACCTCGGGCTCCTACCTGACCGACGTGCTCGGCCCGATGGTCGTCGCCGGGTGCGGGCTCGGCCTCACCTTCGTACCGATCATGATCGCGGCCGTCACCGGCACCTCCGGGCCGCTGGCAGGTGTCGCCTCGGGCCTGATCAACACCTCGCTGCAGGTCGGCGGCGCACTCGGCATCGCGATCCTCGTCTCGGTCTCCAGCTCCCGGATCGCCGAGTTCGGCCCAGCCGCCGGGACCGATCACGCACTCGTCGCCGGCTACTCCCGCGCGTTCCTGGTCGGCAGCGGACTCGCGGTGCTGGCCGCACTGCTCTCGACCGTGATCATCTCGAGCAAGGACTCGCGCGAGCACTCCGAAGCGGCTCGCCGAGACGAGGCTCCCGTGGCCGATATCTAGCGGTCGAAACCGCTTCGGAGCTGCCAGCGATTCGAGTAGTCTGCCCGACGCAACGTCCGACGACCGCAGAATGGACTGGGGATCCCTTGCGAATCGCTTCACGCGTTTCACGTCGACTGCTCTCACCGCTGATCGGCCCGGTGCCGCCGCCCTGGCCGGAGCATGACGATGAGGTGCCGAGGGAGCTGCGCACCGGGATCGGGCTTCCCGTCGCAGCGTCCACGAGCCCGGAGCCGCTCCGCGAATACCGGGCGATGAGGCCGCGGGAAGAAGCCTGGCGGCGCGGCACCGAAGCTCGCATCCCTTCGTCCCTCCGGCGGCGGCTCGTCCTGCGCGCGCTCGACCTGCGCCTCGCGCGGCTCCGGTCCACTGCTCGCGAGATGTCACGGGCCGAGCCACGGCAGCGCGGCGCCGACCTGACCGCCGGCTCGGTTCGAGCGCGAGGCATCGCCGCCGGCCTTAGCGCCGTCAAGGTCGCCCGCTACGAAGCTCGTTGGCACTTCGCCGACGCCGAGGAGGACGCCGTCGGCGATCGCATCATCGTCGCCGCCGTCGAGCAGGACTACGAGCGGATGCAGCGGGCCCCCGACGAGCAGTACCAGCTGACCGTCCGGCGCACCCTCACGCGCCTCCTCGAAGGTGCGATCGAGGTGGCCGGCGCGCTGCACGCCGCCGGCTACCGGGCAAAGATCTATGCCAGCGAGGGCGGGGCGATGACGATCCCCTACGCGGTGTCCGCGGGGCTCGGCCAGCTCGGCATGAACGGGCAGCTGCTGACACCGCAGGCGGGCTCCCGGGCGCGGATGCTGCTGATCTCCACCGATGCACCCCTCTCGTTCGACCAACCCGTGGACTTCGGGATCCCGGGTGTCTGCGACCGCTGCAGAATCTGCGCCCAGCGCTGCCCCGCCGGCGCGATCGCGGTCCGCCCCAGGGAGCACCGCGGCGTCGAGAAGTGGAAGATCAAGACCGAGCGCTGCCTGCCGATGGTCGCCCAGGCCAACGGCTGCTCCGTCTGCATCAAGACCTGTCCGATCCAGCGCTACGGGCTCGAGCGGGTTCTCGCCACCTACCGCCAGAGCGGGCAGATCCTGCCGCAGCACGCCACGGATGTTGGTGACCTCGAGACCTACGAGTGGCCGCTCGACGGTCGCACCTACGCCGCTGGCTCGCGGCCCAAGCTCGACGCCGAGGTGCGCGAGCCGGCAGGCCTGCTGGCGGCGCGTCGCGCGGAAGGAAGGTAGGGCCCGACCTCAGTGCTGGTGCGGGCCGTCGTGCTCGTGCGCCGCGAGGTGCGCCACCTCGGCGATCCGCTCGCTCAGCTCGTCGGGCCGCAGGACGCCGCGCTCGACCAGGAGGTGCTCGAGACCGAGGAGCCAGCGGTCGTAGTAGGACCAGTCCTCGTCGTCTCGGTCCGCCTCGGCTTCCCAGTCGGCGATCCGCGCGATCAGTTCGCCGCGGAACTCCTCCCACTCGTAGACCTCGCCCGAGAGAAGGACCGCGATCGCGAACGCGCGGCTCTCCCATGGCGCGTCGAAGACCAGCTCGCCGTTCTTGCGCGGCAGCGCCGCCGGTCCGACCGCCTCCGCGATCAGCGGCTCGACCGAGTCAGCGGTCACGCCAGCACCGCGGTCCCGATCATCGAGTCGCGGGTGACCAGGGGTGCCAGTTCGTCCTCGGTCATCTCCTCGGTGCCCGGCGGCCGGCGCGGGATCACCATGTAGCGCACCTCGGAGCTGCTGTCCCAGACCCGCACCTCGACGTCAGCCGGGAGCTCGGTACCGAACTCCGCCAGCACCGCCCGCGGCTCCCGCACCACCCGCGAACGGTAAGCAGGGTCCTTGTACCAGGAGGGCGGCAGGCCGAGCACACCCCACGGGTAACACGAGCAGAGCGTGCAGGCAACCATGTTGTGGACCTGCTCGGTGTTCTCGACCGCGACGACGGCCTCGGCGACGAACCCGCCGACCTCGAGCTCCGCCATCGCCGCGGTCGCGTCGTCGAGGAGCCTTGCCTTGAACTCCGGGTCGGTCCAGGCGCGGGCGACGACGCGGGCGCCCCGCATCGGGCCGATGTCGTGCTCGTAGGTGTCGACGATCTTGTCGATCGCCTCCTCGGTGATCAGCCCCTTCTCGATCAGCAGCGACTCGATCGCCTTGGTGCGAAGCTCGGGGAACTCGTCGTGCTGGCTCATGAGGACCTTTCTCCAGTTTGCTCGTCGGGCTCGATGTAGCTCTCCCAGGCGTCGACGCAGACGGTCGAGTGCGGTTCGGCATCGGGCCACAGGTCGGCGGCCCGCAAACGGACGGCATACGTGTGTTCGGGGATCTCCCGGTTATCGGCGACCATCGCGTCGGGCAGCGCCTGCGCCGCGTTGACGCGGGCGATCTCGCCCCTCTTGCCCTGCGCGTATCCGGGCAGCCGCGTGTGTTCGTCGCCCGGCCTCTCGATCGAGATCCGGCGCAGGCGGACGATGTCGCCGACCGCGAAGCGCGGCGGGGCCGGCACCTCCTTCACGACCGGACCCCCCTCCGCGATCAGCTGTTCGACCGCCCGGACGAACTCGGGGTCCGAGTGTTCCGGGAGCTGATCGTCGGGGTTGGCGGCGAGGCGTTCCATGCGCGCCTCGATCTCCTCCCCGGTGAGGACGCCTTCCAGCCGCAGATTGCGCTCCAGCGTGTAGAGCCAGCGGTGGAAGTAGGGCAAGTCGACATAGGTGACGGGATGAAGCTCCTCCTGCCGCGCCCGCCAACGGTCGACCTGGACCAAACCGCGGAGCATCGTGGTCAGGGTGAGGCCGATCAGCGGCCCCTGCCAGCCCGAGAAAGGAGGCCCCTCCTCGATCACGATCGCGCCGTAGCCGCGGCGGCCGCCGACGTCATGCGAGCCGATCCGCTCGCCGCCCCCCTCCCGATCTGTCGCAGACGGCTGCACGTGCTCGCCAAGGGTACCGGCGGAGGGTCGGCAAAGCGATCGGTCGGCGCCGACACATCCAGGCTCGCAACTTGGCCGCTCCCACCGCACCACGTTGAGCCTCGACCGCGAGTCGGGCGGCGGGACCCCTGAGGCGGTCAGGAGATGAGCGCGTCGATCCTCTCTCGAACGAGGCGGGCCCGCTGCTCGCCGAGCGACCCGTACGGCGCCGTAGCGCCATCGACCGCATAGTCGAAGTAGGACTCCGTCTGCAGCTCGGCGAGCTCGGCGTGGAGGTACTGGCGAAGCCGCGGCTCTGAGGCTTCAATTTCCGTGGTCAGCTCGGGGCGACCATCGAACAGCGTCAGGACGTCGTGGACGTCAAGGCTGCCTAACAGATCCCCGTTCCCTCGGCCTTTCCAGGCAGAGAGCTTGGTTGCAACGAGTAGGGGCGGAGTGGCGGCGCGAAGCTGTGAACCCGAAGCGAGGGAACGGTCGCAGCCTTCGAGATCACCTCCTCGTACCAAGGGTTGGAGAAGCCGAGGATGTCTGGGTTGGTCGGCATGACGTCGAGCACCAGCTTGGGTTCCGAGCTCCTCCAGCGACACAGGACCGGCTCGTCAGCTGCCTCTTGAAGCCCGCGTTCCCGCAATCGACCTCCCAGTCGGTAGTACTCGACGCGGCTCGCCACCTCGCAGACGACGTCGACGTCCTCAGTCGCGCGGACCGGCGGGGCTGCGGGATCGGTGATCCACAGATAGATCGTCGCGCCGCCGACGAATACGACCTCCTCGAGGAGCGGACCGAGCACCGCGGAGGCGGCCTCCAATTGGAGCGCGCTCATTGGCTCATAACCACGGCGCGCCCGCGGAGCCTTCCCGAAAGAAGCGCTCCGGCCGCTCGCCGAATCCGAGCGTCGCCGCCCCTCAAGCTGTCGAGAATCGAAAGGGTCTCGCCCAGCTCCTGCCAGTACTCAACCGCCTCGGGTGCAGCGGCGTGCAGCGGCTCGAAGGCCTGGCCGCGCAAGCCTCCCGAGGCGTGTGGCCAGACCGGGGGTGGCTCGTCAAGCGAAGAGTGGATCTCGCTCGCCATCGGCTCGGCCGCCCATGCCGCCGGGACCCCGGGCACCATCCGCCCCAAATCGCCTGGCGCGATGAAACGCAACGCATGGAGCGCGAACTCCTCGAAGTGAGGAAGGTTGACCTCGCGGCGCCCCGCCGAATAGAGATCGGCGGACCCGGCGCGCGCGAGCCCGCGCTGGACGACAGGGTGCGGCACTCCAAGGCGCTCGGCGAGGGAACGGTAGCTCCATTGCTCGTGCTGAGCGAGCAATCCACTCAGGACGTAGATGTCGGCTTCCTTGATCATCCACGCTAGTGTATCTAGTATCGATACAAGATACAACCGCTCCCTCTATTCGGCTTATGCGCGGCGCCGCCGAGATTTCACCCGGCCTACGCCCGCTCGCCAATGAGGAGCTCGTCGATCTGGCCGAGGGCTTCGCGCATGCCCTGTTCCATCCCCATCTCGGCCAGCTGTTCCATCCCCTCGCGGCTGCCGAATTTGGACTCGATCGACATCTTCGTCGCGCCGTCGGCCTCGGTGATCGTCACCGTCGCTGTCGTCGTCGGCATCTCCTGGTTCGGCCTGCCCTCGTCGTCGGCGAAGCCGTCTTCGAAGCGCAGCCGCCGCGGCGGCTCGGCCTCCTCGACCCGCCACCAGCCGTGGAATTTCTGCCCCTCCGGGCTGGTCATGAAGTAGGCGACGCGGCCGCCGGGTGAGAGGTCGTGGTCGACGACGGTCGCCGGGTAGGACGGCGGGCCCCACCAGCGCTCGAGCTGCCGCGGGTCCGCCCACATCTCCCAGACTCGCTCTGCGCCGGCGTCGAACTCGGCGGTGATCGTCATCGTCAGGGCGTCGAGGTCCTTGTTCACGTCGGTGACGGGCATCAGCTGTCTCCTTTGTCTTCGTCGAGGATGCGATCGAGTCGCTCGATCCGTCCGCGCCACTCGGACTCGAGCCGGTCGAGCGCCGCGTGGGCGCGTTCGAGAGCGGCGCTCTCAGCGCGCACGATCGACTCGCGCCCGACCCGGTGCTTGCTCACCAGTTCGGCCCGCTCCAGCACGGCGACGTGCTTCTGCACCGCCGCCAGGCTGATCGGGTACTCGCGGGCCAGGGCCGAGACCGAGAGCCGGCCCTCGTGGGCACGGCGGAGGATGTCGCGGCGGGTCGGGTCGGCCAGCGCCCCGAACAGCAGGTCGGTGGCTTCTTCCCCGTCGTCGCTCTTTCGTTTACCTACAACCATCTGGTTGTAGGTTAGCAACCTCGTCGCGGATAGGGTCGCCGGGGTGTCTGGCTCGTGACGAGGGGGTCGGGATGTCGAAGGAGATGGGTTCGACGGAACGTAGGCGGCTGGCACCCCGGCGCGCCGCTGTGCTGACCTTGGCCGGCGCTGCCGTTGCGTTGGTGCTCGCCCTGGGCGCTCACCCCAGCGCGGCGAGCGCATGTACGTCCGGAACGAGCTGCACCGAATGCTCCACGACCTGCCAATGGATCCAGGGCGAGGTGCGGGGGCCCGGGATCGACAACTCAGAGGTCGTGATGGTCTACGACGAGGCCGGGCACTGGGTGAGCCCGGCAAGCGCGAGCGGCAGCAACGGCTCGGGCTCCGGTCTCTATTACGACTACCAGGCGGGGCCACTGGTCCCCGGCAACTACTACGTGTGCGCGGGCCCGATCACCGAAGGAAACTCGCAGGGCTACTACCCGCAATGCTGGAACGGCCAGACCCACGGCACGCCGTCCCTCGCCGGTGCGGCGGCGGTTTCCAGCCAGGAAGCCAGCGTGCCGTGGACGGCCGAAGGGGCGCCCGACTTCGAAATGCAGGCGGGAGGCGTCTTCGCGGGCACGGTCACCGACGCCGCGACCGGCCAGGTGCTCCCCGAAGAAGGATTCGCGACGGTGACGCTGCCCGGAGCCCCGCCGAAATGGGCCTGCGGCGCACAGGGCAAAACGCTCAGCTGCCCGTTCCAGTCCTACTCCGATCCGTCGACCGGCCATTACCAGCTGGGCGGAGGCGCCAGCATCCTCGCCCCCGGCGGCTACACGATCGAGTTCGCGGCACCCGGCTACGTGACCAAGGACGTCACCGCCACGATCACGGCGGGGACGACGAGTGCGACTACGACGACGGTCAACGTCGCTCTGCAGCCGGCCGGATCCGGCGCTGGGACGGGCACCACGCCGACGCCCCCGACCCCGCCGCCGGCAGGCGGGGCCGGCCCGGGATCCGGCGGTCCTCAGGGCGTGTCGGCCGCGCAGCTTCTCGCCGCCCTGAAGCTGGGGATCGTCCCGTCCGGCAAAGGTGCGGCCATCGCCGCGCTGCTCCAAGCGGGTGGGTACGCGTCCACCTTCAAGGCGTTGACCGCGGGCGAGGCGACCGTGGCCTGGTACGGCGCGCCCGCCGGTGCGCTTGGCTCCGCGGCGAAGTCCCACGGGGTGCTCGTCGGCCACGGGAGCCTCGAGTTCGGCGCGGCCGGAGCGAAGCGGCTGCGGATCGCCCTGACGGCCGCCGGACGCAAGCTCCTGAAATCGAGCAAGCGGGTGAAGATCGAGATCAGCGCAACCTTCTCCCCGACCGGCGGCTCGGCGGTGAGCACCGCGCTCGCCTTCGTACTGAAGCGATAGGCCCGGTTGCAAACCGCGGCGGACGGCGAGATGATCGGCATCGCGATGAGAGGACTGCGGTCGCGATCGCATCGCTCGGATAGGAGGGTCGTCGGGATCGGCAGCTGCTGTCTCCTGGCGCTCGCCCTCGCGGTGCCGGCAGCCGTCGCCTCCACCCACAAGCCGCCGGAACGGCTCTACAGCGTCTCGCTCAGTGGCAGCGTGCGGGTGGAATGGTCGCTGACGACGGAAGGGCTCAACGATTCGGGACTGCCGCTCGGCTGTCTCGGCAGCGGCTCGGAAACCTTCAGCTTCGACGCCTCGGCCCAGCTCGGCGCGAAACCGACCCGAGGCCCCGTCACCTACTACGGCCGCAACTTCCCCCGCCTCTTCACCAGGGCCTCGTTCAGCTCCTTTGCCGCCGGCGGCTCGGTCCAGACCGCCGGCAGCTTCACACCGGAACCGGCGGGGTTCGAGACGCCGAGCGCGAGCGAATGCACCTATGTGCCAAAGCGAACCGAAGCGAACTGCTCCTTCGCCGAACGCGGCGAACTCGAACGCGGCAAGCTGTTCCAGCTCTCGCCCGAACTCAACGTCAACCCGACCGCGCCGCTGCAGCGCGGTAACGCGCTTTACATCTACGGCGGCAGTCCGGTGGAAGTCCGCTGCAACCCGTCGCTGGTCGAAGGGCTTCTCTTCGCCGAAGGGGACGGGTTCAAGACGAGCGTACGGGTGGGTTCCGTCCTTGCGCTGCGCAAAGGCAAAAGGGTGTCGGCCTCCGGTTCGGCGAGCGTGCCGCAGATCGGCTTCGACGGCAAGCAGGACGGCACCGAGACGGTCGCCTATTCGCTGCACATCAAGCGCGTCCGCTGAGCGAGCCGGGCAAAGACACCCCCTAATCGCCCGCGACCGAGGCGACATGGCTGCCGCCTTCACCTGGCGCGGACGATCGGGGGGAGCACCTAAACCGCGCTAGCTGAGCGTTCGCTCGAGCTTCACCTCGCACATGTCGACCGATGCCCGGGTGCCGGGCGTCTCCGAGGAATCCATCGCACTGAACACGCGGGCGCCCTCCTCCATGTCCGCGGCGCTGTCGAAGTACTGAAGGACCACCGCGGTTCCCTGTCCGCCATCGGCGAGAATCGTGAGCCCGGTGGCGGGCACGTCCGGAGGCGGCCCGTCGGACTCCTCGATGCGAGCGAGAAGCTCCTGCATCCGCTCAGTCGATACGTCGGTGAACCTGACGGCTCGTACGTACATGACGAAAGCCTCCTCGTATCTTGGGATACCGACCCTATCCCCCTGCGCTCCCGTTCGCCACCGGTATGAGGCAGCCCCCGCGATTCCGGCTGATCGCCGGGTTCGTGGATATGGATCCTTGCAAATCACAAGCTCTACTTTAAGATTGCAAGGATGATTCGTAGGCGAGTCCAAGGCACCCTGGAATCTCTCGTTGCCGAGAGTCCCGCGGTGGCCCTGCTCGGACCCAGGCAGGTAGGCAAGACGACGCTCGCCCTGACGGTCGGGGAGAGGACGCCGTCGATCTACCTCGACCTGGAGTCGCCCTCTGATCGCGCCCGGATCGCGGAGCCAGAGCTCTACTTCGCAGACCATGGCGACGAGCTCGTGATCCTCGACGAGATCCATCGGGCACCGGGAATCTTCGAAGCCCTGCGGGGGACGATCGACCGCGGTCGTCATCAGGGCCGCGGCGCTGGACGCTTCCTGCTTCTCGGATCGGCGGCGATGGAGCTGCTTGCCCAGAGCGGCGAGACGCTTGCGGGTCGAATCGCCTACGCCGAGCTCGATCCTTTCGACATATCAGAGCTCGGCGGCGAGGCGGTCGACCAGCTCTGGCTGCGCGGCGGCTTTCCCGAGAGCTATCTCGCCGCCTCCGACGCGGCGAGCCTGCGCTGGCGCGAAGACTTCATTCGGACCTACCTCGAGCGCGAGATCCCCCAACTCGGCCCACGAATCCCGGCCGAGACGCTGCGGCGACTCTGGACGATGCTGGCCCATAACCAGGGCCAGCTCCTGAACGCTGCAGCGATCGCCCGAGGGCTTGGCGTTAGCGCTCCGACCGTCAACACCTACCTCGACCTGCTAGTCGACCTGCTTCTGATCCGTCGCCTTCAACCCCGCCTCGCCAACGTCGCCAAGCGTCAGGTGCGCTCGCCCAAGACCTACGTTCGCGACTCGGGGCTCCTGCACGCGCTGCTCGGTCTCGGCGACAAGGAGGCGCTGGTCGGGCACCCGGTCCTCGGAGCAAGCTGGGAGGGCTACGTGACCGAGAACCTCATCTCCGTAGCACCGGAGCGGGTGGACCCCAGCTTCTACCGGACTTCCGGTGGCGCTGAGATCGACCTCGTCCTTCGTTGGCCCGATGGGCGCGAGTGGGCGATCGAGGTCAAGCGCTCCCTCTCGCCTCGCCCCAGTCGCGGCATGCGCTCCGCAATCGATGACCTCGAGCCAGAGCGAAGCTTCATCGTCTATCCGGGAGGCGACCGCTACCGCGTCGCCGAGCAGATCGAGGTCATAAGCCTCCCCGATCTCGCCGGCGATCTCACCACCCTCTAGACCAACCGCGCGTTCACCCGGTCAGCCGAGGAAGGGGAGGTGAACCCCAGGTCCCCGGCCGAGCTGAGCGGCGTCGGGCCGGTGCCCTCGGCGACGATCACCGGCTTGGCGCCGCCCGCCACGACCGGCAATTCCGATCGGGGTGAGTCCGATCGGGAGTTGCGATCACCCCGCGCCGACGGTGACCGGCCGCGACGCACCCAGAAGCCGGGCCCGGTAGCGGGCGCAGGCTCGGGCCATCGCGTCCTGGAAGGGGCCCAGATCGTCGGTGGCACGCTCGGTCGACCAGAAGCAGACGAGGGTTCGCGCCGGCAGCGAGTCACCGAGGTCGATCACGGCGGTGCCTGGATCGTCGAGGTCGACCTCGAGCCGGGGAGCGATCGCCACCCCGGCGCCGGCGGCGACCAGGGCCTGGGCGACGGCGCTCCGGGTGGTCCGGAAGCAGGCTTCGATCTCCAATCCGGCGACCGCCAGCTCGGCTTCGACCAGGCCGAACATGCGCCAGGTCGAGTCGACGACGAACGGCCACCCGGCGAGCTCGGCAAGGCTCGGCGTCAGCGGGGAGCGGGCCAACGACGAGTCGCTCGGCACCAGCGCGACGAGCGGGTCGCGGAGGATCGCCCGCGCCTCGTAGGGGCCCCCTTCGAGCGGCAGTTCGGCGAGGCCGACGTCGAGCTCGCCGGTCCCGACCGCGGCGAACAGGTCGCGGTCGGAGCTCGACTCGCGCAGCTCGATCCGGGCTCGCGGCTGGCCCTGGGCGAGCTCGCGCAGAGCCGCCGGCAGGAGTCGCGCCGCGGTGCCGCCGGCGGCGCCGATCCGCAGCTGGGCCGGGCGCCGCTCGCCGGCGAGCTCGTCGAGCTCGAGCCGGGCGGCGCCCAGCTGGGCCTCGATCCGCTCGGCGTGGCGGAGCAGCGACCTGCCGGCTTCGGTCAGCCCGACGTCCCGATGACCGCGAGCCCGATCGACCAGCCGGACGCCGACCGCTCCCTCGAGCTGTGCGATGCGCTGGCTGACCGCCGACTGGACGTAGCCGAGACGGTCGGCGGCGCCGCGGAACGACCGCTCCTCGGCGACCGCCCCCAGCGCCGCCAGGTGGCGCAGCTCGACCCCGACCCAGCTGCTCATCGGCGGCCTCCCGCCAGGGCGGGCGCGCGGCGCTCGCCGGCGCCGCGGCGGCCGTACTCGCGCGGGCGGGCGGCCATCGCGAAGAACATCGCCGCGAACATCACGACGTGCTCGATCGCCATCAGGACGGCCATGTCCTCGACCAGGGTCGTCTCGACCAGCGCGATCACGCCGGCCGCCGGCACCAGCATCGCCGCCGCCATCTCCAGGCATGGCGCCCAGGCGTGGCCTCGCCACCGCATCCAGAGCACCATCGGCACGGTCATGATCACCGCCATCCGGGCCAGCATCAGGCTCGGATCGTCGGGGTCGAGCGAGGGGAACAGGGCGGCGCTCGCCAGGCGGGCGGGTAACGCCAGCACCGCCATCCCGACCAGCATCGCGATCGCCATCTCCGCGTAGTGGCGGGCGAAATCGCGCGTCAGCGTGCCCTTGAAGACCTCGAATCGTTGGCTCATCGGTGCTCCTCTCACTTCTAACGCGACTTTCTTCGCTTTTGGATCAAGCTACCGGATCCTCCACAAAAGCGCAACTCCTCGCGTTTAGAATGCGCCGACGATGGATCGCGGAGCGGCGAAGAAGAAGCGGCCGGGCGGACGATCGGCGCAGGTCCGTGCCCGCGTGCAGGCGGCGGTGATCGAGCTGCTGTCCGACCGGCAGCTCGAGGAGGTGACGATCCCGCGGGTCGCCGAGCGGGCGGGCGTCCACCAGGCGACGATCTACCGGCGCTGGGGAAGCGTCGCCGGCCTGGTCGACGACGTCGTCGCCGAGCGCGTCGGCGAGCTGGCGCCGATCCCCGACACGGGGACGCTGCGCGGCGACCTCGAGCTGGCGGCGATCCGCTTCGCCGAGGTGATCGCCCCGCTCGGCGGAATCATGATCCGCGCCGCCGCGCTGTCGACCCCGCACGCCGACACCTCGGTCTCGTTCCAGAAACGAGCCGGCCAGCTGCAGGCGATGCTCGACCGCGCCACCGCCCGCGGCGAGAAGACGCCGACCCTGACCGAGCTGCTCGAGGGCATCACCGCGCCGCTCTACTTCCACCAGCTCTTCTTCGGCCGCCCGGCTGACTCCGACCACGCCAAAGCGCTCGTCGACCGCCTCCTGATCTACGTCGAGGCCGCGAGGTGATCGCCGCGGACGAGGCGTAGTTCTTCGATTCGCATTGGTCCGCAGCAGCGGCGCGTCGAGGATCGGCCGGGTAATCCCCGACGAAAGGACAGGCAAGTGCGACAGATCGTGAACTCCACCTACATCTCCCTCGACGGCGTGATCGAGAACCCGCAGGACTGGCCCTCCGGGCGCCACGAGGACGACGGCCAGGGCCAGGAGATCCAGGCAGGGTTGGTCGAGCGCTCCGAGGTGCTGCTGATGGGGCGCCGCACCTACGAGGTCTTCGCGCCGGTCTGGTCGGCCAAATCGGGTGACCCGGTCAGCGACAAGTTCAACTCGATGGAGAAGTGGGTGGCGTCGAGGACCCTGACCGCGGCGGACTGGCAGAACACGACCGTGCTCGACGGCGACGCGGTCGCCGAGATCCGGAGGCGCAGGGAAGGGCCGGGCGGCGACATCGTCCAGTTCGGATTCGGCGAGCTCTCCCACGCGCTGATGGAGCAGGGCCTGATCGACGAGCTGCGGCTCTGGGTCCACCCCTTCTTCGTCGGTGAGGCAGCCGCCACGGACCTGATCTTCCGCCCGGCACGGCAGACCTTCTTCGACCTGGTCGAGACGACGCCGCTCGCCTCCGGCATCGTCGTCCTCACCTACCGCAAATAGGCCGGTCCGCTCGCCGGACGCCGGGGCGGCCCTCATCGGGCCGCTCCGACCGCCGAACGGGACGGCGGGGTCGGGCGCTCGGCGCCCGGCCCACCGCCGGCGCCCTGCCGCTGCGGCGCCTCCTGCCCCAGCTTCGCTTCCTCCAGCCGCCAGACCAGGGCCAGCGCCAACAACGCCAGCGGCGCGGCGATCGCGAAGACCAGCCGCACCCCCGGCACCACCCCGCCCTGAGAGGCGAAGACGGCGCCGAGGACGGCGGCCCCAACCGCGCCGCCGAGGGCGCGGAAGAAGTTGGTGGTCGCCATCGCCGTCCCCAGCCGGCGCCGCTCGACCCCGTTCTGGACGATCACCGTCAGCACCTGACCGACCATCCCGAAGCCGAGCCCGAAGACGCCCAGGCAGAGGACGGTCGCAAGCTGCGAGCGGGCGCCGGCCAGCGCCGCGATCCCGGCCAGGCCGACCGCCATCAGCGCCAGCCCGGCCAGCGGGTAGCGCTTGTAGCGGCCGCCGGCGGCGATCCGGCGGCCGGCGAAGTTGGTCGAGGCCGTGACCCCGACCATCATCGCCACCAGCATCAGGCCGGCGGCGGTCGGACTCGCCCCGGTCTCCGCCTGCAGGTAGAGCGGGGCGAAGACGGTCACCGCGAACAGGCTGGCGGTGCTGAGGAAGAAGGCGGCGCTCGAGAGCGCCACCGTCGGCAGCCGCAGCAGGTCGAGCGGCACCGCCGGTTCGGCCGCCCGCCGCTCGCGCCAGACGAGCGCCGCGGCGGTGCCGGCGAGAACCGCGACGAGGCCGACGACCTGCGCCGAGGCCCAGGCGAACCTGGTGCCGCCCCAGACACAGACCAGCATCAGCGCGCAGGTCGCCGCCGTCAGCAGCAGCGCGCCGGCGTAGTCGAAGCGGGCCGCCGGCCGCGTCCCGGCCGTCGCCGGCAAGCGCAGTCGCAGCCCGGCCAGCGCCACCAGCCCGAGCGGCAGGTTGACGTAGAAGACCCAGCGCCAACTGACCTGTTCGGTCAAGAGGCCGCCGGCGAGCGGGCCGGCGACGGTGGCGAGAGCGAAGACGGCGGCGATGTAGCCCTGATAGCGGGCACGCTCCCGGGGCGAGACGAGGTCGCCGACGGCGGCCATCGCCAGCGTCATCAGGCCACCGGCGGCGGCGCCCTGGACCGCCCGGGCCGCGACCAGCGCCGTCAGCCCGTCGGCCAGGCCGCAGACCGCCGAGGCGGCGAGGAAGAGGGCGAGCGAGAGCTCGAGCACCGGCTTGCGCCCGAGCCGGTCGCCGAGCCTGCCCCAGACCGGGATCGTCGCCGCCGAGGCGATCACGTAGGCGCTGACCACCCAGGAGACGTCGGCGACGGTGCCGAGGTCACCGGCGATCGTCGGCAGCGCGGTGGCGAGGATCGTCTGGTCGAGGACCGCCGGCAGCATCGCCAGGACGATCGCGACGAAGGGAAGGGATAGTTTGGGAAAGCGCATCCGCGACCTCCATCTGGTCGTAGAATCATAGAGTCACCAAAAACTTAGAGTCACTCTAACATTAGTCAGAAGATGGCGCAAACCCCGATTGCCGACCCGAACCAGCAGGCGAGCTCCAGCGCGCCCGGCCTGCGCGAGCGCAAGAAGGCGGAAACCAGGCGGCTGATCGCCGAGACGGCGCGGCGGCTGTTCGGCGAGCGGGGCTTCGAGGACGTCCGGGTCGCCGAGGTCGCCGCCGCGGCCAGCGTCTCCGAGGCGACCGTCTTCAACTACTTCCCCAGCAAGGAGGACCTCTTCTACAGCGGCTTCGAGGCCTTCGAGGCGATGCTGCTGGCGGCGATCCGCGAGCGCGCGGCGGGGGAGTCGGCCCTGAGCGCCTTCGGCCGCTTCGTCACCGAGCCGCGCGGCGTTCTCGCAGCCAAGGATCCGGAGGCGATCGAGCGCCATGCGGCGACCACCCGGGTGATCGAGCAGAGCCCGGCGCTGCTCGCCCGCGAGCAGAGGATCCTCGCCGGCTTCACCGACTCGCTCGCCGAGCTCCTCCGCGAGGAGACCGGCGCCGGGCCGGCGGAGATCGAGCCCTGGGTCGCGGCCAACGCGATGGTCGGCATCCACCGCGCCCTGCTCAGGTTCACCCGCGCCGAGATCCTCGCCGGCGCCCGCAATCCGCTGCTGGCGCGCCGGGTGCGGGCCGAGGGGAAGCGGGCGCTGGCAGCGCTCGAGGCGGGACTCGGGGCCTACGCGGTGAAGTAGAGCGCGGTGCGCGCTGGGAGGTCGCCGTCGCGGCACTGATCGCGGCTGCTGATTGGAGCGGCCCAGATTGGCATTGCGATGCGCCGATCGCCGCGGCAGTCTGCGCGACGATGCCCAGCACCGCTCTCACACAGCCGATTGGAGCGACCCGATGAGCGCAGCTCCGGAGTTCAGCACCCGGTTCCTGCTCGGCTCGCACCAGAGCGACGGCGAGGTCGCGGTGATGGAGAACTCGGCGCCCCCTCGCTGGGAGGGGCCGCCGCTGCACCGCCACGACTTCGACGAGGGCTTCTACGTGCTCACCGGCGAGCTCACCTTCCAGCTCGGCGGGGAGCTCTCGACGGCGGAGCCCGGGGACTTCGTCTTCGCCCCCCGCGGCGCCATCCACACGCTCGCCAACCGCGGCGAGGATCCGGCCCGTTACCTGCTGGTCTGCACGCCGGGCGGCTTCGAGCGCTCGCTCGCCCGGCGCTGGTCGGAGCGCGACGGCACCGAGCCGCCGGACTGGGCCGGCGGCGAGCTGCCACCGGTCGAGGTGGTCGGGCCGCCGATCGGCTTGTGAGCACTTGGATGGACCGGCCCGAGCCGTATCTGCCGCCGAACTGGATGCAGGCTCACGTCGGCAACCGGATGGCGCTCCTCTTCGGGCGCCGGTTCGTGAGTCTCCTGACCGTCCGCGGTCGCCGGACGGGCAAGCCGCACCAAGTGCCGGTCGCGGTGCTCGATCTCGACGGCGACCGGTACCTCCTCGCCCCGCGCGGCAGCACCCACTGGGTCCGCAACCTGCGGGCCGCCGGCGCCGGCGAGCTGCGCCGAGGTGGGAGCGCCCACTCCTTTCGCGCCGTCGAAGTCCCCGTTGAGGAGCGCGCCCCGCTGATCGCCGCCTACAGGCGCCGGTTCGATCGCTTCCCGAGCGTCGCCGCCACCTTCGAGCAACTCCCCGATCCCGCCGACCATCCGACGTTTCGGCTGCAGGAGAGCGAGCCGGCGGAGACGTAGGCCCGGGCGTCGAGGGCCCGCGAGCCCTAGTGTCCTGACGCATAAGTTGGGTGCCAGATCCGGCGAGTGGATCGCCGTTCGTGGCAAGGACGCAGGATGCGGCCTTTGCCGGTGGCAAAGGCAAATCCGAGGACGCCGCCACGGGCGGCGAGACGCCGCCGGGCTGGTGCTGAACTTATGCGTCAGGACACTAGATGGGTTGATTCCACGGCGAGTTGTGACTGGGGACGCGCCCGCCCGAGCAGATCAAGGACGAAGAGATGCGAAGTGCGTATGGGGCGCCTTTCTCTCGGATACGGAGAGAAAGGCGCCCCAAACGCTTGCCGGGTGCGTCACCCAGGTGGGCCTGGGTCGTGGAATCAAGCGTCTAGCCGCCTCGCCGCGAAGCGTCAGTCACCAGGCCCGCACCCGGCCTCATTGCCCAGGTGCATCGCCGCGGTGAAGGCGCCGAAGGTCCCGCCGCTCCCGGTACGTGCACATCCTCGCCCGCCGGCTTGTCCCGCCGCCGAGGCGCGGCGGCTCAGCCGCCCGCCGGCAGCCAGATCGGCGGGTGGGGAACCCTGTGGCCGTCTTCTTCGACCAGCCAGGCGACGAAGTGCTGGTAGCGACCGCGCGGCCTGGTGTTGCCGCAGGTGGGCGGTACGCCTTCATAGCCGCCGCCGACTTCAAGGCGGCTTTCGTAGAAGACGCCCACCACCTTGTCGCCCGCAAAGCGTCCGCGGAAGACGGTGTGGATTCCGCTCCTGCGGTCGAAGTGCCCGGCGGCGTCGATCGGCCATCCCGGGCCGCCGACCAAGCCGAAACCCATCGGCGTCCTTTCGCCGTTGCTGCACACGCCCGGAGCCGAGACACCGGCGCGGAAAAGGCGCTGTCCACGCCGCGTTATCGATACGTCGAGGCCAGGGCGGTGAATCTTGTAGACGAGAAGCGTCGGAGCCTGGACCGGGGCGGCGCGGCTCGTCCCGGGGTCAGCGAGCACGAGGATCGCCGAGGCCGCCAACAGGGCCATCGCTGTCGGGATTGTGAATCGCTCGAGCAAGACGATGCTCCCCGAGATCGAAAACAGCCCCGATCCCCGATCGATGCGCCACCCCGGGTCCGGGAGCCACGCCTCGGGCCTTCAACCCATGGGATCCCGCTTGGAAGAGCCCGTCCCAAGCGGAAACAACGAACGCGCCAGACAGGATTCGAACCTGTGACCTTCGGCCCCTGGACCGGGTGAATCTCGAGCGCAGTGATGATCGTCAGACCACGGCCAGCGGTGAGACCATCGATGCGGTCGAGCCTTTGGTCTTGTTCGGGGCCATCACGAAGAGAAATTCGGACGCGCCCCGCTCAACCAGGGCGGCGGTCTTGATGTTCTCGAGGATGTAGGTGCCGGTCTCGGCCAGGAAGTGCTGGTGGACCACCAGGAGATGGTCCTCACGCTCGGGCGGCCATACCTCGAGACACCAGTTGTCGGCTCCGGCAAGCGAGATGCGCCGGTCGGTCAACCAATGTGCGCCATCCCATCCGAGTCCGGGCTCGAGTGCGCCGTAACGCTCGTTATCGAGCTTCCACAGCTTCGACCAGCCGGTGTGGAAGAGGACGACGTCCCCGGGCCCGATCTCAACTCCCTGGCGCTCGCACGCCGCTTCGATGTGGTCTGGATCGATCGCGAACCCCTCGACCAGCATCTCCTCGCCGAGCAGTCCGGCGATGTCGAGGCACACTCCCTTGGCCAGCCACGGAGGGGCCTTCTCGATCCCAAGCCTGGTGAGACCCGTGGGCTCGTAGATGTCCTTGTAGTGGTGGCCGTTGTAGTGGCGACCGCCGACGCCGAGATGCCCGAGCCCGTCGAGGTGACAGCCGATCTGATAGGTCGCGCTCACCTGCTCCTCGAAGGAGGTCGGCTGGGTGGTCTCCGGGTCGAGCATGTAACCGTCGAGGGTCCAGTGGGCGAGGATCAGCTGATGCCAACCGCGCGGCGGATACGCCGGGATGCCAGGCTCGAGCAGCTGAGCGAGCTCGAGGATCTCGCCCTTCCTCGGGATCGTCAAGGCCGACATCACCCGCTCCGGGGTCAGCTCGTTGCCGGCGCCCAGTTCGTCCTCGGCGCCGTAGCGTGACGGCCACCACTGGGGGCTGTCGATCCCGTTTCCGTCGTAGCGGTGTGGAGAGTCCTCAGACACTGGTTCCTCCTTGGGCGGTGGTGGGCAATGCCACGGCGGGAACAGGTTCGTCCGGCGGATCGTCGTCGATGAAGACCGAACCGAGCGCCGCGACGCTCTCGGGATCCCTGCTGCGCAGGTAAAGGAGATAGACCAATCCGAAGACCATCCATCCCAGTGCGATCCAGATCCCGGTTTTCGCCGGGTAGGCCAGCGGGGCGATCCCGAGGCCGGCGAAGTCGATTCCGAAGGAGGCGACCTCTACCGGAATGAAGATGACCGCCACCAGGATCGGGATCACGAGGTGCAGGAGCGCGTTGAATTCGGACCGACGCTCACGCCAGAAGTAGCCACCGCTGGCGAGCGAGGTGATCACGTAGATCGGGATGAAGACGATCGTCAACGCGGTACCGAAGATCGCGAAGACGTCGAGTGGTCCACTGGTGATGAAGCCAACGACGATCCCGATCGTCAAGGTGGAAAGGATGAGCAGCACGATCGCGGCCGTAGGCGTCTCGTAGCGCGGGTGAACCTTGCTGAGGAAGCGCGGGAGGATGCCGATCCGCGCCAGCGCGAATCCCATCCGGCTGCCGGCCAGGGTCGACCCGTTGCAGCAGGCGAGGACGCTGTTCAGGACTGCGAAGAGGACGAGGATCCCAGCCCCGCTCCAGACGTGGTTGCCGAGCTCCCGGAACGGGTCGCCGCCATTGATTTCCGAGAACCCAGACATGTGTTCGGGCCCGACGTAGACGGCCGCCGCGTAGTACACGAGCAGGTAGAAGACGCCGACACCGATCGCCGATCCGATGATTGCCAGCGGCACGTTCCGCCGCGGATGGTTCGACTCCTCGGCGATCGGTGCCGCCGCCTCGAAGCCGATGAAAGCGAGGACGGTGTAGATCATTCCGGCGACCACCGAGCCCAGGCCGTGTTCGTTGCCCACATGCGCGCCGAAGACGGACAGCGTATTACTCGATCCCGCATTGCCGATGAGGGTGAAGGCGAGGACGACGAAGATGATCATCTCGACGCCGCCGAGGATGACGCCGGCCTTGGTCGAGATTCCCACACCTCGATAGGCGAGAATCCCGATCGCGAGCGCCGCCGCGGCAGCAATGGGTGCCCACAGCCAACTCGGCGCGCCGGAGAACTCATTGCTGATCAGCAGCCCAAAGAATCCCCAGTACAGGATCGGGATGAACGCGTAGCCCATGATCATTCCCCAGCCGGTGAGGAAGCCGAGGTTGGTCCCGACACCGTGGGTTACGTACGTGTAAAGGCCGCCGGCCGATGGCAGATGACGGCTGAGTTGACCGATGGTGATCGCCACCAGGACGATCGCGACCATTGCGACCAGAATGGTCAGCGGCGTGCTGCCGCCTGCGTACACCGTCGTGAACAACAGGCCGCTCGCCGCTCCACCAGCCGGCGCGATCGTGGTGATCGACTGGAAGAGGGTCGGGACCAATCCGACCTTGTTCGCATCCAGGTGAGTGCTCTCCTCACTGCTCATTCCTTCGTAACCCCCGTGTTCAGGCTCTGCTCGTGGCAGAGCTCGGATCCAGTAGCGCCTTCCCGCGCCCCGCGATTCCCTGTGCGTCCAGTTCGTAGTGCCGGTAGAGATGCGTCGGCGGTCCGATCAGTGAGTACTCGTCCGCCGGCAGGCCGAGTCGCCCGAGCCTCACTCCGTCGACTCCCCCGTCGACCAGCGCGTCCGCGCAGGCGCTGGCGAGGCCGCCGTAGACGTTGTGCTCCTCGACGACCAGGAGGTGGCCGCAGCTTCGCGCGACCTCGCACAGACCATCGGCGTCGAAAGGCCGAACGGTGTGCGCATCGAGGACAGAGCACTCGATCCCGTCGGCGACGAGGAGCTCGGCCGCCTCGAGGGCGGGCGCGACGGTGATCCCGTTCGCCACGATCGCGAGGTCCGCTCCGCGGCGGAGCTCGGCGAGCTTGCCAACCTCGAAGGTCTCGGCGGCGGCGTCGTAGACGTCGGGCTCCCGTCCCCTGCCGATCCGGAAATAGATCGGCCCGTCACGGTCGACGGTGCTCCGCAGGGCTGCCCTGGTGCTGGCGGCGTCACATGGGCAGATCACGGTCATGCCCGCCATCGCCCGCATCAGCCCCAGCTCCTCGGTCGCGTGATGAGAGGTGCCGTAGAAGCCGAGCGAGATACCGGCGTGATGGGCGAGCAGGCGTACCGGCAACCCGGGATAGGCGAGGTCGGTGCGGATCTGCTCGGCGCAGAGCAGGCCGAGAAAGCTGGCAAAGGTCGCCGCGTACGGACGCAAGCCAAAGGTCGCCATCCCGGCCGCCACCGAGACCATGTTCTGCTCGGCGATGCCGAGGTTGTAGAAGCGCCCCGGGTGGCGCTTCTCGAAGTCGACGGTGCGGTTCGAGTACTTGAGGTCGCCGGTCAGGACGACGATGCGCGGATCGTCGTCCGCGAGATCGGCCAGGACTTCCCCTGACACCGCCGCCCGCGAGAGCCCCTCGGAGGTTGCCATGTCCCAGCTGGCTTGGTCCGCCGGGACCGGCGCCCGGAACCGGTCAGGCATCTGCCGCCAACTCCTCCAGAGCCACCTCGGCGTCGGCAGGCGCCAGGTACCCGAGGTGCCAGGTACGCGACAGCTCCATATAGCCGATGCCCTTGCCCTTGACGGTCGCCGCGATCACGCAGGTCGGCCGGCCGCGCTGCACTCGCTCGACGGAGCCGAGCACCTCCAGCAGGGCCACGGGATCGTGGCCGTCCACGTGCCGCACATCCCAGCCAAAGGAGGCGAACTTGGCGTCGATCGGCTCGACGGCCATCACCTCCTCGGTCATGCCGTCGAGGCCCATCTGGTTGCGATCGACGATCGCGCAGAGGTTCCCGAGCTGGAAGTGGGCGGCCGCGGTGGCCGCCTCCCACACCTGGCCCTCGTTCAGCTCCTGGTCGCCGAGGAGGACCCATGGCCGCGTCTCGGCGAACCCTTCCGATCGCGCTGCGAGAGCCATGCCGACCCCGATCGAGAGACCGTGCCCGATCGACCCCGAGGAGAAATCGACCCCGGGGACCCGGCGCATGTCGGGATGGTCCCCGAGCGGGCTCCCCAGGCGGGTGTATTCGTCCAGCCAGTCCGTCGGGAAATAGCCGCGTTCGGCGAGCAGCGGATAGAGGCCGACGGCGGCGTGGCCCTTGGAGATGATCAGCCGGTCGCGCTCAGGCGACTGCGGATCGTCGTCGATCCGCATGATCCCCGAATAGAGAGCGGCGAAAATCTCCGCGCAGGAGAAGACGCTCGTGTAGTGGCCGCTTTTCGCGATCCCGATCAGTCGAACCGTCTCGCGGCGGACGAGCGCTGCCCGCCTCCTGACCTCGGCGACCACCGCGGGGGCGGGGGCGGCCTGACTCAACGAACCGAACCCCCCGAGGACGAAGCTGACGCGGCCTCGCTCCCTTCGTGGCCAAGCCCGGCGGAGATCTCCCTTGCGCCGGTCACGATCAGGTCGCGGACTCCCTTCTGCTCATCGAGGATCATGTCCCGGACCCCGCTCGCCGAGAGGGCGGCGCAGATCCTGCCCCGACCATCGAAGACCGGAGCACCAAGCGCCGCGATCCCCGGCGTCACGTCCTGGTCGGAGGTCGCGTATCCGTCGGAGCGAATCTGCTCGAGCTCGGCGATCAGCCAGGCGGCTGTCAGCGCGGGTCCTCCGCCCCCCTGCTCGAGGTCGCTGCCGGCCACGTACTCGTGCCAGTTCTCCCGCGGCTCGTACGCGAGCAACGTTCGTGGCGCGGCACCGAGATGGAGCGGCAGCGAGCCACCGAGCTGCAGCGCGAGCGTGTTCACCTGGCGCCCGTCGAAGCGCTCGATGCAAACCGCCTCGTCGCCCCGCCGCAGGCAGAGGAAGATCGTGTCGTCGGTCTCGTCATGGATCCGCTCCATCACCGGCAGGGCGATCTCGCGAACATCGAGTCGTGCCTGCACCGCGGTGCCGAGCCGCAGCAGCTTGAGCCCGAGTCGATGGGTTCCGCGGCGTGAGCCCGGGTCGACGAACCCGAGTTGCTGCAGGGTCGAGAGCATCCGGTAGACGGAGCTGCGCGGCTCGTCGAGGTCCTCGGCCAGCTCGGCGGCCGTGGCCTCCCGCCTGGCAGAGAGGAGATCGAGCAACGCCGCCGCTTTGGCGAGCGTCTGCAGGGTGTTGTCGGCGGAGCTTCGCGCCATCAGATCAGGCACACCCCGGGGCTCGGCGCCGGCCGCGACTTGTTCTCGTTATGCAGAGCATCAGTCCACATGACAGATCCTTTTGTACCAGATTTCGGACACGCTGTCTGGAATACGATAATGTATTGCCCATGGGAGCACTCGAAGGCAGCCACCTCTGGCATCCGTTCGCCGACATGACCGCAGTGATCGGCAACGAGCTCGTAATCGATCGCGCCGAGGGCGTCTGGCTCTGGGATGAGGAGGGGAACCGCTACCTCGACGCGACCTCGGGCCTCTGGTACGCGAACGTCGGCCACGGGCGGGCCCGTATGGCGGAGGCGATCAGCGCCCAGATCCGCCGCCTGGACGTCTACTCGACGTTCAACGACTTCACCAACCGTCCCGCCGAGGATCTCGCCGCCCGGCTCTCCGAGCTCTCCCCGCTCCCCGATGCGAAGGTCTTCCTCGGGAACGGGGGAGGCGACGGAATCGAGTCGGCGGCCAAGCTGGCGCGCCTCCACTTCGCGCTCCGGGGTGAACCCGAGCGTCGTCACGTGATCGGCCGTGTCGATGGCTTCCACGGAGCCTTCGCCTTCGGGACCAGCATCGGCGGGATCGACGCCAACCAACGCCACTTCGGAGAGCTGGTGAGGGAGACCTCCCAGGTCGACGCCCAGTCGATCGATGCCCTGGCCGCGGAGATCGAGGCGATCGGGCCCGAACGCATCGCGGCCTTCTTCTTCGAGCCGGTGATCGGCGCCGGAGGTGTCCTCTTCCCGGCCGACGGCTACCTCCGCGACGCACTCGACCTCTGTCGCTCCCACGGCATCCTCACCGTCGCGGACGAGGTCATCTGCGCCTTCGGACGGCTGGGCGAGTGGTTCGGCGTCGAGCGCTTCGGCGTCACCCCCGACATGCTCGTCTTCGCCAAGGGAGTCACCTCCGGCTACCTGCCGCTAGGGGGCGTGATCGTCTCCGCCGAGATCGCCGAGCCCCTCTGGTACGGAAACCCCGGCAATTCGTTCCGCCACGGAGCTACCTACGCCGGGCATCCCACCTGCTGCGCGGCGGCCCTGACCAATCTCGAGATCCTCGAGGAGGAGGGTCTACTCGCCCGCAGCCGGGAGCTCGAGGATCCGCTCCACTCCGTGCTCGCCTCGCTCGCAGAGCACCCAACGATCGGCGAGGTACGAGCCGGCCCGGGCCTCCTCGGCGCACTCGAAATCGATCCCGCCCTCCGCGCCGAACGTCCCGCGATCGTCCTCGACACCCACCGCGCCGCCCGCCGGAACGAAGTGATGGTCCGGCCGCTCCTCGACGCGATCGCCGTCTCCCCTCCCCTGATCGTCGACCAAGCCCACCTCGACCTGATCGGTACTGGCCTGTGGGCCGCCCTCGACGAGGTCGTGGCCGACGGGGAGCCGTCCTAGCCGATGGCAGCCGCGCTCGAAGGCCTGAAGGTGGTGGAGTTCGCCCGGTACATATCCGGGCCCTATTGCGGCCTGATCCTTGCCGATCTCGGCGCCGAGGTGATCAAGGTCGAGACCCCCGGCGGCGATCCGTCGCGTCGCGAGGGGCCGTGGGTCGGAGACAGGAGCGGCTACTTCGCCCAGATGAACCGAAACAAGCGTGGCGTCGTCCTCGACACCAGGGCCGAGGACGGAAAGGCGGAGCTGAGGAGACTGCTCGGCGAGGCCGACGTCTTCATCGAGAACTTCCGGCCGGGGATCCTGTCCGCGATGGGGTTCGGGCCCGAGGAACTCGAGCAACTGAACCCTCGGCTCATCTCCGCCAGCGTCTCGGGCTTCGGATCCGATTCGCCGCTCGGCGACCGCGCCGCGTTCGACTGCATCCTGCAGTCCCTCAGCGGTCTCGCCTGGACCACCGGCGGCGCCGACGACGACGAGCCGCTTCTGATCGGCACCTATCTCGTCGACGTCGCCGCCGGCCTGACGGCGGCCATCGGGGTTCTCGCGGCGCTCGTTCAACGTGCGGGCGACGAGCTCGGTCAGCACGTGGACGTGACCATGGTCGACGCGGCGCTGGCCATGCTCGGGGTCGAGGCGATCGCCGCGACGGTCGGCGAGGATCCCCCGCGGATGCGCAATCACGACCGCACCTCCGCCCCGGCCAACGCCTACCAGGCAAGCGACGGCTGGATCTACGTCCACGCCGGCCCCGACCACTTCTGGCAACGAGCGATGGAGGTCACCGATCAGCCGCATGCGCTCGAGCTCCCAGAGCTGGCGACCGAGTCGGCCCGGGTCGAGAACCGCGAGCTCGGGGACGGCTTCCTGGCTTCCTGGATAAGGCACCACACGGTCGCGGAGGGGATCGAGGCGTTCTCCTCGGCAGGGGTGCCGGTGGCGAAGATCAACACCGTCACCGAGGCACTCGCGGATCCGGAGCTGGGGATCGCCGAGCGAATGACGACCTTCACCGACGGTGATGGGAACGAGTTCACCGCCCCCCTCTCGCCCCTCCGCCTGAGCCGCTCGCCGATCATCCAGCGGCACGGCGTCCCGGACCTCGACTGATGAGCGCGCCGACCGGGCTCGTTACAGGCGGGACCCACGGGATCGGGCGCGCCTGCGTCGAGCGCCTCCTCGAAGACGGTTGGCAGGTCGCCTTCACCGGCCGCGACGCCGAGGCCGGCCGAGCGCTCGCCGAACTCGGAGGCGCGACGTTTCTCGAGTGCGACGTGACCGATGACGCGGCGCTCGAGCATGCCGTCGCCGCAGCGGTGTCGCTCGGCCAGGGGAGCCTGGCCGGCCTGGTGAACAACGCCGGGATCACTCGACGGGCCGACTTCGGAGACACGGAGGTCATCGATTGGGACGACCTTTTCGCGGTCAACGCGCGCGCCGCCTACCTGACGACTCGCCTCTGCCTGCCCTCGCTTCGCCAGGCGGCCGGAGCGGTCGTCAACGTCGCCTCCGTCGCCGGCGCCACCGGCGAGGAGGGCCTCAGCATCTACAGCGCGACGAAGGGCGCGCTGATCACGCTCACCGAATCGCTCGCCCTGGAGCTCGGTCCGGCGATCAGGGTCAACGCCGTCTGCCCGGGCCAGATCGCGACCCGGATCATGAGTCGGGTCACGAACGATCCGGAGAGCAGCCGCCGCGTCTGCCGGCGGATCCCGGCGGGGCGGCTCGGCCGCCCGGATGAGGTGGCGGCCGTAATCGCCTGGCTCCTGTCCGCTGAGGCCTCCTATGTCAACGGGGTGGCGCTGAAAGTCGACGGCGGCGAGACGGCCGGCATCCGATCCGAGCGGGAGGACTGAAGAGATGGACTGGACCCTGGCCGGCAAGGACCTCAAGGAGGCGACCTTCGAGGCGATGGAGGTGGGCGAGCGACTGGGACCGATCGAGGTCGTCGTCGACGATCACTATGTCAAGCAGTTCGCGTTCGCCGTCGACGACTACGCCCCGATCTCCAACGGCGAGGCCAGCAGCGCCCACGCGGCGATCCTCGTCCCCGAGCTGCTCCGTCTCCTGAACGTCAACTATGACCCCAATACCGAAGTCGGCCTCCACCAGCGCGAGGAGGTCTGGATCCAATCCCTCCCCCGGGTCGGCGAGCGGGTGACCCTGGTCGGCGAGTTCGTCGACAAGTTCGTCAAACGGGAAAAGGGCTACGTCGTCACCGACGCCTCGGCCCACTCGGCCGAGGACGGCCGGCTGCTGGTGAGGCACCGCTCCACCGAGGTCGCCAAGGTCGACGAAGACGTGGTCATGGCCTCGGGCTCCGCCGCGAAGCCGTCGCGGTCGGTCAACGGCGAGTACCCGACCGACCGACCGCCGGCCAAGTCCTACGAGCCCGAGCTCCCGCCGGGCACCCCCTTCCTCGGACCGACCAAGTACCTCCACCAGGATCAGATCTCTGTCTTCTCCAACGTCGGCTACTTCTGGCGGACCATCCACACCGATCTCGACGCCGCGGCGAAGGCCGGGTCGAATCGGACGATCGCTCAGGGCCTGATGGAGGCGATGTACATCTCCGAGCTCGGCTCCGCAATCTTCGGCTCCGCCTGGGCACGGTCAGGCTGGATGTCGCTCGTGTTCCTGGCCCCGGTCTACCCGAACGACACCGTGGTCGCCAAAGCCGTTCTCCTCTCGCCCGACGCTCGAGAAGATCCCGAACGCGTCGAGCTCGAGAGCTGGGTGGAGAATCAGGACGGAACGAAGGTCGCCGTTGGATGGATCGGCGCCACGGTCCCTTGAGGCACAGCGTCCGCTGACGCCGACCGCAGTCCACGGACGTCACCTCGCCTGGCTGCAGACAATCGACGTCCACCAGCTCTTGAACCGACCCCGGGGCGCCGGCGGGCGAAATCCGGCGCCTAGCTCTCGTCGACGCCCAGGACCCGCCAGACGAGCGGGGCGTCGGCGGCGATCCGGTCGAGCTCGCGATCGGCGTTGACGGCGAGGCTCGAGAGCAGCTCGGCGCGATCGGTGGCCGCGAAGCCGGCGAGACCCTCACCGAGGGCGAGCAGCCATTTGCCGTCGTGGTCGACCAGCATCGCCGGCTCCTCGCCGCCCGACCCACACATCAGACCGCGACCTGCCCCACGGCCCTCTTCGAGCCAGCAGAAGAACCGCCAAAACCCCGTAATCCCGCTTCCCAAGCGGAATCCCGCGAACGCTCCAGACAGGATTCGAACCCATGACCTTCGGTTTCGTAGTCCGGCAACGGAGCGTTGCATCTGTGTGGCGCCTTGCCCCAGTTCTTGCCCCAGGGCAGTTGTCAGCGGTCGTAAGCGCGGCCTCGCGGCAGCACTCGCAGAACCGTGATCTCGCGGCTGGTCGGGTCGCGGTCAAGCCGGACCCGCCACTCGCCGACTCGGAGCCGATACTCATCCGAGGCGCTCAGCTTCCGAAGGTCGCTGCGCGGGTCATTCGCGGCGAGCCCGTCAATCGCGAGGATCACGCGCTTCGCGACCTGGCGATCTAGGCGCCGAAGATCACGCCGCGCCCGGGACGTGTAGAGAACTCGCCAGGGAGCGTCGCTCACTCGACGCCGAACTCGCGCTTGATCTCGTCCTGCGAGACACGCGGAGCGCCTGCCGCCACTTCGTCGCGAGCTTCTTGCACCGCTGCCTCCTCCTCGGGCGAGATCTCCTCGTCATCAAGAGGCGCGTCGTCTAGGCGCCGGATCATCGGATCGTCGGCACGTCCCTCGATTGCCTGGAGGGCAGCGTCCAGCTCCTCCTCCGGAAGCTCGTCCACGATGCGGTGCAATCTTTCGCGCGTCGTCATCGGTCCGATGGTAGCGGCGACAGGATGGTGGATCGAATGTCGATGCTCGACACAGACTCACTCGCTGGCGCTTCCACCCTCGCAACCCTCGTTGGCATCGGCCGCCCTTGGGCAGCCTCAAGGCGATGATCTACCGCGACGAAGTGCCGCGGCCGCTTCACCGATTTGCAAAATGAGGTCGCCGCGCGGAGAGGGATATGTGCGGGATATGTGTGGTGGTATCGGATTGCCTTCTCTCCCACCCTCTAAACGGCTCCCGGCGCGTTCTGCGAACTGCTGCGTCTAGAAGGTCCGAATGGCCGTCCGGCTCGGGCGGGCGCATCCTTGACCATCGGCGCCTGGTCAGACAGGGGGGCTCCGAAATGCCTTCACCTCCCTTCTCGCGGTGACCGTTGGGAGGACCGGAAAGCCCATCTCAAGGCCTTCGCGGGGAACCGTCCGCGACCTCACCTTGCCCCACGGCCCTTTCGAGCCTCCCGAGAGAACCGGCAGACCCCACAACTCCGCACTCCCAAGCGGAAAACAACCAACGCGCCAGACAGGATTCGAACCTGTGACCTTCGGTTTCGTAGTCCGGCTACGGGGTGCGGCTGGGATGCGTGGAGCACGGTCTAGAGCGGTTTGAGCCGAGTCGAGATCTGCTGAGATCGGCTGGCATCTGCGGGGCACCTTGCCCCAGTTCTTGCCCCGGCGATCGCTCCTCGAACCGGGGTCGCCTTCACGGCTGCCGAAAGATCGGGCCTCGTTCGATCACCGGGTCGAGGATCCCGTTCATCAACTGCTCCGCGGACTCGTCGAAGCGGGCGAACCGGCGCTCTTGGCCTGGGTAGCCGATCGCCTGGCGGACCTCCGGGAGGATCAGGTAGGCGCCGGCTAGGACCGAGGAGAGCACGTGAAAGGAGTCGGGGCTCGCCTCGGCAAGCTCCCTGAGCGTCGCCTCAATCCCGCGCGGGGAGGCGAGGATGGCACTGGCGTCGGCGACCACCGCTTCGAAGGAGTCGATCCGGGCCAGCAGCGAACGGTCCAGGGCCTCGTGGAACCGAGCCGATTCGCTCGGCCTCTGCAGCGAGGGATGGGTACCCACGAGGACGTCCGCCGTCGCAGCGAGGGCCCGTCGCTCGCTGGGCGAAAGCTCGCGCGGCAGACACCTTGGGAGCTCGGGGACAGAGAGGCGAGAGGAGGAGTCCATGGCGTCAGCTCGGAATCGGCTGGCGGTCGGCGGTCTCGGCGATGTGCGTGCCGACTCGCAGGGCGATCGCGGCGATCGTGCAGGTCGGGTTCACCGATCCGCCCGTCACGAACACCGACCCGTCGGCGATGAAAAGGTTGGGAACGTCGTGCGAGCGCCCGAATGAGTCGACGACCGAGCTGGCGGGATCGTCCCCCATCCGCGCCGTTCCGAGCAGGTGGCCCGGCTGGTCCTCGTCCAGCTCGACGGCGAAGGTCTCGGCGGCGCCCGCGACCCGGTGCAGCTCCTCCATCCGCTCGACGGCGAAGCGGAGGATCTTCCAATTGTCCTCGCTGATCTGGTACTCGACCTTCGGCGCCGAGACGCCGAGGTCGTCCGTGAGGTCTGGGTCGAGGACGATCCGGTTCGACTCTTCAGGCAGGTCCTCGGTGTTCGCCGCCCACAGCATGCTGCCGGCGTGCCGCGCGGCGACCCCGTGGAACGAATCCCCCCAGACCGCGTCGAACGGCAACTCCCTGTGCACGTTGATCGTGGTCAGCGGTCCAGGGATCGGAACCAGGTGCAGCTTGCAGCCGCGGGGAAAGTCGTGCTCGGGCCGGGTCTCGTAGAACTCCATCGAATGGATCAGCTGGCCGGCGGGCCCGAGCCAGCTCTCCATCGCGTCGTCGTAGTAGCCGGTGACGAGGCAGTTCGGGTGCAGCATCAGGTTGCGCCCGACCAGGCCCGACGAGTTGGCCAGCCCGTCGGGATGGGCTTCGCCGCCGGAGAGCAGAAGGAGCCGAGGGGTTCCGATTCCGTTCGCGCAGAGGACGACCACGCGGGCCCGTTGATGGTGCTCGACGCCATCTCGATCGAGCCAGATCGCGCCGTCGGCAAGGCCACCGGGCTCCGTCGTCACCTCCCGGACCCTGGCACCGTGGATCAGCTTCGCCCCGGCCTGCAGTGCCTGCGGCATGTAGATCAGGTCGAATGAGGACTTGGCCCCCTCCGGGCAGCCCCACTCGCAGGTGCCGCGGCGGGCGCAGGGCTCGAGAGTCTTCGTCTTGTTGACCGCGATCGCGTTCGCCCCGGGCCACCAGTGCCAACCGAGCTCGTTGGCGGCGGCGGCTCCCCTCAACCCGGTTGGGCCCGGCGGGTGCGGCGGCCGCGGGTAGGTCAACCCCTCCGGGTAGGCGGGATCACCCTCGAGGCCCGAAGCACCGATGAACTTGTCGACCTCGTCGTGATAGGGCTTCAGATCGTCGTAGGAGATCGGCCAGTCGTCGCAGATCCCGTCGAGGCTTCTGAGGCGGAAGTCGGAGGGCAGCAGGCGCAGCCAGTGGGCTCCGTAGAAGAGGCTCGCGCCGCCGACCGCGCTGAACATGACCGGCGTCAGGTCCGAAGCGGAGACGTCGAGCGGGTAGTCGGCGGGGAGCTTGCGCTGGTTCGGATCGTGAGCCCAGGCGTGTTCGCACAGAAGCTCCCACTCCGGCTGGTTTGCCGGGAAGTCGCTCGGGTTCACCCAGTCGCCCTGCTCGAGGCAGACGACGTCGAACCCGCGGCTGGCTAGGGTATGGGTGACGATGGCTCCAGATGGCCCGGAGCCGATAACCAGAACGTCACAGCGCTCGCTCGGCATGGCGGAGTACAGGGTCAGGCGATGTTGCTGATTACAGACTTGATCTGGGTGTAGTCCTCGAGCGAGTAGACCGAGAAGTCCTTGCCGTAACCGGACTCCTTGAAGCCGCCGGCAGGGACCTCGGTCGGAAGCGCGAGGTGGTCGTTGATCCAGACGACGCCGTATTTGAGCCGGCGCGCCATCCGCATCGCCCGCCCGTGGTCGGCCGTCCAAACCGACGCGGCCAGCCCGTAGCGGACGTCGTTGGCCCAACGCAGCGCCTGCTCTTCGTCCTCGAACCGCTGAACCGTGACCACGGGACCAAAGACCTCGCGCTGGACGATCTCCGAATCCTGCTCGACTCCGGTGACGACGGTGGGCTGGACGAAGTAGCCGTCCCCGGCACCGCCCTCGCCTCCGGTGAGGAATTGGGCGCCGTTGGCGCGGGCACGCTCGAGGAATCCGAGCACCCGCTCGTGCTGGCGCCGGGAGACGACGGGCCCCATCTCGATCTCCTCACCGTCGGCCGGGTCTCCGACCGTGATCTGCTCGACCTCGGCGACCAGCGCCTCGAGCAGCTCCTCGTAGATTCCGGGCCCGGCGACGATCCGGCTGGCGGCCTGGCACTCCTGTCCGGAATTGAGATAGCCGGCGAAGCGGATGCCGCGCGCCACCGCCTCGACGTCGGCGTCGTCGAAGACGACGACTGGGGACTTGCCGCCGAGCTCGAGGTGCACGCGCTTCAGCGTCTGCGCGGCTTCCGCGGCGACGATCTTGCCGGTGCCGACGTCACCGACGAGCGAGACCATCCCTACGTCCGGATGCCGAACGAGCGCCCCACCGACCTCCTCGCCGCGGCCCGTGATCACGTTGAAGACGCCCGCGGGGAATAGATCTTCGGTCAGCTCCGCCAAGCGCAGCGCCGTCAGCGGGGTCTCCTCCGACGGCTTGACGATGAGCGCGTTGCCCGCCGCCAGCGCCGGGCCGGCGCCGAGCAGGGTGATGAACAGCGGGAAGTTCCAGGGGACGATCCGGGCGACGACGCCGATCGGCTCCCGCCGCACCATCGAGGTGTGGTCGCGCAGAAACTCGCCGGCGGGAAGGGCCGTCGCCGTCCGCGCCGCTCCGGCGAAGAACCGGACCATGTCGACCGCGCCGGCGCCGATCTCCTCACGCGCCATGCCCAGTGGCTTGCCGACGTTGGCGGACTCGAGGCGCACCAGCTCCGCGGCGTTCTGCTCGATCCGGTTCGCCAGCTCGAGCAGCAGCAACGAGCGCTCGGCCGGGGTGGTGTCGAACCATTCCTCGAACCCCGCGCTCGCCGCCGCGACCGCCGCATCGACGTCGACGGCGGTCGATTCGGCGACCTCGGCGATCGGTTCGGCGGTGGCCGGGTTGAAGACCTCCATCCTGGCGCCGTCGGCCGGATCTCGCCACTCGCCGCCGATGAAGTTCTGCGCTCGTAGGTGGGTGCCGATGGTGCTGCTCATGGAAGCCTCCTGGTTCGTTCTCGGTTCAGCCGGCGGTCAACTGGTACTTGCGCACCTCGCCGGCGCCGAGCTCGCAGATCGCACCCTGCAAGGTCGCCTCGGCGTAGATGCTCCCGGGGTTGATCGCCAGGGTGCGACCGATCGAGACGGCGCCGCGGGACTCGTGGATGTGACCGTGCAGGGACAGCAGGGGCTGGTACTCCTCGATCGCTTCGCGCACGGCGGTGCTCCCGACGGGGACGGACGTAACCCCCGCGTTCCTTACCGAGAAGTCGTCGGTCAGCTCCGGCGCCGAGTCGAGGCCGCTGTCGTAGGGAGGAACGTGGATGTTGAAGACGGCGTTGCTCATGTCATCGATCTCCCCGGCGAGCCGCTGGATCTTCTCCGCCAGCTCCTCCTCGGAGCATTCGCGCGGGGTGTCCCATGGCGTCGGGTTCGACCAGCCGACGCTGAGCATCTGGTGGCGCTCGCTCAACGCCGTCACCTTGCCCTCGTCGGCCTCGATATAGGGAGCCTCGGCGAGGACCTCGTCGACGACGAACTCGTCGTCGTTGCCTGGGGTGACGATCAGTCGCACCCCCGTGCTCTCCAGGCGCTCGGCTCCCAGCCGCATCCAGTCGCCGACCGTGTCGGCCATCGTCTGACTGAACCGTTCGGCGATCCGCTCCGGTTCCCGCTCCCACCGCTCGACCTCGTCCTCGCCGACCAGAACCGGATAGGAGCCAGAGTTCTTCACCTCCTTCTCCAGCTCTTCAACCGCCCTCGAGTCGACGTAGGTCTTCTCCTCACCGCTCCACCGGCACGTCCACGAGTCGCCTCGCTGCACGATTGGGACCAGCGTCTTGCCGGTGCAGTCGCCGCCCATGATCAGGATGCTCGCTCCATAGGCACGGGCGGCCGACAGAAGCTTGCGATAGCAAACCTCGGAACCGTGGAGGTCGGTGGCGAAGAAGAGCGAGACCCTGGAACCATCCTCCTCCTCCCGTCGCTTTCTGAACATCTCTCTTCCCTCTCTCTACTCGACCGGAAGCTCGGAGTAGGCAGCCGAGATGTCGATGTGGTCATGGAACCGTCGGTACAGCCGGGCGGTGATGTAAACGAGCGCTGAGAACCCGAACAGGACGCCGAGGAAGATCAGCCCGTTCGAGCCGTTGACCCCGAGCTCATCGTGCGTCAAGGCCATGACGTCGACGAATATCACGAAGGCGACAAAGATCGCACCCGCGATGGTGATCACCGGCACACGGCCAATCCGGTGATCGGCCGCGCCGCCCTTGAACAGCAGTGGCCGCCGGAACGGGAACACGGCGCCGGCGAGGATCGTCACTCCGATCGCCGTGATGTTCATGATGAAGTAGCTGATCGTGTAGGACGCGAAGTTCGACCAGAAGGCGAAGGCGATCGAAGCCGGGATGGTGAGCAGCGTGTAGACCCCGATCGCGAACACCGGCGTGTGCGTGCGAGGGTTCACTTTCGCAAACGCCGATGGAAGGATCCGGTCCTGCGCCATGACCAGCGCGGCGCGGGTCGCCCCGAGGGCGCCGTTGGAGAAGATCGTCAGGCCCCAGGCGAAGAACATCACGAACCCGATCCAGACGAAGATCGCCGCCTTGCCGGCCACCGCGAACAGGAAGCCGAGGAACGGGGGGACCGGCAGTGGGTTGTTTTCGGCCCCGCTGAGGAACAGGTTTCCGCTCGCGTACAGGAAGTGCTGGCCGACCGTGTGGGTGATCAGGACGGCGATCAGCGCCAACAGACCGAAGGTGAAGACCTCGGCGCCGACCATCGCGTTGAGGTTGCGGCGGACGCTTTTGGCCTGCCTCACCTCGCCAGCCTGCATCGCGCTCCAGGCAGGGTAGATGAGGACGTAGGAGGCGATGATCGCGGCCAGTAGCGTCTGCCAGAGCGAGAAGCTCGTGTCGGTGCTGCCGCCGCTGCTCAGGGTTACCTGGTAGGCGTTTTCGGTCCCGAAGCTTGACATGAAGCTGTTGTAGTGGCTGACGAAGGTGTCGTGGGAGGTGAACAGCGTCGTAACCAGCAGGACCAGCAGACAGGCGCCCCCGACCCAGAAGCAGATCCGCTGGATCAGGGCGTACCACTTGAGGCCCTTGATGTTGATCGCGGCGGCGAAAGCGGTGCAGAAGAGGCAGGAAAAGAAGATGCCCCACTTGCCGGCGAACCAGGTGCCGACTTCGATCATCCAGTTCGCGTGGTAGATGCCACCGAGCAGAGCGAGGAATGGAGACATGATCACGGTCGCGAAGACGAACCCGTTGATGCCCATCGCGACCACCTGGGCGACGCAGGCGAAGGTGAAGGCGAACAGCGTCCCCACTGCGCCGCCGAAGACTCGGCTCTGGAATACGTAATCCCCTCCGGATCGCGGCATCGCCGCCGTGATCAGCGCATAGACGACAGCCTCGAGCGTGCAGAAGAAGCCACCGATCAGAAAGGCGAGCCACAGGCTCGCGCGCGGGTAGGTAACGGTGATGATCCCGAAGGTGAGCGCGCCGTTCACCACCAGGTTCATCGCGATGACGTTGTAGATCCACGCGTCGAGCTGGGAGAAATCCTTAACCAGTCCAGAGGATTTCCGGGCGTAGGTACCGCCGGAGCTTGCCGCGATCTGAGTCGATGCCGTGTTTGCCTCCAAGGCTCTTTGCTCCTTAGTGAGGTTGATTTCGGCGCGGAAGGGCCTCTCCGCAACACCTTCACTCGACCCTATGGCGGTCACCCACCAGCGCCTAGTCGCTCTTTCCTTCTCGATGGGAAGGAGGGTCCTCACCGTTGCCGGAGCGAGGAGGCTTGTTGTAGTTGGCAAGCTCGATTTCCGCCAGCCGCACCAGCTCCCGGGTCGCAGGCGAGAGCTGGGCGCCGCGCTGCTGGACGAAGGCAAAGGTCTCGAATAGCGGCGGATCGAACGGCACCGCGCTCAGCACCTGCGGAAATGAGTTCGACTGCGCGATCGTCTCCAGCACATATGTGCCTCCGAGCCCCTGCGCGGCGAGGGAGATCGCGGCATCGAGCGTCTCGACCTCGATCGCCCCCTCCAGCGGCACGCCGGCGTCGCGGGCACGCTCGGCAAGCTGGCGCCGGGTCGGATCACGGCTCCCGAAGTGGGCGTCGTAGAAGATCAGCCGCTGGGTCGCCAGCCGCTCGACCGACATCGGCTCCGAGGAGCCGGACCCCTCGAGCTCGACGTAGAGGAGATCGTCGGTCATCACCGGCCGCACCTCGAGCGCCTCGTCGTCGATCGGCAGCGTGATCAACCCCGCTTCCAGCTCGCCCGAGCGAATCATTTCGACGACTTCGGCGCTGTTCTGGCCGATCACGCGAACGCCGACATCGGGGTACTGCGCGACGAACCCGGTCACGACCTCCTGCACCAGGTAGCGATAGGCGAGGCTGAAGGTGCCGAGGGAAGCGGTGCCGCTCTCGATCCCGCGTACGCTCGAGACTTCGGCCACGGCCGATTTGACGCCGGCGAGGATTTCCCGGGCCCGCGGCTCCAATGCCTTGCCGGCCTCGGTCAGCGACAGCCGTCGCGGTCCGCGGATGAACAGTTTCGCCCCGAGCTCCTCCTCCAGCCGGCGCACCTGGGCAGCGAGGGAGGGCTGCGCGATATAGCAGGCGTCGGCGGCGCTGCTGAAGGTGCGGTGTTCGCAGGCCGCCAGGAAGTACTGCAATTGTTGGAGGGTCATTGGGGGCGCCCTGTATAGCAGTCGGCCTACTGCGCCAGATAGCCACCGTCGACCGGCAGGATCGAGCCGGTGATGAATGAGGCGGCGTCGGACGCGAGAAAGCAGATCGCCTCCGCCACCTCCCGCGGCTCACCGAGACGGCCCATCGGGTGAGCTTCCCGCATCGGGTCCGTGTACTCGTCGGGCAGCGCCGCCACCGCCTCGGTCCTGATCGTCCCCGGGGCCACCGCGTTGACGCGGATGTTCCGCGGTGCCACCTCGATCGCCAGGTGCTTGGTGATGCCGGACGCGACGAACTTGGCCGGCCCGTAGACGGCGTTTTCGGGCTGCCCGGCGATCCCGGAGATGGACGAGAGGCAGACGATCGAGCCGCCCTCCTCGCCCATCGCTTCGACCGCGTACTTGCAGGTCAGGAACATCCCGCGGCCGTCGATCGCCATCACCCGGTCCCATTCCTCCGGGGTGGTCTCTTCGATCTTGCCTAGGGGGATGATGCCGGCGTTGGCCACCAGCGAGTCGACGCCGCCGAAAGCTTCCACCGCAGCGGCGATGATCGTCCGCGCTTCCTCCGCATCGGAGACGTCGCCGAGGGCGGTGCGGACTTCGGTCCCGTCGGGGAGCGCGGCCGCCGCCGCCTCGAGCCCCGACGCGTCGACATCGTTGAGGACGAGGCGCGCGCCCTCGCGCGCGAAGACCTCTGCGCAGGCGCGTCCGATTCCCTTCGCGGCCCCGGTGATCACCACCGACTTGCCCTCCATCCGACCCGTGCTCATATGCCCTCCTGTCTCGTGTTCAAGTCGTTGCTCCATCCACGGGCCGCAACCCGCCACTCCTCGACGACCTTGCCGTCACGCAGGAGGTGAAGGCGGTCGTGGAGATTCACCACCGGGCAGGCGTGATTCGGCACCACCCGGACCCGATCCCCTGGTCGCAGCGCGCACCCCGGCGAAGCGGCGGCGATCGCGTGCTCCTCGAAGAGCCTGCAAATCTCCACCTCGGGGTGATCGAGGACGATGCCGAAAGCTGGCGAGCGCGGCGACGGACGCTCGGTGGTCAGCGCCTTGGAGCCGCAGTCGAGGATCAGCCGGCCCGGGGCCGGGCGCGAGACCACGGTCGCCAGGACGCTGAGAGCGCACTGCTCGAGCGCGGCGACGCCGAGCGCGACCTGGCTGGCATCGTTGAAGACGTAGTTGCCGGGGCGAACCTCAAAGTGCTCCCGCCCCCCCGGCCGCAGCCTCGACACGGTGGGCGTGGTGCCGATGCTGAGCGCCGGCACCTCGACGCCCCGCTCGCGGAGAGCGGCGGCACTCACCTCCACTGCCGCGCGCTCGTCGGCCGCGATCCGCTCGAGCTCCGCATCGTCGGCGGCCTGGTAGGCGTGGCCGGCGAAGGTCATCAGGCCGGCGAACGGTGCGGCATCGACCTCAGTCACCACCGCGGCGACCGCGCCGGCCGCCGGCGCGCCCGACTCGCCCCCGCAGCGCCCGACACCGCAGTCAACCTCCCAGAGCCAGCCGATCCGGACCCCGGCGCCGCGGCAGGCGGCGTCGAGCGCCCGTACCTGCGCGACATCGTCGAGGGCAACCCGCACGCTCGTCCGGCGCGCCAGGGCCGCGAGGCGGTCGAGGCGCCAGCGCCCGACCGGCGGATAGGCAATGAGGACCGCGGGCGCGCCCGCCTCGGCAAAGGTCTCGGCCTCCCGCAGCGTCGCGGCGGTGACACCAACGGCGCCGTGCTCGAGCTGCCGCCGCACAAGCTCGGCCGTCTTGTGCGTCTTCGCGTGCGGCCAGAGGTCGGCCTCGGCGCGCGCCACGTGGCGCGCCATCCCCTCGAGGTTGGCGTCGAGAATCGCTTCGTCGACCAGCAGCGAAGGGGTGGCCAGCTCACGCGTGTCGGCCACGAAGCTCATCGGGGCAAAGAGGAGGAGGGGCACCTCATCGCGGCGCCGCCGCGAGGAAGTCGAAGTCGCAGCCGTCATGGGCCTGGGTGACGTGCTCGGCGTAGAGTCTCGCGTAGCCACGCGCGGGGCCGGCTCCGCGGGTCTTACGCGCCGCCAGGCGGCGCGCGATCTCCCCCTCAGGGAGGAGCGCTTCGAGCCGGCCGCCCTCGACGTCGAGCTCGATCATGTCGCCGTCGCGGAGCGCCGCCAGGGGTCCGCCGACCGCGGCCTCGGGCGAGACGTGGAGGACAGCGGTCCCCGCGGCGGTCCCACTCATCCGCGAGTCGCTGACCCGCAGCATGTCGCGAACGCCGGCGCGCAGCATCTTCCGCGGCAGCGGCAGATTTCCCCACTCGGGCATCCCCGGGCCGCCGACGGGACCGCCGTGCTTGAGCACGAGGACGCTCTCCGGCGTCACCTCGAGCGCGTCGTCCTCCAGCCGCCGGAGCATTTCCTCACGGCTCTCGAAGACGATGGCGGGACCGCGGTGCCTGAGCAGCTCCGGGCTGGCGACGCTGCGCTTGATCACCGCTCCGTCGGGTGCCAGGTTGCCGAACACCGCGGCGATCCCGCCCACCTTCTCGAGCGGGTCCTCGAGCGAGTGGATGATCCCTTCCCGTCCGTGGTCGGGTTCGGCGGCAGCGATCACCTCGGCCACCGTCTGCCCTCCCACCGTGGGAGCGTCGAGGTTCAGGAGCGGCGCGAGGACGCCCAACACAGCCGGCACGCCGCCGGCGAAGAAGAGGTCCTCCATCAGCGCCCGCCCTGCCGGCTTGACGTCGACGATTGCCGGGGTCTCGCGGGAGATTCGGTCGATCGTCCGCAGGTCGAGCGAGGAGCCGGCGCGGCGCGCGAGCGCGAGCAGGTGCATGACGACGTTGGTCGAGCCGGCCAGAGCGGCGAGCATCCTCACCCCGTTTTCGAAGGCTTGGTCGGTGAGCAGGTCGCGGACCGGCACCCCCTGCCGCGCCAGGGCAACCGCGGTCCGCCCAGTCTGGCGGGAGATCTCGCCGCGCCGCGAATCAACCGCCGGCGTCGCCGCGGCGCCGGGCTCGGTCAGGCCCATCGCCTCGACCACGCAGGCGAGGGTGGAGGCGGTGCCCGCGGTCGAGCAGTGGCCGGGGCTGCGCTCGATGTGCTCCTCGAGCTCGCGCCATTCCGCCGGCGATATCTCGCCAGCGCGGTAGCGATCGTAGTTGCGGCCGGCGTCGGTGCCGGAGCCGACCTCCTCGCCGCGGAAGCGGCCGCCGAGCCCGGGGCCGCCGGGCAGGATGATCGCCGGTACGCCGGCGCTCGCCGCTCCCATCAGCATCGCCGGGATCGTCTCGTCGCACGAAGCGATCAGCACCACCGCGTCGAGCGGATAGATCGAGAGCGTCTGCTCGACCTCGACGGCAAGCAGGTTGCGGTGCATGAAGGTCGCCCCGGCGGGTACGGCGAGGTCGGCCCCGAGCGACATCGAGGGGAACTCGAAGGCGAGCCCGCCAGCTTGCTGGATGCCCTCCTTCACCCAGCGGGCAAGGGCGCCGAAGTGGAGATGGCAGCGCGCCAGCTCGCTCCAGTTGGTGCAGACGCCGATCTTCGGGACGTCGACGAAGTCCTCGTCGCGGAGGCCCCTCACCTTCATCGCGCTGCGGCGGATGAACGACTCGACGTCGTCGCCCTGAAACCAGCAGGCGCTGCGCAGCCCGCGCTCGCTCAAAGCGCTTCCTCGGCGAGCGGAGCCGCCGCTCCGGCGCCCCAGATGTCGGCGAGCATGTAGCCGCCGCCGACCGGGTCCTCGGGGTCGCGGCCCAGCTGGTGGACGCCAGTGATCCAGGCCCGCCCGCTGATCTCGGTCACCACCGCTGGGTAGGGACCGATCGTCGTCTGCTCCAGGATGCGGGCGCTGAAGGTGGTTGCGAGGATGCTCTCGTTGACGTAGGAAACGCCGAGAGCGAGCTCGCCGCGGGCATGCGCCACCGCCAGCTTCGCCGCGGTCCCGGTCCCGCAGGGCGAGCGGTCCGAGCGACCGGGGCTGACGATGTTTGCGCTGCGCCCGTCGCCGCCGTTGCGGGCGGGGCCATGGAAGTGGGTGAAGATAATCGTGTCGCCCGCCTCGCGCTCGGGATGGGAGACCGGCACCTGCTCGGCAGCCGCCCGCTTGATCTGCTCGCCGATGCGCCCCAGCTCGGGGGCCTCGTCCGGGACCAGGGAGAAGCCGAGCGAGGTCGCGTCGACGAGTGCGAAGAAGGCTCCGCCCCAAGCGATGTCGGCGACCACGGTGCCAAGCCCCGGCACCTCGATCGCGCGGTCGAGCTCGGTGACGAAGGAGGGAACGTTGGCGAAGGAGACGCTGCGGCAGCGGCCCTCCTCGCATCGAGCGAGCGCGCGGACGATTCCGGCTGGCGTCTCCAGCGTTACCTCGGTCACCGGTTCGCGCATCGGCAGGGTGCCCGTCTCGAGCAGGACCGTGACCGAGCAGATCAGGTTCGTCCCCGACATCGGGAAGTAATTGGAGGCGCCCATGATCACGATCCCGGCATCGGCGCGTGGGTCGGCCGACGGGAAGACGAGGTCGGCGGCCAATGAGGGCAGCCCGCGCGGCTCGTGGAGGAGGAAGCGGCGCAGCTCGTCTCCCCGAACCTCGAGGTGCTCGGCCTTCTCCGCCATCGTCGTCCCCGGAACGTCCAGCACGCCTCCGAGCACGATCCGACTCGGCTCACCCTCGGCGTGGGCGTCGACAGCGTGGATGAGGTTGCTCAGCTGCATCTCAGGACACGAAGGCGATTGCCCGGCCCGGCGCTCCGGTGCCGTTCTTGATCTTCAAGGGCAGCATCAGAAAGGTGGCGCCGCGGGTAGGCAGCTCGCGCAGCCCTGTCAACCCCTCGATGAAGATCATCCGCCGGCCGAGGCCCGCCAGGTGGGCGGGGGCGCCGTCCTCGGTCGCTCCGACACTCGGCGCTTCGGTGCCGAGCGTGACGATCCCGCGCTGGTCGAGCATCTCGATGGCGGCGGCGTCGGGAGCCGGCCACCCCGGCCCCTTGCCCTCGACGACCGGCGCGCGACCGTAGGCGTCACCGTCGGCCCCCGGCCCGTAGAGATCGGCCCAGTCGCTGCGGAAGAGGACGATCTCGCTGGGCTCGAGGCGACCGTGCTCGGCCTCGAAAGCCTCGATCGTGGCCGGCGTGATCGCCGGGCTGACGCCGTCCTGTACCGGCCCCTCGCGGAGGTGCCTCACGTCGATGACCACCGCCGCGCCGAATAGCCCCTCGAGTGGCAGCTGCTCGACCGTGACCGTTCCCGCCCCGGCGGCGTTCGGCAGGCCCGAATCGGGCTCGGGGATGAAGTGAGCGGGGGCGTCGAGATGGGTGCCTGTGTGCTCGTCGATCGCCAGCCAGCGTGTCTGGTAGGCACCGAGCCTTGCGCTGCGCGGGTCGCGGCCGCCAACATCGGCGTAGTAGTTGTAGACGTGATGCTGGTAGGGAAGATGGGTCGGCCAGGAGCACGGCAGCGACTCGGCCAGCTCGACCGTCAGGTCGATGATCCGCCTCCCGGCTCCCGGCTCGACCCAGCTCATCAGCTCGGCGCCCCCGCAACCGCCAGCAGACCGAGCCCGTCCAGCGCCTGCTCGAGCGCTTCGCGGCGATCGCCGCCCAGCGACAGGAGCGGCGAGCGCAGCGGCCCGATCGGCCTTCCGACCATCTCCATCGCCGCCTTGACCGCGTTGGCGTAGCCGCCGCTGACCATCACCTGCATCAGCGGCCGCAGGCGCTCCCACGCCGCCAGCGCGCCCTCGGCGTCGCCTTCAGCCAGCAGACGGTAGACCCCGACGCAGGCCTTGCCGGCGAAGTTCGGCGTGCCGACGATCGCACCGATCGCTCCCTCGACGAGGGCGGGCAGGAACAGCGTGTCCCAGCCGTTGAAGACGCGGACCGTGTCGGCGAAATCGGTGGTGAGGACGCCGATCTGCGAGAGGTCGCCGGTCGACTCCTTGACGTAGCGGATCGACGGCACGCGCTCGCAGAACCTGGCGAGCCGCTCGGGGTCGACGTTGGCACCGACGGCGATCGGGAGGTTGTAGAAGATGATCGGGAGGTCGGTGACCTCCGCGATACCGGCGTAGTAAGCCGTGACCTCCTCGTCGTCGAGCGGCTCGTAGTAGGGGCTGACCGCGAGGATCGCGGCAGCCGAGACCGACTCGGCGTGACGGGCCATCTCCCGTGCGTCGCGGATCGAGCAGGAGCCGACGTGGGGGATCAGGGCGACTCGGCCGTCAGCCGTCTCGGCGACGACCTCGGTGACCCGCATCCGCTCGGCTGTGGTCAGCGAGGAGCACTCGCCGGTGGAGCCGCCGACCACCAGGCCGGCGACGCCGTCGGCGATCACCTCGTCGGCGAAGGAGCGCAGTCGCGCCTCGTCCACTTCCTGGTTCTGGTCGAAGGGAGTGGCGAGAGCGCAGTGGACGCCGGCCAGCTCATCGGTGCTCATCCGAGTTGTTCCTTTCGTAGCTCATTTCGTTTCGCACCAGTGTTATCCGGCGCGAGTGGAGTGAAAAGGTGTGTCTTTGCTTTGCCTGCCAAAGGCAAGGCAGGATGGCCGGACCCGGCAGACCGGCTCTCAGCCGGCCTCGGCGTGCTCGATGTCCTCGGGTTCCTCATGCCAGCGGACCTTCTCGCCGACCCGCGCCCGGAGCTTCCAGCGGCGCGACTTGGGAGCCTCCTCGAGGCGCTCGAGGAGGAGGTCGATCCGCTCGACGACGGTTCCAAGCCCTGGGTCCGCGCCGGCTTCGGTGGCGAGTCCCGAGGCGTAATCCCGAGTGCGGGCGGCGACGATGGTGACCGTCTTCCACCAGCCCCAGTCGCGAGCGCAGACCTGCTCGATCCGGTTCAGGTTGATGCCGGAGTCGTCCTCGGTGAGGTCGTGATCCTTGAGCAGGGCAACGGCATCCTGGAAGTCCTTCTCGTTGGTCTCCAGCACCTGCAGCTTGGAGAGCAGAAGGTCAGCGGGTGGAATCGTCAGCTCGCAGACGCCGAGGCGGTCGCGTACGTCGAGCAGGTGGCAGCCGCGGACCTGGTTGAGGAAGACGTCGGCCAGTCGGGAGCTGCCGGGGTCGTGAAAGAAGCGCCGCGACTCGCCGTGCAACGCGTTGAACTCGCCGTCCGGTGTGTAGCCGAGGTCGACAAAGAGGGGCTCGAGCTGGCGTGAGCTGCCGCTGTCGGCGACGAAGTCGATGTCGGAGTACTGCCGCGCCAGCGGCGCCGAACGCGCACTTGGACAGATCAACGCGATCGCGACTCCGCCAGTTGCCCGCAGACCCACGCCCGATGAGTCAGCCGCCGCGACGACCCGCCGAGCCTCTTCGAATGGATCGTCGATCGTCATCTGCTCTCCTTCCCATTCACCGCCGCGTCCACCCCGGACGGGCCTGGCGAGGGTATCCGCGAGGCCGAGGTCGTCCTAGGGGCAGATCCCTTCAGGGCACCAAGGGCGGTCCTTGGGAGGCTCGGTCGTGACGAGCTCGGTGATCGTGCTCAGCAGGCCGCCTTCATCTCGATCCGGTCGAGGTCCCCAGCCCAGGCCGCCTCGAGCAGGGCCTCGGCGTCTACCGGACCGACCGGCCGGGGGTTGTTGTCGATGAGACGGGTGATCCCGACAGCCTGCGCGGCCATCCGCGGCAGGTCGCCGCGGTCGACGCCGATCTCGCGCAGGGAGCCTGGGAGCCCTGCCGCCAGGCCGATCTCTCGCACCTTGGCCGATGCGGCCTCGGGGTCTGATCCGACACCGAGCGCCTCGCCGACGTGGCGGAGCTTCTCCTCCGCCGCCGGAGCGTTGAAGCGCATGACGAACGGCAGCAGCAATCCGACGCCGAGGCCGTGCGGGGTCTTGCTCGCGGCGCCGAGCGGATACTGCAGCGCGTGAGCGGCCGCCGTGCCTGCGGTGCCGAACGCGAGGCCGGCGAGGAGGCTTCCAGAAAGCATCCCGGCACGCCCGCTCGACCGGTCCTCGAGGGCATCGAGGAACGAATCCGAAATCTGGCCGATCGCCCTCAGCGCGAACCCGTCGGTCAGCTGCCCGGAGCCGACGAAGACCCGCTCGCCCATCTCCTCCCAGCTCGAGCGACCGACGGCGGTGTACGCCTCGATCGCATGCGCGAGGGCGTCGATCCCCGCGTAAGCGGTGACCGAGCGCGGGGCTCCGAAACAGAGGTCGGGATCACAGATGGCGGCCCGCGGGATCAGCCAGGGGCTGGAGATCCCGACCTTGAGCTCGCGCCCGGGGTCGGTGAGGACGGCGACCGGGGTCACCTCCGAACCGGTGCCGCCGGTGGTGGGCACCGCGACCACCGGCAATGATGGCCCCGGGACCGCGTTCTCGCCGTAGTGCTCGGCGAGCGGAGCGTCGTGGGCGAGCCCGAGCGAGACCAGCTTGGCGACGTCAATGCAGCTGCCGCCGCCGAGGCCGACGACGACGTCCGGAGCGATCGAACGCGCTGCGGCGATTGCATCTTCGACGCCCGCCAGCGGCAGCTCCGGCTGTGCAGAGTCCAGTAGCTCGTAGTCGAGGCCGGCGGCGCGCAGGCTCGCCTCGACCGCGGCGCCCTGCGATGCCGAGGCGAGGAAGGAGTCGGTGCAGACGAGCACCTTCCCCTCACCGGCGAGCGAGCGAACCGTCGCCCCGAGAGTGCGAACGGCGCCGCTGCCAAGGCGGATCGAGGCGGGAGCGCGCAGGAGTGCCGGCGCGGCGGTCATTCGGCGCCCGCCATCTTCTCGTCACGGAGGCGCAAGAGCTCTTGCCACAGCGCCGCAGGCAGCGGGATTCCCGCCCGCAGCCGCCGCTCGCGCTCACTCCGCATCCGGTCCCCGGGGATCAGCACCGAGTCGTACCCCGGAGCCGTCGGCGCCACGCGCAGCTCCTCCAGATAAGCGGAGAGATAGCTCGCGGGGCTCGGCGCGCCCACCACCGCCGGGTCGATGACGATGACCGCGTCTCCCTTGGTGACCGGGTGATGGCCGTCGAGCGTCCCCCGCACCTCGACCCCCAGGGCGGTCCGGCTGAGCAGCGCGACCAGCAGCTCTATTGCCAGCGAGAGCCCGTAGCCCTTGCCGCCCCCGAACGGCGAGATCGCCCCGTCCTGGGCCCGCTCGGGGACCGTCGTCGGATTGCCGGCGGCGTCGATGCAGCGGCCCGGCGGTAGCGATTCGCCACGCTGGGCGCTCGCGATCACCTCCCCGGCGGAGATCGACCCTGTGGACATATCGAGAACGAACGGCTCCGGATCCGCGGGTACGCCGACTCCGATCGGGTTGGTCCCGAGCAGCGCGGTCCTGCCGCCGGTCGGATGGACCAGCGCCTCGCTCGTGGTCATCACGATCCCGACCATTCCCCGTTCGCAGATCCGCTCCAGGTAAGGAGCGAGCATCCCGATGTGGCTTGCCCGCCGCACTCCGGCCATGGCGACGCCGGTCCGTCCGGCGCGGTCGCTCAACAACTCGATCGCCGCCTCGATGGCTACCGTGCCGAATCCGTCGTGGCCGTCGATCGCCAGGAAGGCATCGCTGGTCCAGCTCGTCTGCAGCTCGGCCTCGGGATCCAGCACCCCGGACTCAATCCGCTCGATCAGGGTCGGAAGCCGTTGCATTCCGTGCGAAGGCCGGCCGCGAAGATCCCCCTCAACCAGGTGGCTCGTCTGCAGCGCCGCAGCGCTCCGGCCCACCCCGTGCTTGGCGAGGATCGCTTCACCGGCCTGCTGAGCCTCATCGTGACCGACCGAGATCAGCTTGGGGCCGTCGTTGTCTTGGGTCGCCGGCGGGGCCATCGATCAGCCGTCAAGCAAACTCGCAATCGCGGCCGCTGGCAATAAGCGATCGACTTTGCCGCGCGAAGGCAAACGCGTGTGGTCGAACCTCCCGCCATCGAGGACGATTCCCCGACGGATGTCCAGCGAACCGATTTCCACGCCGCACGCGGCAGGCGCCGTAGGGGCCTACTCCCAGGGCTGGCGCGCCGGCGATTTCATCTTCGTCACCGGCACCACCCCGATCGGTCCCTCAGGCGAAATCGAGACCGCCGACGTCGGCGCCCAGACCCGCGCCGCGATTGCCAACGTAGAGGCAGTCCTCCACGCCGCCGACGCCGACCTCTCAGCGATCGTCAAGGTCATGGCCTACCTCAGCGACAGCAGCGACTTCGAGCAGTTCAACCGGGCCTACGCCGAATGCATCCCCGAGCCGCGCCCGGTGCGCACGACGATCGGGGTTGACATGGGCCAGATTCTCGGCATGAAGGTGGAGTTGGACGTAATCGCCTACGTCGAGCCCAAGGCGCCCCTCACCGACCCGAGCGCCAAGCCTTAGTGCCGGTAGAGCGATCGAGGCGACCGTCTGGGCGCGGCCGTTCAGAGCCGGCCCCGGGCGAAGTCGCCGATCACCTCGCGGAACCGCTGCGGCTCGCAGTGGTGAACAGGGTGGGTGCTGCGCTCGAAGATCACCCGCCGCCCGTCGGCGGCGCGCTCGGCGATGTACTCGGCGAGGCCGATGTCGTAGTCGCGGTCGTGGCGACCGTAGGCCGCCAGCACCGGTAGCTCGAGCCGGGGCAGCAGCGGCCGGAAGTCGAGTCGGGCCTGCTCGCGAACGATGCGGATCGAGTCGACGAGCTCGGTCTGCAGGGCGACCCGGTAGTAGAAGTCGGTGAACGGGTCGCCGGGGTCGCCGACCGCGCCGCGGGCGAACTCGAGCTCGGCCCGCGGCCAGTTCGAGGTGAGGTCGTCCAGGTAACCGTCGAGCTTGCCGGGCGCCAACCCCCAGGGAAAGCCCTCGCAGCTCTCGAGCCGGATCGGCCCGGCGACCAGCGCCAGCCGCGCCACTCCGCCACCGCCGCGTTCGAGGTAGCGCAGCGAGATCGAGCACCCCATCGACCAGCCGACCAGCGTCACCCCGGCGAGGCCGAGCCTCTCGATCACGAACCCCAGGTCATCGGCCAGCAGGTCGAAGTCGTAACGATCGCCCGGCCTGTCGGACTCCCCCATGCCACGGTTGTCGAAGGCAACCACCCTGAACTCGGACGCCAGCCCGGCGATCACGGGCTGCCAGAGCCGGTGCGATCCTTTCCAGCCGTGCACGAGCACGATCGTGTCCGGCCCCGCGCCGAAGTCGACGAAGCGGAGGCGGGCGCCGTCCGGCGTTTGCAGGTAGCTCACCCGCGCTTCCTACCACGGCGGAACGGTCCACTCCAGCTCGAGGTTGTCGACTCCCTGGCTGACCGGCGACGCCGGGTAGACCAGCTGCTGGCCCTCCACCAGGCCGAGACCGGGGAGGCGCTCTATGAGCAGCTCGAGCGCGATGTTGACCTCCAACCGAGCAAGAGGAGCGCCGATGCAGAAATGCGTTCCTTTCCCGAACGAGAGGTGATCGACGAGGTTGGGACGGCGAGGATCGAAGTCCTCCGGAGCCGCGAAGACGCCGGCGTCGTGATTCGCCGCGCCCCACACCAACCACACGGTCGCGCCCGCCGGCAGGGCGGCACCGCCCAACTCGACCTCGCGGGTGGTGGTGCGGAAGAGGCCGCGGATGGACGACTTGATCCGCAGCACCTCCTCAATCGCCGGGCCGATCAATTTCGTATCGGCGCGAATCCCCCCCAGGCGCTCGGGCTCGGAGAGCAGCGTGAGCATCATGTTTCCGATCAGGTCCGTCGTCGTGACGTTCCCCCCGATCAGCAGCTGGGCGGTGACGCTGGTTATCTGCGCGTCGGTGAGGCGGACGTTCTCGTCCTCCTCGTGGACGAGGCGGCTGAGCAGGTCGTCCCGCGGAGCGGAGCGGCGTTCTGCGATCCGCTCCAGCAGGTACCCGTTCAGCTCAGCGTGCTCGGCGGCGCACTGTTCGAATTCGGCGTCGGTGAGGTTCGGATTGGACATCAGGAAAGCCGCGTTCGACCAGCGTTGGAAGTCCTCGAGGTCCTGCTCGTTGACGCCGAGGATGCGGGCGATCACGATCACCGGGAGCGGGATCGCGAAGCGCTCGATGATGTCAACTCGCCCGTCGCCTGCGAACTCGTCGATCAGTCCGCCCGCGATCTCGCGGATCGAAGGCTCGAGGGCCGCTACGTGCCGGGGCGTCAGCGTCTGGTTGGCGATCTTGCGAATCCGCGAGTGCTCAGGCGGGTCGCTGTTGATCAGCGACGGGTAGCCCTGCGGAAAGCCGTTCGGCAGCCGCTCCCGCAGGTGCTCTGGCACCGGGCGGAAGTTGAGCGACTCACGGGACGAGAAGGTCTCCGGATCTCGCGCGACCTCGAGGACCTCTTCGTAGCCGGTAACGGCCCAAAATCCTGCCTTCTCGACGTAGAACACCGGCGCCTCTCTCTGAGCCAAACGCCAAAGCGGATAGGGGTCGGCGAGGTGGCCGGGATCGAAGGGGTCGTAGTCGCGGAGTGCGGGGCAAGCCTGCGGACCTTCGGGGTGATTGGTCATCGTGGCCGCAGAGTAGGCTCGCTCGAGAGGCGGTCAATCGCGCTGGCGCAAGCGGTCGGCCCTGAGGACGGAGCGGCACGATCCCGGCACCGAGCGGCGTCGAGAAATCCCTGCCCGGCTCAGGCCGGATCCAGCCCGAGCGCTTCCCGGAGGACGGGCACGCGCCGCCGGGAGACTTCGATCGGCTCGGATGAATCGGCGAGGAGGACCCAAAGGCCACCCTTGAAGCCAGGCAGTAGCTCACGCACGCGGGCCAGGTTGACCAGCGTGCGGCGGTTGACGCGGAGCAAACCGCGCGAGCCGAGGGCCCGCTCGATCTCCTCGAGGCTGCGGCCGCGCAGGCGCAGCCGACCCTGATCGCTGTCGACCCAGATCACGCGGTCGAGGATCTCGACGAGCCGCACTTCATGGGTCTCGACCAGCAGGATGCGGTCCCCCAGCTCGCCGGCGATCCGCCCGCCGTGAAGGCCCTCGGCACGAGGGCTCGGCTCGCCGGGCTCGGCGACGGATGCCAGGACGCCGATCAGCTCGCGCTGCGCGGAGTAGATCGCCTCCAGCTCGACAACCCCACCGCTGTCGAGCTCCGCTGCGCCGGTCCATCCGTGCTCGGAGCGAGCCCGATCGACTATCGCCCGTGCCAGCCGCCTCAGGTTGTCCTGCGACCCGGCAAGCGCCAACCGCGCCGCCTCATCGGCGGCGACGATGCGGCCGCCGACGTCGATCGCAGCCGAGCCGAAGCGGCCCCTCGGCCGCACCCGATGGGTCGTGACGAGTTCCGACGATGCGCTCGCCGCTCGGCGGCGAAGGCGGCTCTCCAGCTCGGCCGCCGAATCCTCGAGCCAGCCCCGCGCCGCGTCGGGGAGCGGCTGCTTGAAGACGGTTACCGAAAGGCTGCCCACCGGCTCCGCGGTCGTCGGGTCGCTGATCGCAACCGCCGCGCAGCTCCAGGGATGGAAGCCCGAGCACCAGTGCTCGAAGCGATGGACCTCGGTGATCCCGCCGGTCGCCAGCGCGGTTCCGATCGCCGAGGTTCCCGCCATCGGCTCGCTCCAAGCGAAGGCAGGGCCGAAATTCTGCGCCCGCGCCCGCTCCAGCGTGTCCTGATGCCCCCAACCCGCCAGCACGCGCCCTTCGCCATCGGCAGCCGAGATCGCAGCGGAGCTTCCGACTGCGCGGGCGGCGATCGCCGCCGCGGCCGCTCCGAGCTCGGCGGCGAGCACGCCCTGTTCGGGCCCCTGCCAGCCGGGCTCGGTCGCCGTTGGCGCGTGGGTCAAGGTCGGGTCGACGCCATATCGATCCCGGCAGCGATGCCAGGACCGCAGGACTTCCGGGCGAACGCCGGGAAGGGTCGGCTCGCCGGCAACGAAGCGCTCCCAGGCATCGCCCGTCGCCGCCGTTGCTTCGAAGGCCATCGCCCCATGCTTGACCTTTGCCGAACCGGCGTCAAGGGGGGTCGGGCTGGCGATCGCACCTACAAGGCGCCGTCAGCGGTGATGGCATCGTGGATGTGCTCGTGGTAGCGGCGAGCCAAGCGCTCGCCGCCGCCGACCGTGAGCCGCGTCGGCGGAACGAGCGTCGGGCTCACCTTGCCCCAGGGCTTGCCCCACGGCCCTTTTTGCAGACGATTGTCACGGCCTGAACGGAGTTGATTCCGCATCCCCAAGCGGAAAACGACCAACGCGCCAGACAGGATTCGAACCTGTGACCTTCGGTTTCGTAGACCGACGCTCTATCCGGCTGAGCTACTGGCGCTAGTGGGGTGGGTGGACCCCGAACCGGCGATTCTAGTTGCTGGCCGGGGTTGCCGAGGGCTCGGGGCCTGGGGTGGGGTCCGGGGCAGGGGTGGCGCGGTGGCCGGCTGCGATCGCCAGGGTGGAGCCGAGGGCGCCGGCGGCGAGGGCCGCGAGGGCGAGCGCCGGGCCGGAGTCGTCGCGGCCGCGGGCGGAGTCGAGGGAGGGTGAGCCGGGGCCGGCGTCGACCAAGATGAGGAGGGCGGCGATCAGGGCGAGGTTGAACTCATAGCCGCCTTCGGTGGAGAAGAAGCCTTTGTCGATGTGGACGGTGCGGATGGCGGTGATCATGGTCGCGATCAGGGCGGCCGCGGCGGCGGGGGTGCAGGCGCCGAGGGCGATGCCGAGGCCGCCGAAGGTCTCAGCCGAGCCGGCGGCGATCGCGTTGCGCTTGCCCGGGTGCATGCCGAGTCGCTCCATCATCTGCCCGGTCGCCTCTGGGCCGCCGCCGCCGAACCAGCCGAACAGCTTCTGGGTGCCGTGGGCGAAGAAGATGCCGCCGAGGAGGAAGCGGGCAAGCAGCCGAGCGATCCGCATGGCCGCAACTTACCCAGCGGCGCCGTTCGGCAATCGCGCCGGGGTCAGGCGTCCGCCGAGGCCGCCCCGGCCTCTGGCGCCGCCGCCGGCTCGACCCGGCGCACGTGCCAGCGCACGGTCGCGGTGGCGACCGTCGCCCCGTCGCCGTCCTGCAGCTCGATCTCGCAGGGGAACTCCACCACGCCCTCGCTGTCGAGGGTCGCCAGCGCCTCGGCCGCCGGCACGCCGAGGCGGGCCCGCGCCGTCACCTCGCCGGTCGCGATCTTCTCGTAGGAGATCTCCGCGCTCCGCGCCAGCGGTCGCACTTCGCCCATCCGTTCGGCGAACGCCCCGACGAAGGCCGCCCCCGACGCCGTCTCGGCGGCGGTGAACAGCGCCCCCGCGTGCTGGGAGCCGACGTGGTTCCTCAGCTCCGCCCTGTCGGGAAGGACCACCGTGGCCTCCCCGGCGGCGATCCTCTCGACCCGCAGGTCGAGGTAGCCGACCAGCGGCACAGCCTGGCTCATCCCCTTGGCGATCAGGTCGAAGTCGGTCACCTGGCCAGCCTAGATGACGAACACCTAACCGGTCAGCGGCCCTCGAAACTGGCGTGGCCGGGCCCGCCGTGCTCGAGGAAGGTCCGGACCGCGTTCCGCAGGTCCTCGGTCGCGAACAGGTCCGCCGCCTCGGTCCTGATCACCTCGTCGGCGGCTGGGATCCCGCCTTCGCGGAAGCGCCGCAGCACCAGCTTGGTCATCGCGTGCGCCTTCGTCGGACCCGCCGCCAGCTCCTCGGCCAGGGCTCGCGAGCGTGCCTCGAACTCCTCCGCGGGATAGATCTCGTTGACGACCCCCCAGCGCTCCATCTCCTCCGCCGGGAAGATGCCGCCGCTCATCACGAACTGGCGCGCGCGCCCGGAGCCGGCGCGCTCGGCCAGCCGCTGGGTCCCGCCCATCGAGGGAGTCAACCCGACCACCTTCTCGACCAGGCCGAAGCTCGCCCGCGGGCTCGCCACGATCAGGTCGCAGGCCAGCGCCAGCTCGAAGGCCGCGGTCAGGGTCAGCGCGTGCGCGGCGAAGACCACCGGCGCCGGCAGCCCCTCGACCGTCGCCACCAACCCGAGCAGCCGGGTCCACAGCGCCCTCCCCGTCTCCGGGGTCAGTCCCGAGAAGACGTCGACGTCGACCCCGCCGGAGACCGCCCGACCCTCGGCCCGCACCAGCAGCGCCCGCGGCGGCTCCACCGCCAGCTCGCCGAGCCCCGCCTGCAGCCCCTCGATCATCCGCCGGTCGAAGAGGTTCAGCGGCGGGCTGTCGAGGGTGAGGACGGCAAGGCCGCTCGGCTCGCGCTCGAGCCGGACGACCGGGCCGGCAGCGGGGTCGCCGGCGTCGCTCATGGCACCCGGTGCACCTCGAACAGGTTCGTGCCCATTTCCTGTTCGGGCAGCCCGGCGACGATCGCCACCCGGTCGCCCGACTCGGCGATCCCGTGCAGGGAGGCGAGCGTCGCGCAGCTGCGCAGGAGGTCGCGGATGTCGAGGTCGTGGTCGCTCAGCACCGCCGTCACCCCGGAGAGCAGGTTCATCCGGCGCACCGTCTCCAGCCGTGGGCTGATCGCCAGCACCGGCACGTTCGGCCGGTGCGCGGAGATGATCCGGGCGGTGCGGCCGCTCGTGGTCGGCACGATCAGCGCCTTCAACCCGAGCCGGTAGACCGCCCCGACCGCCGACTGGGCGACCGAGGAGGCGACGTCGGTGGTGTGCTGGTCGGTGCGGGAGAAGAGCCACTCGCCGTAGGGGAGGTCGGGCTCGGTGGCGCGGGCGATCCGGTCCATCACCCGCACCGCCTCGACCGGGTGCAGGCCGACCGCGGTCTCCTCGGAGAGCATGACGGCGTCGGTGCCGTCGTAGATCGCGTTGGCGACGTCGGTCACCTCGGCCCGGGTCGGGCGCCGGGCGGTCACCATCGAGGCCAGCATCTGGGTCGCGGTGATCACCGGCTTCGAGCGCCGGCCGGCGGCGCGGATCAGCTGCTTCTGCAGGATCGGCACCTCGGCCAGCGGCACTTCGATCCCGAGGTCGCCGCGGGCGACCATGATCCCGCTGGTCGCCTCCTCGACGATCTCCTCGATGTTGGCGGCCGCCTGGGGCCGCTCGATCTTCGCGATCAACGGGATGTCGGAGCCGAGCGAGTCGAGCCGCTGGCGCACCGGGACCAGGTCCGAGGCAGCCGAGACGAAGGAGACGGCGAGCAGGTCGACGCCGCTCCTGGCGGCGAACTCCGCCCAGCGCAGGTCGCTCTCGGTCGCCGCCGGCAGCTCGGTGCCGCCGGGGATGTTCATCCCCTTGTGGGAGGAGAGGGTGCCGCCGACCTCGACCTCGGCGCGGACGCCCTCCTCCTCCGGCCGCTGCACCCGCAGCCGGATCGCCCCGTCGGCGAGGTAGACGAGCTCGTTCTCCTGCAGGGCGGCGACCCCGGGCCAGGAGACCGGGATCGTCGCCCGGTCGCCCTCGACGTCGCGCGGGGTCAGGGTCACGTGCATCCCGGTCTCGAGCTCGGCGAAGTCGTCGCGGAGCTCGCCGATCCGGAGCTTCGGCCCCGGCAGGTCGCCGAGGATCGCCGCCTCGCGGCCGACCGCCTCGGCGGCGGCGCGAATCGTCGTGATCACCTCGGCCTGTTTCTCCTCCCCGGCGTGGGAGAAGTTGAGCCGGAAGACATCGGTGCCCGAGGCGATCATCTGCTCGAGCACGCTGCGCTCCCAGCTAGCTGGACCGACCGTGGCGACGATCTTGGTCCGGCGATCGAGGTGGGCGCTGAGCTTGTTGATGGGCGGTGGCAGGTCCACGGTGAGGAATCTAGAGGGAGCGGAGCGCCTGCTCGGTGAATCGGGTGTTAGCGAGGTCACAAACGCCCGATCGTCGGGGTGGAGCGGGGCGCGACCGCGCCGGCTCTGCACATGGGCGACCGAGGGCGCCACGGCGCGCCGCGCCAGAACGCGGCAAAGCGGAGAGGGAGGGATTCGAACCCTCGAGAGAGCTTGCGCCCCCTACTCGCTTAGCAGGCGAGTGCCTTCAGCCACTCGGCCACCTCTCCGGGCACCGCCGGTCGATTGTAAGTATTTGACCGGGCTTGGCGCGGATAGTCTCGTCCGGGTGTCGGGACCGAGCAGCCAATCGCACGCGCGTTACGAGCGGATCTTCGAGCAGGTCGAGGCGCCGTTCGCCTTCGTCGACCTCGACGCGATGTGGGCGAACGCGGCGGCAATGCTGGAGCGGGCCGGCGAGAAGCCGGTCCGGGTCGCCAGCAAGTCGATCCGCTGCCGGCCCCTGCTGGAGGCGATCCTGCGCCGAGACCCGCGCTTCCAGGGGCTGATGACGTTCACCCTGCCGGAGACGCTGTGGCTGGCCGAGCACGGGTTCGACGACCTGCTGCTCGCCTACCCGACCGCCGACATCGGCGCGCTGGAGGAACTGGCGCTGCGCTCGGCGGCCGACCCCGACCGCGCCCCGATCGTGCCGGTCGACTGCGTCGAGCATCTCGACGCGATCGAGTCGGTGCTCGGCGCCAACTCGCCGCCGGTCCGCGTCTGCGTCGACGTCGACGCCGGCTGGTGGTGGCTCGGCGGCCGGGTCAAGGTGGGGCCGAAGCGCTCGCCGCTGCGGACCCCGGAGCAGGTGGTGGCGCTGGCGCGGGAGATCGAGAGCCGGCCGCAGATCGAACTCGACGCGCTGCTGGCCTACGAGGGCCAGATCGCCGGCGTCCCCGACCGGCCGCCGGGGAAGCCGCTGCGGGGGATGATGATCCGCTTCATGCAGCGGCGCTCGGCGCGGGAACTGTCCCAGCGGCGGGCCGCGATCGTCACCGCCCTCAGCGAGTTCGTCGAGCTCGAGGTGGTGAACGGGGGCGGCACCGGCAGCCTCGAGCTGACCTCGACCGAGGAGGTGGTCAGCGAGGTGACCGCGGGCTCCGGCTTCTTCGCCCCCACCCACTTCGACCACTACGGCCGCTTCACCCTCACCCCGGCCGCCGGCTTCGCGCTGCCGATCGTCCGCAAGCCCTCGCCGCAGGTGGCGACGGCGCTCGGCGGCGGCTACCTCGCCTCCGGCACCTCGGAACCGTCGCGGCTGCCGGGGCCGTGGCTGCCGCCGGGGCTCGAGCTCGACGCCGAGGAGGGCGCCGGCGAGGTCCAGACCCCGCTGCTCGGCCCACCGGCGGCCGAGCTCGCGGTCGGCGACCGCGCCTACTTCCGCCACGCCAAGGCCGGCGAGCTCTGCGAGCGCTTCAGCCGCCTCCACCTGGTCGAAGGCGAGCGGATCGTCGACGTCGTCCCCACCTACCGCGGCGAGGGCAAGACGTTCCTCTGAGTCACCGCCCCATCGACGGGGCGACCGGCGTCGCGTCGAGCGTCCGCTGGGCGTAGAAGACGGTCGCCATCAGCAGCGCCGCGATCCCGATGCTCGGTGCCGCGTAACCGGTCGCGTTGGCGACGACGCCGCCGCCGATCCCTCCCAGCACCTGCCCCGAGGCCCAGGCCATGTTGGAGACGCCGGCGGCGAAGCCCTGGTGCAGGCGCGAGGCGGCGACGACGTCGGCGATCTGCGCCATCGCCGGCGCGAAGCAGATCCCGGCCCCGAGCGAGCTGAAGATCAGGGCGGCCAGCACCGTCCCCACCGCCATCGCGATCGCCATCGCGGCCATCGAGAACGCGCAGATCGTCAGCCCGACCACGTACGGGGTGCGGCGACCGACCCGGTCGGAGACTCGGCCGGCGATCGGCGCCAGCACCGCCTCCAGCGCCGCTCCGGCGATGAAGCCGACCGCGATCAGCCCGTGGCCGCCGCCGAGCGAGTCGATCCGCAGCGGCACCAGCACCTCGAGCGCGCCGAACATCACCGAGGGCACGCCGACGAAGATCGTCGCCTCGACCACCGGCCTCGAGGTGAGGGCGGCGATCACCTCGCGCAGCGGCTGTGTTTCCGGCGTCCCCGAATCGGGCGTCCGCGCCGCCGCGTAGGCGAGCGCGAGGGAGATGCCGAGCACCGACCCGAAGACGACACCGGTGCCGATCGAGGCCGCGAGGGCGCCGAGCGCCGGCCCCAGCAGGGCGCCGGCGACCGCGGTCCCGAGCGCCGTCCCGATCACCGAGCCGCGGTTCTCCTCGGGGGCGCTGCTGATCAGCCAGGTCAGCGCCCCCGACCAGATCAGCGAGCCGGAGCAGCCCTGGACGAAGCGAGCGCCGTCGAGCAGGGCGATGTGGTGGACGAGGCCGAAGACCAGGCTCGAGCAACCGAGCAGGAGCAGCCCGGCGATCACCGTCCGGCGCGGTCCGACCCGGCTGGCGACATAGCCCGCCGGCAGCGCCGTGATCAGCGTCCCGACGGCGTAGGAGGCGGAGAGGATCCCGGCGGCGGACTTGCTCAGGTGGAGCTCGTCGACGTAGGTCGGCAGCAGCGGCGCGATCGCCGCGAAGAAGGCGACGTCGAGGAAAACCATTGCCGAGGCCAGGATGAGCAGCCGACGCATCGGCCCATCCAATCACCGAAAGGGTTCCTGAGCGTCCGGGACGAGCCGAGTCGGACGCTCGGATTGGCTCTAGCATGGGCGGCAGGTCCCGGAGGGGTGGCAGAGCGGTTGAATGCGGCGGCCTTGAAAGCCGTTGGGCCGCGTAAGCGGTCTCGTGGGTTCGAATCCCACCCCCTCCGCTGATGTGCTCGAATTTGGCTCTATTGAGCCAAATTCCGGGCCTTTCGAAGGCCGGTCGTGAATCCGGATGCGACCGGCTGAATCCGGTTGTAAGGGTGGCGCACTGTGGCGCAGTCGGTGGCGCAACGGGCGGCTCCCGGTGAGCCACCGAACGTCAATCCTTGGCTCAGCCCTGCAAAAGCGCTTCGAGCTTCTTTCGGTCCCCGCCGAAGTAGCTTGAGTGAGTCTGTTCGATCGTCTCCAGCGAGTCGGCGCTCAGGAGGACGATGTCGAGCTTCGCGTCGATACCCCCGTTGGCGACCTCTGCCGCGGCGTATGCCGCCTGGGCAGCGTCGTAGTCGATCCCGAATTTCTGCACGTCGGCCTCGCCCGTCTCCGGGTCGAAGACCACAAGGAAGTGCTGGATCTCGTCGGGGCTCATCGCTCGCGTTCCGCTTCAAGGGTATCGACGTGCTCTCTCAGACTGCTCAAACGGGCCAACACCGCCGCATCCACTGGCCGGCCTTGATCAAGGCTCGCGACCATCTCCGCCAACGCCACGAAGTAATCGCGCACGCCCTCGGGACCGCCTCCGAACTTCAATCCTGGCGCAAAGTCACGTGCCATCACCTCGACGGCATTCGCCCAGCGATCTTGATATCTGGTGCGGAGTTGGACCTCAATCAGCCGGCCCCCGTGGCGGTCGATCAGGTGCAGCGCGCGATACCCGTCGTCCTTTGGCTCGGCGATGTAGTCGCGGGTCTTGGTGATCGTCCAGTTCTTCCTCAGCCGGGCACCGATCCGGTAGACGGCGTCCTGGTCGGGGAGAACGGCGCGGACACCTCCGATGTCCGCCATGCGCGAGAGCTTCATTCGCGGCTCGCGCAGGAGCTTGCCAGCGATCGTCGGAAATTTCTTCAGGCGCTGGGCAACGACCGCGTTTTCCTCTTCCGCGACGTGATAGCGCAGGTTGGCGGCCACCCTCGACAATGGCCGTGCGTGCTCGGTTCGCCACCAATCGACGATCTCGATCGCTTCTACAAGTTCCTCTCTCTCCTGCTCCTCTCTCGGCCTGTCCGCGATTACGGCACGGACCGCATCGGCGAGGAACTGGCCGGCCCGATCAACTCTGCTCTTGCTGTAGGTCGCCACCCGGCGCAACGCTAGTGACCGGCTCAGGCTGCTTCGTCCCCGGCTTCCGGATCTTCCAAGAAAGCGTCGAGCAGGGCCGCGCCTTCCGACTCGGTTCCTGGCATCAGGTGCGCGTAGAGGTCGAAGGTGACCGTGATCGAAGCGTGCCCGATGAACGACGAGAGCGCCGTGGAGTTGACGCTCGCCGCGATCATGAAAGAGGCGTAGATGTGGCGCGCCTGGTGCAGCCGCAGCCGTTCGAGGCTCGCCAGCCCCTCGCAGACCGGTCGGTCGAGTAGGATGCACCGTCGCCTGGGGCCTGGAAGGTGGAGAGATTGAGCGCCCAGTTCAATACGGGAGCGTGGGAACGCACCGCGAGATACGCGCAGAGCCTGCTGTCGCGCTCTGAGATCGAAAGCGTCCAGGCGCAGCACCTGCGCAGTGTGGGCGGGTTGATCGGGGCCGACGCCTACGGGATAACCGCACTCGAACCGGCAACCCTCGCGCCCTGCGCGGTCGCCACCGACGGTCTCTCGGACGCGTTCCTCGAGTCCTACGAGGAAGCGGGGGGCCGGCGCGGCGATGTCTTCTTTCAGTACATACTGGCGAAGCGACGGGCGGTCCACGACCGGATCCTGTTCCCCGCCGGCGACTGGACGGACCAGATGCCGGAGCTCGGCCAGCTGCTACGCGAGGACGGGCTCTCGCACGCGCTTCTCGCCCCTCTCTTCCACCAGGGCGCCCTGGTCGGGACGCTGCACTTCTCCCGCTCCGCCTCGCACGGGCCGTTCACAGACCGCGACATCCGCACCGCCAGCCTGATCGGCGGCTTCGCCGCGCCAGCGCTGGCGTTCGCCCGCGAGCGTTCACAGATGCGCGAGGAGTTCGCGGCGACGCGGGCCCTCGTTCGCGACCTCCCGCGCTCAGTCGTCCTCTCCGACTTCAACGGGCGCCGGATCTGCGAAAGCGAGCGCGCGGCGCGGCTCTACGGGATCCCCGGTTCGGACACTCAGCGGCAGCTGGAGTCGGTGCTTCGCAAGAACGTCCACGACGCCGCGATGAGCGGCGCACCGGTGCAGGCGGAGTGGGAGTCCGTCAGCATCGAGACGACACGGGTGACCGGAACCCGCACCATCTTCGTCTCCTATCTGTACGAGTCAGCTTCTCCCCAGGTCGACGCCGCCGCATTGGTACCGCCGCTTACTCCGCGAGAGGCCGAGGTGCTGGAAGCGGTGGCGCTGGGGATGCGCGATCGCGAGGTCGGCACCGCGCTAGGGATCAGTACCAACACGGTAAAGCGGCACCTGAAGAACATCTACGCCAAGCTCGGCGCTCGCGGCCGCGCCGACGCCGTGCGCCAGGCGATCGTCGCCCAGAAATCCAACTCTGGCCTCGGATGTGATTCCGGCTGCGATCCAGGTGACTAGCTCCACGGCGAGGCGCGTCTAGGCGCGCGGCCACGCGCTGCCGGACCGCGATCGAGATCGGCCCGCCGTGGAGCTATCGACCTATTGGCCCGAGGTGGCCAACCGCCGCCGCCGCAACCGGTCGGCGAGCAGCGAGAGGATCAGCACGCAGCCGGTGACGACACCCTGCCAGTAGACGGAGATGCTGGCGATTATCAGCCCGTTGCTGAGAACTCCCAGGAACAGTGCACCCAACAGCGTCCCCAGCATCGTTCCGACCCCGCCGCCGAGGGCGGTGCCGCCGAGCAGGACCGCGGCGGCGGCCGAGAGTTCGAGGCCGACGGCGGCATCTGGCGAAGCCGAGGCGAGCCGCCCCGCGTCGAGGATGCCGGCGAGCCCTGCAAGCGCGGCGCAGATCGAGTAGGTCGACATTCTGATCAGCGCCACATTCACCCCGGCCAGCCGCGACGCCTCGTCGTTGCCGCCGACCGCGTACACGAGCCGTCCGTACCCGGTGTACCGGGTGACGTAGATCGCGACCAGCAGCACCGCAACCGCGATCAGCGCCGGCACCGGGATCGAGCCGAGCACCTGTCCGCTGCCCAGCCAGCGGATCACTTCGTGGTCGTAGAGGCTCTGGGTCGAGCCGCCGCTGACCAGCAGCGCCAAGCCGCGAGTGAGCGCCATCGTGCCGAGCGTGACAACCAGGAAGGAGAGCCCGACGCGGGCGATCAAGCCGCCGTTGACGAGGGCGCCGAAGGCAGCGGCTCCGACGATGATCAGCGGGATCGCGATCGCATCGGCGACCCCGGCGGCGAGCACCAGCTTGCCGAGCAGCACCCCCGCTAGCGCCGAGACACCGCCGATCGAGAGGTCGAAGCCGCCGACGATCATCACGAACGTGAGGCCGACGCTGACCACGATCAGGCTCGCGTTCGCTTCGAGGATCGTCAGCAAGTTGCCGGTGGTGGCGAACTTCGGCTGGGTGATGGTGAAGAACACGCAGAGCAACAGCAGGATCGCGAGGACCCCGCTGTAGGGCCCAACCGCCTCGGCGGACCTCGACCACGGTTTCGCCGCTGGCCGATGCTCGATCTGAAGCTCGCTACTAGACAACGCTCATCCCTCCTGTGCTCAGGTATGCGATCCGCTCCTCGGTCGCCTCGCCGGAATCCAGCTCGCCGGCGAGCCGGCCCTCGTGCATCACCAGCACCCGGTCGCTGATCCCGAGCACCTCGGGCAGCTCCGAGGAGGCGAAGAGGATCGCCATGCCGGCCTCCAGCATCTGGCCGATGATCAGGAAGATCTCCTCCTTGGCGCCGATGTCGACCCCGCGCGTCGGCTCGTCGAGCAGCAGGACCCGCGGCTGCAGCGAGAGGCAGCGGCCGATCACGACCTTCTGCTGGTTGCCGCCGGAGAGCGTCCGCACCGGCGCCCCGAACCTGCCGGCCGTCACCCCCATCCGCTCCAGCGCCAGCCGCGCGTCGGGCGAGACCGAACGCCGGCCGAGCCGTTGCAGCGGCCGGTAGAAGGACAGCTCGGCGTTCTCGGCCACCGAGCGGTCGAGGACCAGCGCCTGGCCGCGCCGGTCCTCCGGGACCAGCGCGATGCCGGCTCGCAGGGCGGCGCCGACGGCACCGAGGCGGACCGGCCGCCCGGCCACCTGCACCTTGCCGCCGAGCGGCCGGCGGGCGCCGGCGATCGTCTCCAGCAGCTCGGTGCGGCCGGCCCCCGTGAGGCCGGCCAGGCCGACCACTTCGCGGGCCCGCACCCGGAGCGAGACCGGGCTCCCCGCTCCCGCGACCAGCAGCTCGTCGACCTCCAGCACCGCTTCTCCGGGCGAGAGGTCGCGCTTGCCGAAGAAGCCCTTCAACTCGCGGCCGACCATCATCCGGCTGAGCCTGGCCTCGTCGAGCTGGCCACCCGGCAGCTCGCCGACCTTCTCGCCGTCGCGGAGGACGACCGCGCGGTCGGCCAGCCCCAGCACCTCGCGCAGCCGGTGGGTGATGAATACCGTCGACGTGCCCTCCTCGCGCAGTCGCCGCACCACCGCCAGCAGCGAGCCCACCGCCTCCTCGCCGAGGCGGCTGGTCGCCTCGTCGAGGATCAGCAGCCGCGGCGCCGAGGAGAGCGCCTTGGCGACCTCGACCAGCTCGCGCTCGCCGGCGCGGAGGGCCGAGAAGCGCTCGCTCGGGCGGCGCTGGATGCCGACCCTGGCCAGCAACCGCCCCGCCTCCTCCTCGAGCCCGCGCCGGCGCACCCTTTTCAGCGAGGGCCGCATGCGCCCCAGCAGCACGTTCTCGGCCAGCGACATGGCGGGGACCGCGGTCAGCTCCTGGGTGACGATCGCGACCCCGTGTCCGAGTGCGTCCTCCGGGCCCTTGAAGCGGACTTCGCTGCCGTCGACCCGCAGCTGACCGCGGTCGGGGGTCAATACCCCGGCGAGGATCCGCGCCAGCGTCGACTTGCCGCTGCCGTTCTCCCCGATCAGCGCCACCACTTCGCCGGCGCCAACCTCGAAGTTGACGCCGGCGAGAGCGGTGACGGCGCCGAAGCGCTT
>JAFDWC010000300.1 GCA_018268655.1 Actinomycetota bacterium
TCAGCTCGTCGGCCGGGATCGACTCGCGCCGCATCAGGTCGAAGTACTCCGAGCGCGGGTCGTTCATCGACTCGATGATCTTCATCACCCGCCGCGGCGTGATCTCGATCTCGCGGTCTTCGACGTACCAGCCGCCGACCGCCCGCATGTGCTCCATCAGGCGCTCGGCGTCGAGCTTGGAGGGGTTCTTGACGAAGCCGAGCTCGGCCAGCGCCTGGCGGAACTCCTCCGGCTTGTTGCGCGACGCGGCGTCGAAGGCGCGCTGCTCGAGCAGGATCTGCTCGCGGTCGAGCTTCTTCGTCATCCCGAAGTCGAGGAAGGCGACGCGGCCGTCGCCGAGCAGCAGGTAGTTGCCGGGGTGGGGGTCGGCGTTGAAGTGCTGGAGGTGGTAGATCGAGCCGAAGCTGCCGCGGTAGACGATCTCGCCGAAGCGGCTGCGCTCCTCGTGCGGCAGCTCCTTGATCGCTTCGAAGCCCTTGCCGTCGACGAGCTCGGTGACCAGGACCCGCCGCCGCGAGAGCCGCGTCACCACTTCCGGCACGTAGATGAAGGGGTGTTCGCGATAGGCGCGGGCGAAGGTGCGCTGGTTCTGCGCCTCGTACTCGTAGTCGAGCTCCTCCATCACCCGCTCGCGCAGCTCCTCCGCGATCGCCTTGGCGTCGAGGCCGGGCGCGATCGCCCGCGCCAGCCGGACCAGGGTGCCGGCGTTGCGGAGGTCGGCCTCGAGCGCCTCGGCGATCCCCGGGTACTGGATCTTCACCGCCACCGCCCGCCCGTCGAGCAGCTCGGCCCGGTGCACCTGGCCGATCGAGGCGGCGGCGAAGGCCTCGTGGTCGAACTCGGCGAACAGCTCGCCCAGCGGCTCGCCGTCGTACTCCTCCACCAGCACCTTCTCGACCCGCTCCCAGGGCATCGCCGGCGCCTCGGTCCGCAGTTTCGCCAGCTGCTCCTGGTAGATCTCGCGGTACTCCTCGGGGATGAACTCGGTGTCGATGAAGGAGGCGAACTGCCCGAGCTTCATCGCCGCGCCCTTCATCTGGCCGAGCGCGGAGACCATCTTCATCGCAGTCTCCAGGTGGCGCTGCTCGAGGTGCTCGCGGCTGTCCTCCTCGGAGCGGCCGACGTTGGCCGCTTTGGTCCCGGCGTAGCGGGCCCCCTGGACCCCGATGATCGAGCCCAGCTTGGCCGAGCGCCGGATCCTGCCTTTCGGGATCTTCCCCTCGTCCGCCATCGCTGAAGCCTGCCACAGGCGCGGGCGGGGGCTGGAAAAATGCGGCCGCTGAGGCCGCGCAGCCGCTTTCGGCGCCGGTTCTCTATTCTCTTCCGTCCGATGGCCGCTGGTCGTTCCACGCTCAAAGTCGCTCCGCGCGCCGATTTCGGCTCGCGCACCTCACGCCGCCTGCGGCGTCAGGGCCTGGTGCCCGGCGTCGTCTACGGCGGTGGCTCGGAGGCGCGCCCGTTCCAGGTCGCGGAACGCGACGTCCACCTCGTCCTCGCCGCTGGGGCGGCGCTCTTCGACCTCCAGATCGAGGGTTCCAAAGAGGTCCCGGTGGTGGTCAAGGAACAGCAGCTGCACCCGGTCCGCGGCACCCTCCAGCACATCGACCTGCAGGAGGTGAGGCTCGACGAGGCGATCCAGGCCGACGTCGCGATCGAGCTCGAAGGGGCCGAGGACGCCCCCGGCGTCAAGGCTTCCGGCGTGCTCGAGCACGTCACCCGCGAGATCACCGTCGAAGCGCTGCCGACCGCGATCCCGGACCGGATCGTCGTCGACGTCTCGGCGATGGAGATCAACGACACCCTGCAGCTCT
>JAFDWC010000301.1 GCA_018268655.1 Actinomycetota bacterium
CCGCTCCTCGCGCAGCGGGCTGGCGCCCATCAGCGCCGGGCTCGGCCGCACCGGGCGCAGGTTGGCGAACAGGCCCATCCCTTTGCGAATCCCAAGCAGGCCCTGCTCCGGGCGCGGCTGGTCGGGATCGGTGGTGTCCCATTTGGGACCGCCGACGGCGCCGAGCAGGACCGCGTCGGCGGCCTTGGCGGCGGCCAGGGTCTCCTCGGTCAGAGCGGTGCCGTGGGCGTCGATCGAGGCGCCACCGAGCAGGTGCTCCTCATAGCGGAACTCGCCGAGGGCGTCGAGCACCTGGCGGGCCGCAGCGATGATCTCGGGGCCGATCCCGTCGCCCGGGAGGACGACGATGTGGGGCGTGGCGTCGCTGCTCATGCGGGGCTGGACTCTAGGGATCGCGCCGTGCGGTTGTCGGGTCGCCGCTCGGGCACCTCAGGCAGCGACGGCGGAGATGTTGAGGCGGACGTAGTCCAAGGTCAACGGTTCGCCGGTCTCCTCCAGCACCTCGTCGATGAACCGCTCGTGCAGCTCCGCTGGCAGGAGATCGAGCTGCGGCTTCAGGGTCAGCGTCCGCACGAACTCGCGCGGATCTGGCGGTACCACGTCCACGGGCTGCGACCAGGCCTGAACCCGCTCGAAGCCTGCAGCGCGCAGCCGCGCTTCGGTCTCCTCGACGTCGGCGTAGTACCACGGCGCCTCGAACTCGGTCAGGTGCGAGGCGTACGGCTCGCGAGCGGCCACCGCCGCCGAGCGGCGGCGGAACCCGTCGATGTTTCCGTGGCCGCCGCATTGGGCCTCGAAGCGTGCACCTGGCTTCAATGCCGCCCGCATCCGAGCGAACAGCGCGTCATGGTCACGGATCCAGTGGAAGACGGCGCTGGAGACCGCCGCATCGGCCGGCTCGTCGAGCTCGAGCCGGGTCAGGTCGACGACGAACGCCTCGTCCTGCGGACGCAGGATCCCTCGCACCTGCTCGACCATCGCCGCCGAGCCATCGACCGCGATGACTCGGCCCGTGGGCAGGCGCTCGACCAGCATCCGGGTGACGCGGCCGGTGCCACAGCCGGCGTCGAGGACCGTCTCGCCGCCGGCCAGCGGCAGGCGCTCCATCAGCGCCCGCGCCCACTCCTCGTGCGGAACCGAGATCCGCTGGTAGCTGGCGGCGTCCCAGTCCTTCGATGAGCTCTCGACCGGGGTCACGAGAGCGCCGTCGTCACCGGCCCCTGGGCCGCAACCTCCGTCTCCTCGAAGGAGTCGATCGCGCCGACGTTTTCGAGCGTGATCCCGATGTCGTCGAGGCCGTTCAGCAGCCGGTACTTGATGTCGGGCTCGACCGAGAACTCGAAGACGCCCTCCGAGCAGGTGACCGTCTCATCGTCGACGTCGATCCGCGCCTCGCCGGCGCGGGCGACCGCCTTGCAGTGCTCCTCGTCGAGGATCGCCGGCAGCAGCCCGATCTTGGTGCAGTTCGAGTAGAAGATGTCGGCGAAGGAGGGCGCGATCAGCGCCTGGAAGCCGAAGTCCTCGAGTGCCCAGGGGGCGTGCTCGCGCGAGGAGCCGCAGCCGAAGTTGCGGCCGGCGACAAGGATCGGGTTCGGCTCGAGCTCGATCTCTCCGTCGCGGATCCAGTCGTAGAAGAGGAACTCGCCGAAGCCAGTTCGCTCGACCCGCTTCAGGAACTGCTTGGGGATGATCTGGTCGGTGTCGACGTCGGCCCGGTCCAGGACCGAGACCTTGCCCTCGATTACGTCCAGCGGT
>JAFDWC010000302.1 GCA_018268655.1 Actinomycetota bacterium
ATTTCATGCGTTTCGTGAGAGGGGCGTCGGGGTCCCCTCCCAAAACACTCCAGCGGAGCCGAAGGCGGAGCGTTTTGGGAGGGGACCCCGAGGACCCTCACGCCCAACCCCTAGCCCAGCGGCACGATTCCCAGCGCATGCAGGACGCTGGTCTTGTTCCACGACGACCAGTCCTCGACGATGCGGCCGTCGGGGCCGAAGCGGCTGATCGTGATCCCGGTCGCCCGCACCCGGCGGTTGGTCGGGGGCACACCCAGGTACTCGGCGGCGTGGGTGCCGTCGGAGACCCAGCGGTAGGCGACTCGGTCGCCCTCGGCGACGGTTTCCTCGGTGCTCGAGGCGAGGTCGGGGAAGCCGGCGTGGAGGGCGGCGAGGATCTCGCCGAACTGGTCGCGGTCGTAGTCGCCCTCGCTGGAGTGGCGGACGTAGTCCTCGGCGAAGAACTCGGGCATCGCCTCGAGTCGCCGCTCTCCGTCGAGCACGCGCCAGGCGCGGACGATCAGCTCGGCCCGCTCGCGGGCGGGGTCAGAGGACGATCGAGACAACCTTCTCCTCCGTGTTCGCGTGCAGCCCGGCGACCCCGAGCTCGCGGCCGACGCCGCTCAGCTTCGACCCGCCCCAGGGCAGGCGCGGGTCCGGTGGCCCCCACCCGTTGACCCAGACCTTCCCGACCCGCAGCGCCGCGGCGGTGCGGTGGGCGCGGGAGAGGCTCCCGGTCCAGACGACCGCAGTCAGCCCGTAGCGGGTTTCATTGGCGAGGCGGACGGCCTCCTCCTCGCTGCTGAACGGGATCACGGTCCCGACCGGGCCGAAGATCTCCTCGCGGGCGATCGTCATCTGGTTGTCGCCGGCGAAGACGGTCGGCTCGACGAAGTAGCCGCGCCGCTCCAGCCGCTCGCCGCCGGCGAGGAGCTCCGCCCCCTCACCGCGCCCCACCCCGACGTAGCCGAGCACCCGCTCCAGCTGGCGCCGGTTGACGAGGGCGCCCATCTCGGTCGCCGGGTCGAAGGGGTCGCCGACGGTGATCGCGCCGGCCAGCTTGGCGAGGCCGGCCTGGACCTCCTCCCGCCGGTCCTCGTGGACGAGGACGCGGGTGCCGGCGGCACAGACCTGGCCCGAGTTGGCGAACAGCGACAGCGCCGCCACCGGCAGCAGCGCCTCGAGGTCGGCGTCGGGGAAGATCAGCTGCGGCGACTTGCCGCCGAGCTCGAGCGTCAACCGGCGCATGTCGGGGCCGGCGACGCGGGCGATCTCCGCCCCGACCTCCGGGCTGCCGGTGAAGCTGACCTTGTCGACGCCGGGGTGGGCGACGAGGGCGGCACCGGCGACCGAACCACGGCCGGGCAGGACGCTGACCGTGCCGGCCGGGAACCCGACCTCCTCGACCAGCTCGGCGATCCGCAGCGCCGTCAGCGGCGCATCCTCCGGCGGCTTCAGCACCACCGCGCAGCCGACCGCCAGCGCCGGCGCCAGCTTCCAGGCGGCGATCATCGTCGGCGCGTTCCAGGGGGTGATCGCGCCGACCACCCCGACCGGCTCGCGCACCGTGTAGGAGAGCTGCGGCCGCCCGTTCAGCTCCGGCAGCGGCACCGTCGTCCCCCCCACCTTGTCGGCCCAGCCGGCGAAGTGGTGGAAGGTCTCGATCGCCTGCGGGACGTCGGCGATCCGCGCCTCCGCCAGCGGCTTGCCGACGTCGAGCGCCTCGAGCGCGGCGAGGCGGTCGGCGTCGCGCTCGAGCGCCTCGGCCAG
>JAFDWC010000303.1 GCA_018268655.1 Actinomycetota bacterium
AGAGAGATGGGGTGGCCCGAACCCTCGGCGTTGGACGGGAGCTTTCCGTAGCGGGGCACTTGGCACTCCTCCCCGGGAATGTCGCGAAGCGGCGGAAATGCAATCCGGTATCTGCGCCCCCTGAAAAGGGGGCGCTCCAACATCGGAGCGGAGCCCCTGAAAGGGGCGAGCGACGAAATTCACGGGGAGGAGTGCCGAGTGCCCCGCCCCGCAAGACCCTGGTCCCTCGCCGTGCCTCGCAGCGGGCTTCCCTCGCAAACGGGCGTTTCGAGAACCCGCCTAGCCCGCCCACCCGCAAATCGCCCCGATAACCACCGCCCCCGCCGGAACCTCCGCCCCCGGCAGCGCGATCACTTCCTTCAGCCTGCTCCCCGCCCCGATCGTCACCCCGTCGCCGATCACCGCCGGCCCGTCGATGCGGACGTCGTCGGCGATCGTGCAGCCGGCGCCGAGCAGGACCGGACCCTTCAGCTCGCCCTCGGTCGGGGCGCTGCCGCTCAGGTAGCCGTCGACCAGCTCGCCGTCGAGCTCGACTTCGACGGCGCCGGCGAGGGCGTCGACCGAGCTCGCCCGCAGCTCGTCGAGATCACCGATGTCGTTCCAGTAGGCCTCGATCTCGTGCGAGTAGAAGGGCACGTCGGCCTCGAGCAGGCGCGGGAAGACGTCCATCGCCCAATCCGCGAAGCCTTCGGGATCGTCGGGGCCGGCCGCCCTGCTGGTGCCCGGTGGCGGAAAGAAGTCGAAGATCTCCTTGCGGAACATGTAGATGCCGCAGTTGGCGAGGTCGGAAAGCGCTTCGCTGGGGTCCGGCTTCTCCTGGAAGCCCTGGATACGCCCGTCGGAGCCGGTGATCGCGACCCCGAACTGGCTGGTGTCGTCGACCCGCTTGGTCGCCAGCGTCGCGACCCCGTCGTGTGCTTCGTGAGCGGCCCGCATCGCACTCAGGTCGATGTCGGTGAGGGCGTCGCCGGAGATGATCAGGAACGAGTCGCCGAGGAAGTCCCGCACCTTGCGGACGCCGCCGGAGGTCCCGAGCAGCTGCTCCTCGTGCGAGTAGGTCAGCTCCATCGCGTAGTCGGAACCGTCGCCGAAACGCTCTTCGATCAGCTCCGGGAACCAGTGCAGGTTGGCGACCACCTCGGCGAAGCCGTGACGCTTCAGCAGCAGCAGGATGTGCTCCATCACCGGCCGGTTGGCAACCGGCACCATCGGCTTCGGCATCGTGTAGGTGATCGGCCGCAGGCGCGTGCCGAGGCCGGCGGCGAGGACCATGGCGCGCATCGGCGAGACGCTACCTGACCGCCACCGCGGTCACCCCAGCGCCGCCTTCAGCCGCTCGATCGCGACGACCGGGAGCGGATCGACGCCGCGGCGGCCGGCCAGCTCGAGCGAGACGAGGTCGCCGAGCATCGTCGCCCAGAGCAGCCGCGCGGTTGCGGTCTCGCCGGCGGTCTCGACCCGCAGCGCCGGGGCACCGGCGGCGGCGACGATCTCGGCGGTCAGCCCGAAGCGCTCGCCGACCCGTGGGTGGTCGTCGCGGTCCTCGAGGAAGACCGCCGCAAAGGCGCCCTCGGCGGCCGCTTCCCAGCCGCAGACGTCGTTGTGGTCGGCCTCGGGCAGCTCGAGGAAGAAGGCCGGCAGCTTCGCGTTCTCGTTGACCTGTGTCTTCCAGCGGCGGGCGACCGGCGCCGTCAGCTCGGCGCCGTAGAAGACCGGGACCCGGCCCTCGAG
>JAFDWC010000304.1 GCA_018268655.1 Actinomycetota bacterium
CACCGAGCCGTCAGCCATCGGGCGATGATAATCCGGCGCCGTGCTCGACCTCGGACCGCCAGTGCTGGCGCTGCTGCCGCAGAACCACGGCCCCTACATCGCGCTGATGCTGATCGGCTTCGCCGCCGGCATCCTCGGCAGCCTGTTCCGGCAGCGCTGGCTGCTCGCCACCGGGATCGTCCTGATCGTCCTCGGCGCCCTGCTGCTGCCGCTGGCTGCCGGTCTGCCCGGCGCCGACCGGCCGGCGGGGGGCGAAGCCGCGCCGGCGCTCGAATCGAGGGAATAATCGCTCGATGGGCGCGCTCGACGACGTCGACCTCGGCCTCTCGCTCTCGCGCGGGGAGGAGGAAAAGGAGCTGGCGGAGTGCGGGCGGCGGCTGGCGCAGCTGCGGCTGACCCTCGGCGGCCTGATCGGCCCGCGCCGGCTCGGGCCGCCGCTCCTCGTCGCCTTCGAGGGCTGGGACGCCGCCGGCAAGGGCGGCTCGATCAAGCGCCTGGTGGCGCCGCTCGACCCGCGCCACGTCCGCGTCGTCCAGTTCGCCGCGCCCAGCGAGGACGAGCGCCGCCACCACTTCCTGCACCGCTTCTGCGGGCCGCTGCCCGGCTGGGGTGGGATGAGCGTCTACGATCGCACCTGGTACGGCCGTGTCCTGGTCGAGCGGGTCAAGGGCTACGCGACCGAGGCGGAGTGGCGGCGCGCCTACCGCGAGATCGCCGAGTTCGAGCGGATGCTGGCCGCCGAGGGGACGGTGCTGGTCAAGCTCTGGCTCCACATCTCCGCGGCGGAGCAGCTGCGGCGCTTCGAGGAACGGGCCGAGGACCCGCTGAAGACCTGGAAGCTGACCGAAGACGACTGGCGCAGCCGCTCGCGCCGGCCCGATTACGAGGCCGCGGTCGAGGAGATGGTCGCCGAGACCGGCAGCGAGGAGGCGCCCTGGCACCTGGTCAGCGCCGAGTCCAAGCGCTACGCGCGGGTGGCGGTGATGCGGCAGGTGATCGCGTCGATCGAAGCGGGGATGCGGCGGGTCGGCCAGGAGCCGCCGGCGCCGGTCGGCTGACCTGGACGGCCGTCGTAGGCGCCCGTTCGAAGCCGAACATTGGTTCGTCCCCGTCCTTTAACCCGCTCTTCGCTTGCAGTCCCTACGATCGGGGGACACAGATTCCGTTCCCGATTGGATGAGGAGCCATATCTCTTGAGCCGAATTCGCAGTCTCGCGCTGCTTGCGACCGTGGCTGCCCTGGCGGCGCTCGTATCCGCCTGTGGCGGCGGTGGCGGCAGTGGCAGCGGCAGCAGCGAAGACCCGCAGAAGGTGATCGACAAGGCGACCCTGGAAGGCGTCGAAAGCGGCAACCTCAACCTCTCGCTGAAGGTCAAGGCCGAAGGCGAAAAGGCCGGCAGCCTCGACGTCAGCGTCAGCGGCCCGTTTCAGGCCGGGGCCAAAGGCGAACTGCCCGAAGCCGACCTCGAAGCCTCCGTCCACGGCGAGGCCGAAGGCCAAAAGGTCGACTTCGAAGGCGGCGTCACGCTGCTCTCCGATCGCGCCTACATCGGCTACGGCGGCGAAGAGTTCGAAGTCGACCCGACCACGTTCGGCTTCGTCAAGTCAGGCTTCGAACAGGCCCAGCAGGAAGGTGCCGGTGAAGGCGCCGAAGGCAAAGCCTGCCAGGAAGCCGCCGCCGCGCTCGAACCCGCCGACTTCGTCGA
>JAFDWC010000305.1 GCA_018268655.1 Actinomycetota bacterium
TGACCAACCCGGCGGTACTGGCCGCGCTCGCCGGCGTCCGTAACTACGGGGGCACCACCCTGGAGGAGTTCGACCTCTGCTCGTACCGCTGGTTCGCCAACCACGAGCTCGACCCGCAGCCGCTGGCGCCGCCGCCCGACCCGCTGGTCCAGGGCGGGCTGATGCACGCCGTGCTCGAGCGCCTATATAAGGAGCGGGTCGGCGGCGACGCGCTCCCGCGCCCCGGCTCTCTCGCCGCCTGGACCAGCCGCGGGCGCGAGATCCTCGCCGCCGTCGTCGCCGAGCGCGAGCTCGGTGCCCACCCGGCCGAGCTGGCGATGCGGCGCCGGGTCGAGCGCCTGCTCGAACGCTTCCTCGCCGAGGAGGCGGCGCGCGAGACCGGCGGCTTCGAGCCGTGGCTGCTCGAGGCGGGCTTCGGCGCCGCCGAGGTCGACGCCGAGCGGCCCCCGCTCGAGCTGGGCGGCTGGGGGCTGCACGGGGCGATCGACCGGGTCGACCGCAGCCCCGACGGCCGCACCGTGGTCGTCGACTACAAGCTCTCCGGCACGGTCACCCCGCGCGAGAAGTTCGAGGAGCGGGCGAAGCTGCAGCTGCCGCTCTACCTGCTCGCGGCCGCCGATCTCTGGGGCGGGACCCCGGTCGGCGGCCTCTACCACGCCCTGCGCGGGACCTCGACCCGGCGGCCGCGCGGGATCGTCGCCGCCGAGTCGTCGGCGGACCTCGCCGGCTACGAGCTCTACCCCCGCGACGTCGTCCCCGAGGAGGAGCTGAACGAGCTGCTGGCGGCGACCCGGGGGCGGGCGGCGACGATCGTCGCCCGCATCCGCAGCGGCGAGATCCGCCGTGACCCCGGCCCGCGCGAGGGCCTGCGCGGCCACGACGTCTGCCCCGCCTTCTGCGAATACGCGCCGATCTGCCGCCGCGACCGCGCCCCTGCCTACGAGGAGGACTGGGAGGTCGAGGAGCGTTGAGCATCGAGGCGCCGATCAACGCCGAGCCGCAGCCGCACCGCCAACCGACCCCCGAGCAGGCGGCCGCGATCGAGGCCCGGGCCGGTGACGTCCTGCTCGAGGCCGGGGCCGGCACCGGCAAGACCGGGGTGATGGTCGAGCGCTACTGCCGGCTGGTCTGCGAGGAGCGGGTCTCCCCGGACGCGATCCTCGCCTTCACCTTCACCGACAAGGCGGCGGCCGAGCTGCGGGCGCGGATCCGGGCCGAGCTCTCCCGCCGCGCCGACGTCGGCGAGGACCGCGCCCGGCAGTTGCTCGCCTCGTTCGGCGGCGCCTGGGTGACGACGATCCACGGCTTCTGCAACCGCCTCCTCGCCGCCCACCCGGTGGCGGCGGGGATCGACCCCGGGTTCCGCGTCCTCGATGCGCCGGAGGCGGCGCGCGCCGCCCGCGAGGCCTTTGACGACGCCCTCGCCGCGTTCCTCGCCGATGGCGACCCGCAGCGGGAGGAGACCGTCGCCGCCTTCGAGATCGAGGGGCTGCGGGCGATCGTCGCCGGCGTCCACGACGAGCTGCGCAGTCGTGGCGTCGCCGAGCCCCGGCTCCCCGAGCCGCCGCCCTCGGACCTCGACGGGGCGCTGCGGAAGGTCGCGGCGGCGGCCGAGGATGCATTGGCGGAGGCCGACCCGGAGGACCCGAAATGCGAGCCGCTGCACCGTGCCGTCGCCCGGCTCGGCGCCGAGCCG
>JAFDWC010000306.1 GCA_018268655.1 Actinomycetota bacterium
CGGCCGCTGCACTCCCCAGCGAAAAACCCAGCAAGCGGGGGGAGGCACCCCGTCCCCTTTGGCGGTTTCTAGGGTCGGGGGTTGCGGGGGATGGGCGGTGGGGGTGGCGGCGGATGGGGCGGCTCTCCGCCATATCGGCCGCTGGCGCTGCGCAGTCAAAGGGGGTGGCGCCTTTCACCCCTAGGACCCGTAGTCCCACCTCCCACCTTGGCCGAACCTGGACTCATCGGGAATCAAACAACGAAAGGAGAACCCCGATGACCAGCAAGACCGACACCATCGCCACCAAGACCCGCCGTTTCCGCCCCTCCCCCGCGCTGATCCTCAGCTGCGTGGCCCTGTTCATGGCCCTCTCCGGCTCGGCTCTCGCCGTCGGCATCGCCAAGAACTCGGTGCGCTCGGCGCAGATCGTCGACGGGACCGTGCGGGCCGTCGACCTCCACGAAGGCGCCGTGATCGGCACCAAGATCGCACCCAACGCGGTCGACGGGACGAAGATCGCCCCGAACGCGGTCGGGCCGACCCAGCTCGCCGAAAACTCGGTCTCCTCCGCCAAGGTGGCGCCCGACTCGCTCACCGCCGAAGACCTGGCCCCGAACTCGGTCGGCTCGAGCGAGATCCAGGCCGGAGCGATCCGCGCCTCGGAGCTCGGCCCGATCATCCAGGCGACCAACAGCGCCCCGGTCGCCGCCGGCGCCAACGTCAGCGTCACCGCCACCTGCCCCGAAGGCACGACGGTGATCAGCGGCGGCGCCCAGCCCGCCAACTTCGGCGTCGAGCTGACCTCGACCCTGCGCCAGGGCAACGGCTGGCTCGCCCAGGCGAAGAACAACAGTGGCGCCGCCTCGTCGCTGACCGCCTTCGCCTACTGCCTCACCGGCGGCAGCAGCAACTAGGCAGCCGGCACGAACAAGGCCAGAACGCGGAACGACCCGGGGCGCAAACCCCGGGTCGTTCCGCGTTGACTCGCAATCTCAGGCAGTCAGTGGCTACCCAGTTTTGAGGGGGCCAAACACCAGCCCGCGAGCACTCGCTATTTGTTCGACTCCTCGGAGGTCGACTCGATCTCCTGGGCGAGCTCCTCGAGCTCCTCCGCGAACGAGAGGCCGAAGCCCTCGACCGGGGTCTCGACCCCGTCGACACCAAGCTCCGCAGCCAGCTCGTCTTCCTCGAGCAGGTCCTCGTCGCTCGGCGGCTCGATCGCCACCGCCGGCTCGATCGCCACCGTCCGGTAGTGCTTGAGCCCGGTGGCTGCCGGGATCAGCTTGCCGATGATGACGTTCTCCTTCAGGCCGACGAGGCGATCGCGTTTGCCCTCGAGGGCGGCGTCGGTGAGGACCTTGGTCGTCTCCTGGAAGGAGGCCGCCGAGAGGAACGACTCCGTCGCCAGCGAGGCCTTGGTGATCCCGAGGATCACCTCCTCAGCTTTGGCCGGCGTGCCGCCGTCTTCTTTGGTCTTCTTGTTGAGCCGTTTGAGGGCGCCGCGATCCTCGAGCTGACCCGGCAGCAGGCTGGTCGAGCCCTTCGACTCGATCCGCACCTTCTTCAGCATCTGCCGAGCGATCAGCTCGATGTGCTTGTCGTTGATGTCGACGCCCTGGGCGCGGTAGACCTTCTGCACCTCGTCGACGAGGTAGAGCTCGGTCGCGGTGCGCCCGCGGATCGCCAGCAGGTC